>DAHXLK010000052.1 GCA_027366035.1 Chlamydiota bacterium
AGCTGCACTTCGATCAAGGAGCGGCTCTCTCGTCGGCCATAGCCATTTGGCTATGGCCTCCTCAAGATCGCTAACGCTTCTGCTCCCTGGTCGAAGTTCGCTTGCGCTTCCATTGGACCATGGATTGCGTAAGGTGAGTTACTATTCCCAGCTACCGCCTAACGCCTGTATTAGCTGGATAGTAGATTGGAATCTAAGACCAAGAACATTAATTTGATTTTGCTTATTTTCTAGGGTAATTTGATCCCGATGTATCACTTCTAAGATATTGACTAGACCTGCACGGAACCTCTCTTGAGAAAGGCGGCTGTTACTTTCCGCAGCGGTTACCGATTGGATTAAATCTTCTTCCCTCTTTTTCTCTTTTTCTATATTGAGCAAGGCGTCTTCGACCTCCTGAAATGCTTGTAATATTTTTTCTTTATAAGAGCCTTCGGCTACTTTCCAACCGGCTTCTGCCAGTTTGAGTTGGGCGATATTTTTCCCACCATTAAAGATATTTTGGGAGAGGATAGCGAAGATATCCCAAAAACGGCTTTTCCAATGCATAAATTCACGGAAAACAGGGCTGATAAATCCTGCGCCTCCCGTTAGATCGATACCTGGAAGGAAAGAGGTATAAGCAACACCGATTAGCGCATGCATAGAAGCCATGTTCCTTTCCGCTTGAGCAATATCCGGTCGTTGTCGCAAGATCGAAGAGGGGAGACCTGCAGGGATTTGTGGGGGAGGGGAGTCGAGGCTATGAGGTTTGAGATGAAAATTGCAAGCCGCTACTCCGGTGAGGACGGCTATAGCATTTTCAAACTGCCCTCTTTGCCTTACCGAATCCTGATATTCAGCTTCTTTATTAGCTAAAAGTTGCTCAGCGTTCAAGACTTCAGCATAATTATCTAGTCCTTTCTGATATCTCGACTCATGAAAGGAAAGGAGATGGCGATATAAAACTATTTGGTCTTGCAGTAGAGCGATTTGGCTATCAAGGCTCCTTGCGTTGAAGTAGTTACTTGCAAGGTCACAGGTTAGGGTAAGAATGGTAGCACGGTAAGCTTCAAACTGTGCTTGAGCACTATAATAGGCCGATAGGTACTGGCCACGATATTTTTGCCATAAATCTACCTGATAGCTAGCAGTAAAGGGAAACGAATAGATATTTTGGTGGATTTTAGTAACAGGTTTTAACCCTGTTAAAAATCCCAAACCTTCATAGTTAACATAAAGAGGGTCTAGATCGATGGATGGATACAAAGACCCCTCTTCTATCCCCGCTTGAGCCCTTGCCTGCTCTACTTTCTCCATCATAACATAAATACTGGGGCTATCTTTTAATGCTTTTAACTCCAGATCTTTTAAAATAGGATCGTCAAAAATATCCCACCAATTTTCCACGATAGCTCCGGGTTCAGTATAACTGGGAGTTTTCCAAGCTTCAGGAGTTTGAGTAGTGGGAATTTGATATTTTGGCCCTAGATGGCAACCTCCAAGTATGCATAAAATGGCTATAATCGATCGTCTCATATGTACGCATCTATGACGCATTGATTATTTTTTGTATAGAGAAGGCGAGACTTTAAATATTGCAAAAGATCATCTAAGGCGGTTCAGCCTATAACGTGCCGCTTTTTTAATTCCTTCTTGTATGATGATCCCTTTTTCTATGAGATTGGCAAGATCTTTTTGAAAAGACTCTTTGTTTGTGGGACTGTTTCGATCTTCCATTTGGTTAAAATTTTACCCTTGCTTCCTCGAATTTGATCTTTTTAAAAGTACCTATACCTTAGTAGGATATGTCATTTTCAAAAAAATAAAACCGGATTTGCAAGGCTCAAATTTTAACGAAAAAGCGAAGATCGAAACAGTCCCTAAGAGCAGATTTCAGAAAGATAGGAAATTTCATCCTCAATGAATGTTGAAAAAATTATATGATTTTATAGTATGATGCATGAACAAACTACAAAGAAGCACTTAAAAAAAATTGCTGCTTTGAAATTGCTCTTATTCGGGGCTTTCTCATAGAGAAAATGGTGCAAAAATAGTAGCAAATACAGGATCCTGTTATATTTTATAACGACAAGGTCCAAATAAAATTTTATCTATTATGGTTTATGATGAAGTTTGTAGTCTTCTAAGAAGATGAAAACGGTTTTATTAGCCGGTGGTCTTGGCACAAGGATTTCCGAGCTTACCTATCAAATTCCCAAGCCAATGGTAGAGGTGGGGGATAAGCCTATTTTATGGCATATCATGAACCTCTATTCCCATTATGGTTTTCATGAGTTTGTTATTGCTTTAGGGTATAAAGCAGAGGTTATAAAAGGCTATTTCCTCCATTACTATGAAAAAAGCGGAGACCTTACGGTCGATCTAAGATCGGGGAAAATAATTACCCATAATAAAGAAGCACCGGATTGGAAAATCCATTTAGTAGATACAGGCTTGCATACACAGACAGGAGGGAGGATCAAGAGATTAAAAAAATGGATTGGCAATGAGACATTTTTATTAACTTATGGAGATGGAGTTGCCGATATCGATTTGCCGGCACTTGTAGCTTTTCATAAAAAACATAAGAAACTGGCTACGGTAACGGCAGTGCGTCCTCCCGCAAGATTTGGAGCTTTAGAAATAGAGGATACTCACGTGACCCAATTTTCAGAAAAAAGCCCTTCGAAAGAGGGGTGGATAAATGGTGGATTTTTTGTCTTAGAACCGGAGATTTTCGATTTTATTCACGGAGATGAGACGGCATGGGAAAAAGACCCTTTGGAAGCTTTAGCTAAGGCAAGAGAACTGACTGCCTATTGCCACCATGGATTTTGGCAGCCCATGGATACTTTAAGAGATCATCGTCATTTAGAACATCTTTGGATAACAGGTCAAGCTCCCTGGAAGATATGGCAATAGAAAACTTTTGGCAAGGTAAAAGGATATTGATTACAGGGGCTACGGGGCTGGTAGGCGGGTGGCTCTCTGAGGCCCTTATCAAAAAAGGGGCTGAGATTATTTTCCTCATACGAGATCTCGATCCTAATAGCCTGCTTGTTTTAAAAGATACTTTAAGAAAGGGTCAAGTAGTGCAAGGCTCACTGGAAGATGGGGTCTCTTGTGAGAGGGCGATAGTAGAGTATGGGGTGGATACGGTATTTCATTTGGCCGCACAGGCTATTGTAGAGACAGGTTTGCGCAGCCCTCTTATTACCTTTGAAGCCAATATTCGGGGGAGCTACCTCCTTTTCGAAGCTTGTCGAAGGCAAAAGGAGCTGGTACAGAGAATCGTTGTTGCATCCAGCGATAAGGCTTATGGCTCGAGTCCCCATTTACCCTATACCGAGAAGATGCCCCTAGCCGGAAGGCATCCTTATGACGTCTCTAAATCGTGTGCCGATCTGCTTGCAGTATCTTATTTTCATACCTACCACCTTCCAATCGTTATTGCCAGATGTGGCAATATCTTTGGTGGAGGAGACCTTCACTTTAGCCGGATTGTTCCGGGGACTATTCGGAGTTTATTAAAAGATGAAACACCCGTTATTAGAAGTAATGGTCTTCTGACACGCGACTATATTTATGTGGAAGATGTGGTCGACGCCTACCTCTCTTTAGGAGAGCAGCTGAGAAGGGAAGGAGTCCAAGGAGAGGCTTTTAATTTTGGACCCAACCGCCCCTATTCGGTAAAAGAGATGGTCGCTGCTTTACAAACTCTTATGGGAAAAACTCATCTGAAACCAAAGATACTCGATCAGGCCCACTTGGAAATCAAAGATCAAACACTTGACTCGTCTAAGGCTAAAAAGATCCTCGGTTGGAAACCCAAATATAGCCTTGAAGAAGGACTAGCAAAAACTATACAATGGTACAAACACTATTTTATATGCACGTCAAATGTCGATTTTGCTCCCACCCCTTAAAGCATACCTTTTGTGATTTTGGTCAAACCCCCCTTTCCAATGCCTATGTAAAGGGGGGAGATTTGCTAAGCGAAGAGCCCCGTTTTCCTCTACATGCCTATGTGTGTGAAACTTGTTTGTTGGTTCAGTTACAAGAGTTTCAATCTCCCGATCAGATATTTTCAGAATATCTCTATTTTTCTTCCTACTCTACTTCTTGGCTAGCACATGCAAAAAAGTATGTCGAAGGGATGGTCGAAAGATTCTCCTATGATCCCTCTTATCAAGTAGTCGAAATCGCAAGTAATGATGGGTATCTACTCCAATATTTTCAAAAAAAAAACATCCCCGTTTTGGGGATCGACCCGGCGAGGAATGTAGCAGATGTAGCGAATGCAAAGGGGATCCCCACTCTCCCCCTTTTTTTTGGAGCCCGTACTGCTTTGGATCTAGCAGGGCAAGGGAAAAAAGGGGATCTGATCATCGGGAATAACGTATTAGCCCATGTTCCCGATATCAATGATTTTGTAAAAGGTTTGAAAATTTTGCTGAAGCCGGAAGGGATAATTACCCTAGAATTTCCCCACCTTCTTCAACTAATGGAACAAAATCAATTCGACACCTTGTACCATGAACATTTTTCCTATCTCTCGTTGTACACAACTGAAAAAATTTTTGCGGCGCATGGTCTAAAATTATTCGATGTGGAGGAGCTGACAACTCATGGGGGCTCCTTACGAGTCTATGCCTGTCATATAGAGTCGAAGAGGAATAGATCTTCGAAAGTGGAAGATGTATTACATAAAGAGGTGGCTTATGGCTTAACGAATATTACCACCTATCTATCTTTTGCTGATAAAGCGAAGAAAATAAAATCAGATCTATGCTATCTCTTGATTTCATTAAAAGGTCAGGGAAAAAAGGTAGTGGGATATGGAGCTCCCGCGAAAGGTAATACGTTATTAAATTTTTGTAATATCACAGCGGAATTATTGGAATATACGGTAGATATTAATCCGCACAAACAAGGACTGTTTTTACCGGGGACTCATATTCCCATTTACCCCCCTGAAAAAATCAAAGAGACCAAGCCGGACTACATTATTATTCTCCCCTGGAACTTACAAGAGGAGATTCAGAGTCAGATGTCTTTTGTTCGTCAATGGGGGTGTCGCTGGATACTCCCTATGCCCCATGTAACAATTTTGCCTTAAGGGGTGCCGGTAATGAGATCGTTGAAATCTCTTCTAAAAAAAGTCGTCAAGAGAGGAATATTTTGTGCTCTCTATGTTTTCTTAAAGCTGCAAGATGCCACATTTTTATCGATAGGTTCTTACATAAGAAGATTATTAAATTTCATTTTTTGGAGTCTAAAAGATCGAGCCTACTACCTAATGCCTATAATTCTTGCTTATCAAAGCGCTTCTCATCGAGCTAATCTTTTTATCCCAACGGTCAGGTTTTCTTCTTCTCAAAAATATAAACTAATGTTTCTTTATATTTCTAATGGCCTTTTACGATTATCGCAAAACATAGCTATCGAACTTTTAGGACAGCTTTCCGACCCATTTCTTGCAAAACAGTCTTTAGCAATCTATCGTTATGCGGGTATTAATGCTTTCATGTTGGGTCAAAATAAAGAAGCCCTTTTTTATTGGGGAATGTCGGGAAAGATTAAGAAAAACTATATACAAGCTACCACCCCTACCCACTACCGGATATTAGGATCCTCATGGTTTGCAGCCGTAGGGCATATCATCCAGTTGGAATTTTATTTTAAATACCTCCTTCTTTATAAACAAAATCACCTACGTATCATAGCGATACTCCCCTTAAATGATCCTATATGGAAACGAATGGGATGTGCTATCAACATCCTTCGAAAATTTCAAGCAAAAGGTCTTACGATCTTACACGAAGGAGAGATAGAACAAGACTATGATGTCTGGGCTATGGAAAATAATTGTCTACGTTGGCAAGAGCTCAGCGAGGAAGACAAAAAATCCATGGTCGATGAGTTTTGGGAATATGAACTGGAAGAAGGCAACTTTACCGGTTATACCCATTTTTGTTATTGGGTTCAAAAAAAGTGGGATGAAAAAAAATATCCCCCATTGTTTTCGATAACCTCTTCCGAAAGGATAGGGCTGCAACGGTATTTGCAGGATTTAGGGATACCACAAAAGGCCTGGTATGTCTGCCTGCATGTACGGGAAGGGGGATTTCATAAAGAATGGAACAGGCAATTGCCCTCTATGCGAGACTCCTCTATTGAAGATTATTATTCTGCCATTAAAGAGATCACTCGGGCAGGAGGATGGGTAATACGGATTGGGGACGCCAGCATGAAGCCCCTTGTTTCGATGCCTCAAGTGATCGATTATGCCCACCACCCCCGTAAAATCGCTACTTTTGACCTACTATTTCTCGCTACTTCCCTTTTTTTCTTGGGCACCAACTCGGGGATTGCCAATATCACACATCTTTATGGAATTCCTTGTGCATATACAAACTGGGTCCCTATCGGATGGCCTATGTGGAGTGAGCAAGATCTGATGATTTGTAAGCTTTTTATAGAAAAGAGAAGTGGATGTTTTTTATCTTTAAAAGAGATCTTTGCACAAAATCTTGCTTTTTTGCAAAATGTGGAAGACTTGCCTAAAGAAATTGAGATCGTATGCAATTCGCCAGAGGATATCCGACAGCTAACACTCGATATGTTATCTTCCTTGCATTTTAAAAATAAGTCTTTTGAAGATATTGCAGCTCCTGAAGCCGTACAAAAATCCTATTCGAAAATAGCCTCTCAGCATGGGACTTATACCTATACAAAGTTAGCCGGGTTTTTTGTAGAAAAATATTCCGCAGTTTTTCAATGATACCTGCCGTAAATGAAATTAAAAACCAGATACCGAAAAATAAGAAAGTTGCTTTCATTTCAGGTAATTTCAATGTCGTCCATCCGGGACATCTCCGACTGATCAATTTTGCCGCCGAATGTGCCGATTATGTAGTCATAGGGCTATTTCCCGACGGATCGCGAGATGCCTTTATCCCACAAGATTTGCGCCTTCAAGGGATACAGGCTCTATCGCAAGTACACTTCTCTCTCATACTACCTAGCAAGGTAGAAGAGTTTATTCAATATTTACGGCCGGATATCGTGGTAAAAGGAAAAGAGCATGCTTTTTTAACCAATGTAGAGCAGCCCATTGTGGAGGCCTATGGTGGGGAATTGCTTTTTGCCTCCGGAGAAACTTGGTTTTCTTCTCTGAACCTTTTGAAAAAGGAATTACAAGCTCACTCCTTAAAAACATTCAATAAACCTATATCTTTCTTAAATCGTCATGTTATCGATAACCATAAGTTATCGAAAATTATCGATCAGTTTCCCGATCTACATGTCGTAGTATTGGGAGATTTGATTGTTGATGAGTATATCTTTTGCACCCCCTTGGGAATGTCACAGGAAGACCCTACCCTTGTTATGACTCCGATCAAGCGGGAACGCTTTCTTGGAGGTTCAGCTATCGTAGCTGCTCATGCTAAGAGTTTAGGGGCAAAAGTGGACTATTTTACTTGTGTGGGAAATGACCCTATAGCTACCTATGCAAGACATACCTTAAACACCTATCATGTCGACTTTCATTTTCTCATCGATGAGAGTAGGCCTACGACATTAAAACAACGCTTTCGATGTAAAGGGAATACCTTACTCAGAATCTCAGAGCTAAGACAACATGAAATCAGCCCGCAGCTACAAAAGGAGCTTTTGAATAAGCTCTACTGTAGTCTTACTACGGCCAACCTATTGGTCTTTTCCGATTTTAACTATGGTTTTTTACCCCAATCTTTGGTAGATGCTATTACCTCTTTTTGCTTAGCTAAAAATATCCCTATGGTTGCCGATAGCCAGTCCTCTTCTCAAATAGGCGATATCGGCCGGTTTAAAGAGATGTTGCTCATCACCCCAACTGAAAGGGAAGCAAGGCTTGCTATACAAGATTCCCATTCAGGGTTGATAGAGGTGGCAGATAAGCTGAGGAAAAAAGCCAAAGCCAAACATCTCTTACTCACTTTAGGAGAAGAGGGTGTATTGATCTATTCCCCAGAAAACGGGGCCAATACATTCAACGCTGACGAACTGCCGAGGTTTAATCTAGAGGCCAAAGACCCTTCCGGAGCGGGAGATTCCTTGTTCATCTCCTCTTCTATGTCGTTGATTTTAGGTGCCAGCATTTATGAGAGTGCCTACTTAGGCTCCATTGCTGCTGCTTGCCAGGTCAGTCATATCGGCAATATCCCCTTACAACCCGAAGAATTAAAAAAAGAGCTTTTGATATGAAGGCGCTACTTGTAGCCGCAGGGTTAGGGACGAGGTTACGGCCGATTACCTATAAAATCCCGAAATGTTTAGTCCCCATTCATGGTAAGCCCCTCTTAGGGTACTGGATAGAGCGATTAGTAGAGCAAGGGATAGAACATATTTATATCAATACCCACTACTTAGCGGAGGCGGTAGAGGCTTATGTCGGATCCCATCCTCTTCGCAATCACATTACCCTTGTCTATGAAGAGAGGTTACTGGGGACTGGAGGAACCCTGAAAAAACTAGGAGCTCTATTAGGAGGACAAGCCTTCTTATTTGCCCATGCCGACAACCTCACGAAATTTGAGCTTGCCTCTTTTATCGAAGCTCACCAAGCTCGAGGAGAGGGGGTAGAGATTACGATGATGACTTTTCTAACCGATACTCCCCACGCTTGCGGCATTGTCGAATGGAATCAAGATAGGAGGGTCACCGCTTTTTATGAGAAAGTGGTTGATCCTCCCGGAAATCATGCCAATGCAGCCGTATATCTCTTGGAGCCGAGTGTCCATCATTTCCTATCTCTTATCCCTAAAGAGGTAATCGATTTTAGCACCGAAGTATTGCCCCACTATCTTCATCGGATGCAAGTCTTTTCTAATTCTACCTATCATCGAGATATAGGATCGTTGAAAAGCCTCTATTTAGCAGAGCAAGAGTTTGCTTATGATTGAAAAGCAATATGAGGGCCATTTAGAACTTAAACGAAAAAAGGGGTTGACTCGGCTAGGTATTGAGAAAAGTGCTAGTTGGCAGCTAGATCCCAGACATTTAGCGTTTTCCCTTTCTCGCTACAAATTTGTGGCTAAGATGCTTTCAGGAAAAAAAAATGTGTTAGAGGTAGGGTGTGGAGATGGTTTTGCTATACCAATTGTTTTGCAAGAGGTAGGGTCTGTCCATGCGGTGGATATCGATCCCGTTTTTATCGAAGACATAGCAGAAAGGGTAGAGGATACTTGGCCTTTTACCTTTGCGGTTCATGATATCCTCTCAGGATCCCTTCCCAACATATATGATGGGGCATATTTTCTCGATGTTTTTGAACATATACCGATGAGTCATGAGAGAATATTGTTAAAAAATATTGCCAACAGCCTTATATCCACCGGAGTATGTATTTTGGGGACCCCTTCTTTGGAATCACAAGCTTATGCATCTAGTTTAAGTAAACAAGGACATATAAATTGCAAAAGCGGACCGGATCTAAAAAAGCTGATGTTAGACTATTTTGATAATGTTTTTCTTTTTTCTATGAATGATGAGATTGTCCATACCGGATATTATGTTATGGCTCACTACTTATTTGTGATAGGGTGTGGGGTAAAAAGATGAAAGTTCAGTGTACGATATGCCGAGGAAGTAAAGTAAAAACGGTTGTCGATTATGGCCTTCAACCTCCTGCCAATCAATTTCTTCCGGTAGATGAAACGGCGCAATATTATCCTCTATCTCTTGGCTATTGTTCCGAGTGTAATACCATCCAATTATCCCGGCCTATGCCCTTTAAAGCGATAGAGTCTCCCTTCCCATGGATTACTTATACCGAACCTGAAGGTCATTTAGACGATGTAGCCTCTATCTTACGATATCTTCCTAACATTTCCCCCTCCTCCTCAGTATTAGGGATAACTTACAAAGACCAAAGTACCCTAGATCGTTTACACGCCCTTGGAATTAAAAAAACCACCTCCCTTTCTAAGGAGGAATTTTCGATTTTTCGATCCCCTTCGGTCCAATCTAAAACAAAAGGGGTAGATCTTCTGATAGCTAGACATGTTGTGGAACATGCGAGAGATGCCACAGCTTTCATGTATGAATTAAAAAGTCTCCTGTCAGAAGGTGGGTACCTTGTCTTAGAGCTCCCTGCTTGTGAAAAAATTTTTCAAAAGCACCATCACCCTTTTATCTGGGAAGAGCATTTCACCTATTTTACCGAAGAGTCACTAAACACTTTGATACAACAGGTGAAAGGAAAACTCGTGTGTCTGAAGAGGTATCCCTATCCTTATGAAGATTCTCTCATTGCCGTTTTACGATTTTCCTTTTCTAAAGGAGGAAATACCCGTTCTCACACTCCCGAGCCGCTCCTTCGACAATTTTCTCAGAGTTTGCAAGAAGAAAAGAGGTATTGGAGGGGGCTCCTTTCCTCTTATCCGGGACCTATTGCCCTTTTTGGAGGGGGGCATTTGGGGGTAAAGTGGGTCAATTTTTTTGAACTGGGTGATCTTATAGACTGTGTCATTGATGACAACCCTCATAAAAGAGGAAGGTATATGCCTGGTTCAGGGCTCCCTATTTTCCCTAGTCCTGCCTTGGAGGATAGAAAAATCCAGGTATGCGTCTCGACCCTTTCCTCTGAAAGTGAGAAAAAGGTGAAAGAAAAGCTCTCACGCTACTTTCACCGTGGAGGAATATGGATACCTGCATTTCATTAAATGATGAAGTCTTTTTCCTAAATGAAGACGTCATTGCCCTAGATCAAAGATCCATCGGATTTGTGACAGAAAAAGCTCTACAGAATAAAAGGGGGAGAGCTCGGATCTGTGCGCACAAAAATCCTGAGGATTCTTTACATGAGATGGTGATTGCGATCCGATCCGATAGCTACATTTGTCCCCATCGGCATCTTGGTAAGGTCGAATCCTTTCACCTTATCGAAGGAAAAGGAGAGGTCGTTTTATTCAATGAAAAGGGGGAGGTCATCCGTCGTATTCTTTTAAGTAAAAAGGATAATTTTTATTATCGACTGAATGCTTCTTTGTATCATACTGTACTTATCCATAGTCCAATTTTGGTGATACATGAAACGACAAATGGCCCTTTTTCCCCTCCTGAGTTTGCCCCTTTTGCCCCTTTAGAAGGGGCTTCTACTACCCGAGAATATATAAAGAGTTTGCAATGTTTTTTCTAAAAGGTCTATGGAAGCAAGGGTAAAATTTTAACCAACCGGGAGATCGAAACAGTCCCACTTTTAAAGTTTTAAAAAGTTATGAGGGTCTACAAAAAATGGAAAGAGAGAGGGTCTTGGTGGGTTCTTAAACGGATATTTTTCGAAATAGCCGGGCTCTTCTTGAGCCCCTTTTTCTTACTCCTACATAAATGTGGAGTGCAAAGGGTGGGTATCCTGATACAACACATCGGTCACTTGGTAGGTGAATGTGACTGCTTTTTAAAATGGCAATCTCTCCAGTTAACCCCTAAAAAAAAGTACTATATTAGCTCTCCGGTTCCACTAACTTCTAACCCTTGTTTTCTTAGCTATTTACATCAGCATTTTTCCATAACTACCCACCCTTTGCTTCATGAATTATTCCCCAAAAGAATAAAAGGCGCTTTTTACAATGTCTCCGATTTAATAGCCACAGAACATGGCGCGGCTAAATATTACGAAACATATGCCTTATGGGGAAATAAAGGGCCCCTTTTTTCCCTTACTCCTTCTCATAAGAGTAGAGGGAGAGAGGTATTAAAGCGTTGGGGAATACCGGAAGATGGTTGGTTTGTCTGTCTCCATATCCGCGAACAGGGGTTTATCCCCGAAACAGATGGTGAGCATAACTATCGAAATGCCAATATAAAAAATTACTTTGAAACTATCGAATCTCTTACTGCTAGGGGAGGATGGGTGATTCGCATGGGAGGCAACTATTGCACGCCGCTACCCCAGTTTCCAAAGTGTATCGATTATGCTCTTAGTAAGGATAAAAGTGATTGGATGGATATCTTTCTTGCGGCTTCCTGTAAGTTATTCATAGGGTGTTCTTCAGGACTTTTTTTCGTCAGCGTCGCTTTCGGACCGCCATGTGTCTTAGTGAATATGGTCCCCTTTGCTGCAGCAGGATGCAGACCAAAGGATCTCTATATTCCCAAATTAATGCGGGATAAAAAGAGCGGCCGGCTAATCCCTTTCGCTGACATTTTCTCATCGCCTATTGCCAATTTTCGTCATTCTCACCTTTTCGAAGAGGCGGGAGTCGATGTTGTCGAAAATACTTCCGATGAGATTCTGGCGGTTGTGGAGGAGGGGCTCCTTCGGATCGATGAAAAATGGTCTTGCTCTTTACTTGATGAGGAAAGACAGTTGGCTTTCAAAAAGCTATTTACTCCGGCCCATTATGGCTATAAAAATGCTTCTCGTATAGGAGCTAAATTCCTAGAAAAACATGAGTCAATGTTGTTGGGCAAAAAGTAACTAACCCTACAGGATAAAGAGGATATGGCGATCTAAATATATTACAAAAGACTTAAGCGTTAAGGAAGATTCTTTTTATTTTGCTGTGTAATGATCCCCAATGATTTACCTAAATCACACCGATTAAGTATATTTATGATTTAGTTTTTTTGAGGGCTGATGAAAATTCTTGTTACGGGGGGATGTGGGTATAAAGGACACAGATTGATCCCCAAACTTTTGGGGGAGGGTTATGAGGTCATCGCTTTTGACATCCAGTGGTTTGGGAATTTTTTACCGCCACACCCTAAGCTCAGAGTTGTTCAGGGAGATATCTTAAAACCGGACACCATTCCTTTAAATGGTGTCGATACAATTATCCATCTTGCCTCTATAGCCAACGACCCTTGCGCCGATTTGGATCCCAAACTCACCTGGGAAGTGGTAACTTTAGCTACCATGCAGCTGGCGAATAGGGCTAGAAAATTTGGGATTCGACGGTTTCTCTATGCTTCGTCGGGAAGCGTTTATGGGGTAAAGGGGGAAGAAAAGGTGACGGAAGAGCTTTCTTTAGAGCCGTTATCTGAATACAATAAGGCGAAGATGGTCGCAGAAAGGGTCCTGCTGAGCTATCAAGATGAGATGGAGATATACATCGTCCGTCCGGGGACTGTTTGTGGGTATTCTCCTAGGATGAGGTTTGACGTAGTAGTCAATATGATGGTGATGCAGGCGTTATCCAAAGGAAAAATGACGGTGCTGGGAGGGGGTCAGATCCGTCCCAATATACACATTGAAGATATCTGTGATGTCTATCTCCACCTCTTAAATTATCCCGAGTATGTGGGGATCTATAATGCCGCTTTTGAAAATCTCTCTATCATAGAGATCGCCAAGCTTGTCCAAAAATATCTTCCTGTAGAAATCGAGATCAAACCCTCGAATGATCCTAGATCGTACCGGATGAATTCCGACAAACTTCTACGTACCGGATTTCAACCTAAAAAAAATGTGGAAGAAGCTATTGGTGAGATGATCTCCCAATTTCGAGGTAAGGCAGATGAGGATCGCTATTACAATGTGAAATGGATGAAACAAACGGTTTTGACAGGAAGCATCCAATGAGGAGACTGTTTCGACCTCCCGGTTGGTTAAAACTTTACCCTTGCTGCTCCGGATTTAATTTTTTTAAAAATGTCTATACCTTAGCGGAGATCGCCAATGAGTGAAACATTTTTCCAAAATTACTCGCGACAGCTACAAACTGTTTTAGCTTCTGCTCCCTGGGAAGAGATCTCTAAGTTAGGGCAAGATGTACAAAAATGTTGGGAGGAGGGTAGGCAGTTTTTTCTCTGTGGAAATGGAGGAAGTGCGGCAAATGCGATCCATTTAGCTAATGACTATCTCTACGGTATCGCCGGTGTCTTAAGGCAAGGGATGAGGGTCCATGCTTTACCTGCTAATTCAGCAATCCTCACCTGCCTTGCCAACGATATAAACTATGAGCAAGTCTTTGCAGAACAATTAGCTGTGTTAGGAAAAGCGGAAGACCTCCTCCTTGTTTTATCGGGAAGCGGCAATTCACCCAATATTATCGAGGTCTTGAAAATGGCCAAAAAAATGTCAATTAAATCTTATGCCATTTTAGGGTTTTCCGGGGGGAGAAGTAAACTATTGGCAGATGTACCGATCCATTTTCCCATTCAAGATATGCAAATCGCAGAGGATATACAGTTAATAGTTGGCCATATGATCATGCAGTTTTTAAGTTATGAAACTATTAGTTATAGGTAGCAACTCATTTTCGGGTTCTAGCTTCATCGATTTTGCACTTTCGCAAGGATTTAGGGTATTGGGGTGTAGTAGATCATCGGAGCCTATAGCCCCCTTTTTGCCCTATACATGGAGAGAGAAGAAAGATTTTATTTTTCGAAAATTAGACCTCAATTACGACCTACCCCAAATTTTGGAGTGGATTGAAGGGGAAAAACCTGAATACGTTGTCAACTTTGCCGCACAAAGTATGGTGGCTCAAAGTTGGGATCACCCTAAAGATTGGTTTATGACCAATGTTGTCTCCACTATCGAGTTGCACCATGCATTACGAAAATACCCCTTTTTAAAGAGATATGTACATGTCTCCACTCCCGAAGTATATGGAAGTACTTCTTGTAAGGTCTCCGAGGAGTGCCCTATGAATCCGAGCACCCCTTATGCCGTATCCAGAGCAGCTGCCGATATGAGCCTTGCCTCTTTTTATGCTGCTTATAAGTTTCCCGTAGTTACAACAAGGGCCGCTAACGTCTATGGACCCGGCCAGCAGCTTTACAGAATTATCCCTCGGACTATTTTATTCATCCTGTTGGGTAGAAAAATTGAGTTACATGGCGGCGGGATATCTACCCGCTCTTTCATCCACATACGGGATGTAGCAGAGGCTACGTGGCAACTACTTTTCTTAGGGAAAAATGGGGAGACCTACCATATTTCGACAGGTGAGATGATCTCTATTTTTGAGCTGGTCACAAGGATTTGTCAAAAGATGAATGTCTCGCTTGAAGATCATGTGGTCATGGGAGAGGAGCGACTTGGAAAAGATGCCACTTACCATCTCGATAGTTCCAAGATCCGTAAAACCCTGGGCTGGAAAGACCGGATCTCGTTAGAGCAAGGTTTAGAGGAGTGTATAGAGTGGGTGGAGAGACATTTTGAGAAGTTGAAAGATCAAAACTATGACTATATCCACAAAAAGTGATTTAAAACTTCTTTCTAAAGAGATAAGGAAAAGGATCCTTGTCACCTCCCATAAAGCGAAAGTTCCCCACGTAGGCTCCTCTCTTTCCTGTGTCGATATTTTGACCCTCCTTTATTTCTCTGTCCTTAAAATAGATCCTACCTATCCTCGGGCAGAGGAGAGGGACCGTTTTATCTTGAGCAAAGGGCATGGAGCCCCTGCCTTATTTCAAGTGCTTGCCCTTCGGGGATTTTATCCTGAATCCCTTTTAGAAAGGTATGGAGAAGATGGGGGGATTTTTGCCGAACACCCCCCTTCTCCCGATCGGCTGCCGGGGATAGAGGCAGCTACCGGCTCTTTAGGCCATGGTTTTCCCATGGCGATAGGGATGGCGTTAGCCGCCCGTATCCGGAAAAAATCTTACCGGGTCTATGCCCTCCTCAGTGATGGAGAGTGTAATGAAGGCTCTATTTGGGAAGGGGCCCTTTTTGCAGCAGCTCAAAATTTAGATAATCTCTGTATTTTAATCGATTTCAATAAGTGGCAGGCGACAGGGAGGAGTTGTGAGATCCTCTCCCTCGAGCCTTTGAGGAAAAAATGGGAAGCTTTTGGATGGGAGACCTATGAGGTAGATGGGCATGATTTGCAAGCGTTAACAAGAACACTACAATTGTTTCCTTCAATCGGAAAAAAGCCGGTGGCTATTATTGCCCATACTGTGAAAGGAAGAGGGGTCTCTTTTATGGAAGATGATAATAATTGGCACTATGCTATTCCCACTGCCGAACAACTCCTTATAGCACTACAAGAGCTTTCATGAGAAATGCTTTTGCCGAAGCTGTAACCCTTCTAGCTGAAGAGAACCCAAACCTCGTTTTACTCACTGCCGATATCGGCAATCGTCTTTTTGACCGTTTTAAACTGCGCTATCCTGACCGTTTCTACAATTGCGGCGTTGCCGAAAGTAATATGATTTCGGTGGCAGCGGGGCTTGCCCTCTGTGGGCTAAGACCTATTACCTATACCATCACCCCTTTTACAACCACCCGCCCTTTTGAACAGATCCGTGTGGGGGTTTGCTATCATAATGCCCCTGTGATCATCGTAGGTACGGGGGCGGGGCTCGCCTATGCCGAACTGGGCCCTACCCACCATTCATTAGAGGATCTGGCTATTTTGCGAACTCTTCCGGGGATGAAGGTCTTAGCGCCTTGTGACTCTATTGAACTTAATTCTCTCCTCAAAGAGGCGGTGACAGAAACTTCTGCCGTCTATATCCGGATTGGCAAAAAAGGGGAGCCTATCCTCTCACCTTTGACAACTACCGATATAAAGATCGGGAAAGCCCACACCTTGCGGCCGGGAAGAGACCTCCTCCTCCTAGCTACAGGGACAATTATGCAAGAGGTCCTCCTAGCAGGAGAAATCTTACAGGAAAAAGGGATAGTTTCTGAAATTGTGAGCGTTCATACGATCAAACCGTTAGACCAAGATTTTTTACGGAAAGCTTCTCGTTTCAAACTATGGGTAGTGGTAGAAGAACATGGGAGAATCGGGGGGTTAGGGAGTGCTATTTCCGAATGGAGGTGTCAAGAAAATGTCATTTGTAGACAGATCAACCTAGGATTACCCGATGAATTTATCCATGAAGTAGGAAGCCAAGAATATATGAGGAGACACTATGGCCTTAATGGAGAAGAGGTGGCTAAAACAATCCTCTATCATTGGGATAGACTTTGATAATACCATAGTAAATTACGATAAGGCCTTTTATAAGGCGGCCCGTGAGTGGCAGATAATCCCTGAGAGCCTACCCCAAGCAAAACTCGCCGTTCGTAACTATTTACATAGGAGAAATGAGGGGGAGGTCTGGACAAAACTGCAAGGGTATGTCTATGGTACTTTAATGGATGAAGCTGAGCTGTTTTTGGGATGTGGCGATTTCCTTACAAGATATAGAGAAAAAATCTTTGTCATCAGCCACAAAACGGTCCATCCCATTATAGGTCCGAGATGGAATCTACATGCCGCTGCTAGAGCGTGGATCGAGACACACCTCTCTTTAAAAAACAGTCAGATATTTTTCGAAACTACCATAGAGGAGAAAATCAAAAGAATCCAACTCTCTCAGTGTGATGTTTTTATCGATGATCTTCCTGAAATTCTCCTCCACCCCCAATTTCCAAAAAGTGCGATCCCCCTACTTTTTGATCCTGAAAAGGGTAACGCTCTTCATTTGCAAAGCTTTTCCTCTTGGAAGGAGCTATGTTAAAAGAGATTTCTGCCCTTCTCTTTACTTGTGGTGTTTCGGCTCGTCCCTTTACGGTTTCTTCACACGGAGCAGGGGGGAACAATCAAACCTATAAAGTAGAGGCTAATGGTCAATTATTCTTACTAAAAAGATATTACTCACTAGATAGGCTACAAGCCGAATATCGATTTTTACAATATGCGGGAAGGGTAGCTCCTGAATATGTACCAAAAGTATATGGAAAAATAGATGGATACAATATGGGGCTATATGAATATCTCGATGGGGAAAAGGTAACCCATATTGGTGAGAGGGAAATAGAGGGAGCGATCGATTTTTTCTCTCGTCTCAATCATCCTGAAAGTAAAATATATGCGCAGGATTTAGGAGAGGCAAAAGAGGCCTGCTTCTCTTTACGAGACCACGTTGATCTTGTGAAGGGGAGGATTGTAGAGCTGCAGCAAATTCCTGAAACGAGCCAAGAGGCGACAGAGGCAAAAGAGATTGCCTATAAGCTGGAGCGATTGTTACCGATATTCGACGACCCTACCCCTTTGTCTGTTGAAGATAGGTGTATATCCCCTTCTGATTTTGGTTTCCATAATGCACTTCGGACCAAAATAGGAGCCCTTTATTTTTTCGATTTCGAATATGGGGGATGGGATGATCCCGGAAAGATGGTAGGAGATTTTTTTTCCCAAATTGCCGGCCCTATCCCTTATACCTTTTTCCCCCTCTTTACCGAGAAAACTCTCCGATCAAAAAGATTGATCGAGCGGGCAAAACAGCTCCTCCCTCTTTACCGGATAAAGTGGTGTACCATTGTCCTTAATATCTTTCTCCCCTATCATCTCCATCGTCGAAAATTTGCTGGCAATAGGGATGCCCTTACCCTTTTACAAAGGAAGCAATTGGAGAAAGTCAAACACTATGGCTTATATTGATTTCATGTCAACCCTTCACAAAAGTACTCGAAGGGATTATCTCGCGAGAGTAAATGATCCTGAATATCCAAAAGAGAGGGCGGCAGAGCTTGCGAAAAAATGGGGTTATGAATACTGGGATGGAGATAGGAGGATCTGTTATGGTGGATATAAATATTTAGAGGGGAGATGGGAAAAGGTAGCTAGAGCTCTCATTGAATACTACAAGATCAAACCCAAAGATAAGATTTTAGATATTGGGTGTGGGAAAGGCTTTTTGCTTTTTGATTTCACCAAGATAGTGCCTGGGGTAGAAATCTATGGCATCGACATCTCGGAATATGCGATTTCTCATGGAAAAGAGGAAATCAAAGATCACCTACAGGTGGGGAGGGCCACTTCTTTGCCGTTTGCAGATAACACTTTTGACCTTGTAATTTCTATTAATACCTTTCATAATCTTTATAACTACGAGCTAGATAAAGCCTTGCGGGAGATGGAACGTGTAGGGAAACAATGTAAATACCTGTGTGCCGAGTCTTACCGTAATGAAAAAGAGAAAGTCAATCTCCTTTACTGGCAGGTTACATGCGAGACTTTTTGTACTCCGGAAGAATGGGAGTGGTGGTTTTTTCATACCGGTTATACGGGTGACCATTCTTTTATTTATTTTGAATGACCATGTTAGCAGCGATACTTGTACAGCAAAAAACTCCTCTTATTATCGATGAAGTCGAGTTGCCCAAGCATCTAGGTGTAGGGCAGCTTCTTGTGAAGGTGCATTATAGTGGTATTTGCGGCTCTCAATTAGGGGAGATCGACGGGGTTAAGGGAACAGATAAATATCTCCCCCATCTTTTGGGACATGAAGGTTCAGCAGAGGTGGTCGCAATAGGGGAGGGGGTATCGGAGGTGCAGCCGGGAGATAAGGTGGTCCTTCATTGGAGAAAGGGGAAGGGGATTGAAGGCAAACCCCCTATCTATTCCTGGAAGGGGAGGGAGGTGAATGCCGGGTGGGTGACTACTTTTAACGAATATGCTGTCGTTTCTGAAAATAGGGTAACCCCTTTACCTAAAGGGGCTGACCTACAGGTAGCTGCCCTATTTGGCTGTGCTATCACCACCGGTTTTGGCGTGGTGGTCAATAATGCTAAGCTGACGATTGGAGAATCTGTTGTTGTCTATGGTTCGGGAGGAATCGGCCTTCATATTTTACAAGGGGCAGCTTTAAGTGGGGCTTATCCTATCATTGCGATCGATCGGATCGAAGGGAGGTTAGAGCTTGCGAAACAATGTGGAGCTACCCATCTTATCCATAGCGAAAAGGAGGATCTTGCCGGTGCAATCCGGAGGGCGACCCCTCTTGGCCTCGACTGCTTTATCGACAATACAGGAAATCCACAAGTGATCCAAATGGGCTACTTGGCGACCAAACCAAAAGGGAGGGTTATTTTGGTAGGGGTACCTAATGTGGGCAATGATATTGTGATACACTCACTTCCCCTTCATTTTGGCAAAGAGATTCGGGGTTCTCATGGAGGAGAGGCAGAGCCTCATATCGATATTCCAAAGTATTACGCCCTTTTACAGGCGGGGCGCCTCTCTTTCAAAGAGTGTGTGACCGACATTTTTCCACTTACAGAGATCAATCAAGCCATACAAGCCATGCGTGAAGGGAGGACGAAAGGGAGATGTCTTATTCAAATGGGGTAACTAGGATGAAAGAGCAAGTTTTTGGCGATAGGGGCTACTCATCGGATATGCATCTTGATCCTTATGAGCTAGCGATTTTTCAAACACATATCTATCAGCAGTGGATCGATGTCCTTGGATCAAAATATCCGGCGTTGCGAGAAAAAGGGGAGAGTTTGGGGATCGTTTATTACCATTACTTCTCTGACCGGATCGATCATAGTTCTTTATGGCCCAAAAAAAATCGCCTCCTCCCTCCTCATGCTGTAGCCGAGATCAAATCGCTGTCCTTTATGCAGAGGCTTCGAGAAGAATTTGGTGATTTTTCCCTTTCCGACATTTATGACACCCATCAGCACCATGGAGAGGAGGAGATTTATTGGAGGTTAGTCCGTCCTCGTCAACAGGGAGATGTAGGTTCGCTTCATCGCGATTGTTGGTTCCATGAGGCGTTTAATAATGGGAAGGGGATGTTTCCGAAAGGGACAACGACGATAAAGGTATGGATACCCATTTACTGCGAACCGGGAAAAAGTGGTCTTGCTATTGTGGCTGGTTCTCATTTAAGAACCTGGAGGTATCATGTGGAAATGGTGGGGGGGAATCCGAAACCCATTTTGGATGAAGATATAAGTCAGATTGAGGCAAAATTAATCCCCACAGAGCCCGGTAATCTATTGATTTTTAATGAAAATGTCTTACATGGAGGCGCTCTGAACCGGGGTGAAAAAACAAGGGTGAGTGCAGAGATAACCTTAGTATTAAGAGAGCCTTTATGAATCATTCGGTAGTGGTTGGCGGCACTAAAGGTCTAGGAAAGGTGGTCGTTAAAAAATTGCTGGCAAGAGGGGACCTTGTCTCTATTTTAGCTAGAAATAGTTATTCCGATCTTTTTTCTGAAAACGCCCACTCTTTTCCTGCCGATATTACCCAAAAAGAGGAACTATTATCCTCGTTACAGAGTATTGTGGAGAAGTTTTCAAAGGTGAACTACCTCGTCTTTTTACAACGTTACCGTGGGGACAAAGATGATTGGGAAGGGGAGTTTCATACTAGCCTTACCGCCACCCGCCATATCATCGATTTTTTTATTCCTCATTTTCAAGAGGTTGGAGATAAAGCGATCGTCATGGTGAGCTCGGTCTTTGCTAAATATGTGGGAAAGGGGCAACCTCCAAGTTATCATGTGATGAAGGCGGGACTCGATCAGCTGATGCGTTATTATGCGGTGAATTTAGGGGAACAGGGGATTAGGTCAAATGGGATCACCCCCTTTACCTTTTTAAAAGAAGAGTCAAAACATTTTTATCTCAATAATGAGCCTCTACATAATTTATATAAAAAGATCATCCCTCTGCAGCGGATGGGAACCACCGAAGATTCGGCCGATGTGATTGAATTTTTATGTAGTCCTAAGGCGGGTTATCTGACGGGGCAAAATATCGTTGTAGATGGTGGTCTTTCGTTAGTATGGCCTGAAACGTTAGCTAGGAGTCTCGCAAAATTATGAAGCGAGATCGATGTATCCTCTGTGACGAAGAAAGGCTTGTCAAAATCCTTCCTATGAGGCCTTCACCTATTGCCGACGCTTTTGTCTGTGAAAAAGTAGAGCAAGAGTTGATCCCCTTAGATCTCTATCAGTGTGGGAAGTGTGGCCATACTCAAAATATCGACCGAGTCGACCCCGAACGTCTTTTTAGAAAATATCTCTTTACCACAAAAAGCTCCCCTTATCTGGTCAAACATTTCGCTGCTTATGCTGAAGAAGCAGTAAAAAGGTTCTCTCTTCCTCCGCAAGCGTTTGTGTGTGAAATAGGAAGCAATGATGGGACCCTCCTACAATTTTTCAAGGAGAAAAAGATGTCGGTATTAGGGGTTGACCCTGCTGTGGAAATTGCCAATCTAGCAACAGGGCAAAATATTCCTACTATCCCCGATTTTTTTTCTTCTATCCTTGCTGCTTCGATAAAAAAGGAAAAAGGGGTAGCAAAACTGATTGTTGCCAACAATGTTTATGCCCATACCGACCGGCTAAGAGACATCACGAAAGGGATTGAATTATTACTCGATGACGATGGGGTGTTTATCTTCGAAGTCTCCTATCTTTTAGATATTATCGATAATTTTCTTTTCGACACCATCTATCATGAACATCTCTGCTATCATTCGATCACACCATTAATCCCCTTTTTTCAAGGGTTGGGATTAGAACTCTTTTCAGTAGAGAGGATTCCTAGCAAAGGGGGATCAATCCGTGCTTTTGTGCAAAAACAAGGGGGGCCTCACAAAAAAGAAGCTGTGATCGATCAGATGGTCGAGAATGAAAAGAAAAGGGGGTTACATCTCCCGGAAATATTTCGCCGGTTTTATCAAGATATAAACAAAAAAAAGGGGGCTCTGTTAGAGGCTATTGCCCGGGCAGAGTCTGAGAAAAAACAGATCGTAGGCTATGGCGCTTCGAATACGGTGACAACTCTGATCTATCAATTTGAGCTGGAAAAACGACTAACCTATCTTGTCGACGATAATGTTAAAAAACATCACCTTTTCAGCCCCGGGGCTCATTTAAAAGTTTTTCCAAGCAAAGCCCTTTATGAAAATTTTCCCGCCCTCGTGATCCTTTTGGCCTGGCAATACGCTACACCGATTTTGCAAAAACATAGCCAATTTATCGAAAATGGGGGTGTTTTTATTATCCCCCTACCTACTTTACAGATAATAAAAAAATGACCCATTTAGACTTTTACCAAGCTCACCGTATCGCCCCTGTCAGTTATGACATGTCGGATATGGAGGCCCATCTCAAACGGAGGGAGTCGCTCTATCTCCATTTAAAGCTACCTCCGATTGCCTTTCGCGGGGCTAAGGTGTTAGAGGTGGCGGCGGGGTTAGGGCATAATAGTCTCTACGTTGCCCATATGAGACCTTCTAAGCTTGTCCTTTTGGAACCGAATCCTACTGCAGTGGAGGGGATCCATCATGCCTTTGCGACTTTCGACAAAAAGCACACTTTTCCTGAGGTGGTTGCGGAGAAATTGGAAGAATATATTTCCCAAGATCCTTTCGACATTGTCCTTTGTGAAAATTGGTTGGGAACTTCAAAACATGAGCGTTCTTTATTGCATAAGCTACTAAACCTTTGTTCTTCTTCCGGGCATCTTGTGATCACGACGATCTCTCCGATTGGTTTTGTTCCTAACCTCCTCCGGAGGTTTTTAGCTCGATTTATAGCTCCTATATCGTTAGATTTTCAGACGAGGACCTCTCGGCTATTAAAAGCATTTTCCCCCCATCTTAAAACGGTACAAAGCATGACTCGGAGCCATAAAGATTGGGTGCAAGATAACCTGTTAAACCCTGCCTATTTTGGGATAGCTCTCAGCCTCCCCAAAGTGATCGAAGAAATTGGGGGGAGGTGTTATGTGATCGGTACTTCTCCCTCTTTTATCGAGGATTGGCGCTGGTTTAAAAGTCTTTATCGAGATTCTCAAAAATGGAATGAACTTGCCCTGTTACAATACCGGATAAAAGCCCATAATTTTTTAGACTATCGTGAGCCTCCGACAACAGGGGACCCATTAGTGAATCAAGCCTTAGAAGAAAAGGCCGAAGCGCTTATCGAGGCGGTGCATAAAGATGAAATTAACCCCTCTTTTCAAAATGTCCTTACCTTATTACAAGAGTTTTTATCTCTCCTCCCTCCTCATCTACCTGCTTTTGCTGCCTTACAGGAAGTAGAAGTAGCCGTAGGAGAGCTGATGAAGGGAAAACCCCTTCCTCCTATGCAAAAATTTTCACCGCTATTTGGCCGTGAGACTCTCTACCTTTCTTTAAAGACGTACTCATGAATAGGATACGTTCCAATATTGATTTGCAAGAAAAAGAAAAGAACTGTAAAAGCAAACAATAGATCTCTTGCGTAACCAAGGCTTCGCCGCTTTTGGGGATTATTGTGGCCGATTTTTGCTTTTTTTCGCAGACAATGGAATACAACCCCCGCAAAAAGAATCGAAAACACGGCTTAAAAGAACCCCAAAATCGACAAAAGCTTAGTTACGCAAAAGGTTAAATAGAAGTTGCTTGAAAGTCGAGACCTTGGAAAGACTTATGGCCTTATCGCACAATTTTTTAGATACAAGCATTTTATGAGGTATGCCTTACTTTTTTTATTCTTCTTTCCCCTTTATGGAGTTACACAGGAAGAGGCCTTCAACCGTTTAATCATAGGGAACAAACAGTTTGCGAAAGGGGAAAGTGGCTATGCCAAGGAAGAACGAACTGACATAATTGCTCAACAAAACCCCTTTGCTATAATCCTCTCTTGCTCCGACTCTAGATTACCTCCAGAATCGATTTTTAACCAGAGATTGGGGGACCTTTTCGTAGTGAGGGTGGCAGGCAATGTAGCCGGCCCCATAGAATTGCAAAGCATCGAGTATGCTGTTTTACACTTACACCCACGTTTACTAGTTGTCCTTGGCCATGAGAACTGTGGAGCCGTTACGGCCACTCTTACCGGAGATACTCAAGATATTGAAACCATTGCGGAACTCATCAGACAAGCCGTAACCAAAGGAGAGGCTCTACAACAAGCGGTTAAAGCTAATGTCAAAAATGTAATCAGATATCTTCAACAAACGCCTCATCTAAAATCTCTTATTGATCAAGGGAAAATAGAGATAAAAGGTGGATACTATTCAATGCAGACCGGTTTAGTGACATGGCTGTAACTATTTGTTAGCGTTTTTTAGAAATGTCACCCTCATTACTCCAAAGCGGGTGCCACTGTTTGATTGTTACGAGTCTATTTTAGCATGAATGTCTTTGCTATGCCAGGCTTAGCTTTTGTCCGCGCCGGCAGGCTGGGGGGAGTTTGAGGGGGCTTTCCCCCTCATAAAAACTCTATAAATACGCGAAGCATTAGAGTCCAAAATCAGATGTCGGTCGCCTCGACCGCATCTGATGCGGAGCGGGGGGTGCCGGGGGGCTTGGCCCCCCGACAAGACGTAACATGCACAAGATTGAGGGTTCAACTCCTACTGGCCAGTACCGGCCTCCGGCTAAAGCCACGCGGCCCACTCTTCCACGGATGGCCCCGTCCGGGTCGATATTTCGTTGTATTTTTGTTTTGCAGTTTTTCCATCAGCTCCTTAGCACTGACCTCCTCTGCTCGAGCTTGCATTTGGTGGTAGGGCACCGCTTTCAGAACATTGCCTTTGTACTCGATGCTGATCCGTCCGTCTCTAAATTCCAACACTTCCACTGATGCTTTCCTCATTGCATAACTCGCCCTTTCACTAATGATTTGATAAATCACGTTCTTGTATTGTAAAGTCAGATTCTTGGACAGCTGCCTCCGCGTCTTCAAACACAGGATCCTATCGAGAGATTGCGTGGGGAGGATGGGTCGGTGCGCGTTGGTTGTATCTTGTGGGGGTTTGGCAAATCGTTTGTTAAAATCGTCGATAAAAGACGACAAGAAAGCATTCGCTTCTTCGAGGGTGGCAATCTTCTCTAGTCGCATTGCTTTGATCAATCGGTCTTGTAAATCTCTATGACGCCTTTCAACGCGCCCTTTTGCTTGCGGAGTATTTGCACAAATCAGTTGGATATCCAATTCTTTCATTGCTCGGCCGAATTCGGTCATCCCATTTCCTGATAATGCCCCTTCTCGATTCACGCGGAATACTGCGTGTTTATCAGGATACAGTGCTTGCGGTCGTCCATAACGCTCGATGTATTCACTCATCACCTCTAAATAATCGAGCAAGTTTTCGGATTTTACAAATTTGAGCAACAGGATCTTGCTCGTCGCATCATCGATAAATGATAGGAGGGTACAATAAGGCCCACGCCCCTCAAACCATTCATGTTCGGAACCATCCAATTGGATCAATTCCCCTTCTCTAGGTCTCCTCGGTCTCAATTGAAATATCCGCCTCCTTCGATGTTTCTTGGGAAGCCAAATCCGGTGCTCAACCATCACATTTCGAACTGTACTTATCGAGATGGGCAGGCGGTCCTTTTCGGATAAATACTCCTGAGCCAGGGTAGGCCCAAAATCGGTATAATGGTCTCGGATTAGGCCTAGAGCCAGTTCCTTCAATCCAGTGGGCAGCCGGTGATTCCCAGGCTTGCCCACTTTCCGGGATATTAGCCCTGAAGGGCCCTCTCTTTTGAGTCGTTTGGATAGCCGTTTAACCTGCCTTGTGCTCAGTCCCAGGATAGCGGCGGTCTGTGCTAACGTTTGCCGTTTTTCATGAGCCTTTTGCAGCTCCTCATATCTAGACAAGTCCTTGTCACTCATTGATATACGCTCCTTCATGCGTCACTCCACTAAGATTCAATATCTTACGGATATCAAAGGTGACGTTTTAAAAAAACGCCTACAAATAAATTTATTAAATTGTAAAATTTATTATAAATATAATATAATTAATGTTAGCGATAGTAATAAATAAAATTAAATTAAGGATTGTTTTATGAGCGGGAATGCTACACGTCTATTAGGACAAGGACAACAAAGAACATATGGTTCAGCAGCAGGCAAGGACATTTGTCCTCAAGCCGCCGCCCCTGCTTCTTCCGAAGTACGACTGGTGGCGAAGAAGGTCCAACTCTGGTTGTCATCATTTAGCGGCAAAGCAGAACGCGCACCGTTGAATAATCGTTCCTGAAATAAGAAGCAAATTTTTTAGGATCAGACTGTTAACATTGAAAGTGGCTTTGTTGGATAATTACGCGCTACGCGCGTTCATCGAGTAGGAGGGGGCAATTAACCCCCGTCCTACTCGATGACGAGAGAGCTGCTCTTTGATCGAAGTGCAGCGCGCTTTACATGGATCATGGATTGCGTAAGGTGAGTTTACAGCCTGAAAGGGACTGTTGAAATCTCCCATTTGGTTACAATTTTACCCTTGCTTCCCCGGATATGTCTATTGAACACAAAGGATTTTGCTATTCAGCGAGGTTTACAAGCTGGGCAGCCTTTTTCCTCTCTTTAAAGACAATTTTCTCATTCTCTATAGAGATAATAAAGACCTTATCTTGCCCCGGTTCTTTGAGAAGCTTCTCCGCTAGTGGATCTTCGATAAACTGCTCAATAGTCCTCCTGATCGGCCTTGCCCCCATTTCAGGTTGATACCCTTTTTCTACCAAGAACTCTTTAGCTTTGGGGTCAAGCTCAAGGACAATTTTTTTATCAGCAAGCCTATTTTGTAACTTGCCGAGTTCTAGATCGATTACCGTTTTTAAAGACTCTTTATCGAGAGTTTTAAAGATGACAATTCCATCGATCCTATTGAGAAGCTCGGGTTTAAAATGTTTTTTCACGGCTCCTAAGATTTTTTCTTCCATTGTTTTATAGTCTAGGACCCCCTCTTTTGCCCCGAAGCCTACCTCGGTGGATTTGCGGATGAGGTCGGCCCCTAAATTAGAGGTCATGATGATGATGGTATTACGGAAGTCGATCTTGCGCCCAAGAGAGTCGGTCAGCCGCCCCTCTTCGAGGATTTGAAGGAGGAGGTTCATCACATCGGGATGGGCCTTTTCAACCTCATCAAAGAGGACGACACAGTAGGGCCTTTGCCTTACCTGTTCTGTAAGTTGGCCCCCTTCTTCATAGCCCACATAGCCCGGAGGCGATCCGGTCATCCGACTGATGGCAAATTTTTCCATGTACTCGGACATATCGACTTGGATGAGGGCGTCTTCCCCTCCAAACATATGGGCAGCTAGTTTTTGTGCCATGAGGGTTTTGCCAACGCCTGTAGGGCCTAAAAACAGGAAGGCGCCAATAGGTCTATTGGGATCTTTGATATTGGCCTTACTTCTACGGATCGCTCTACAGATCATTTTAAGGGCGTCATCTTGTCCGATGATCTCCTTTTTTAGCTCCTCTTCCATTTTTAAGATTTTTTGCGTCTCCTCTTCTGTGAGCCGGGTAACGGGAATGCCTGTCTGTTTGGCTACTACTTTGGCAATCTCCTCTTCATCGACGATGGCCAGATGCTCTTCTTTATGACTTTCCCACTGAACCCTAGTCTGTTGCAACTTCTCTCTTAACTTTTTCTCGGTATCTCTCAGCTTAGCTGCCTTTTCATATTCCTGCTTTCCGATGGCTTCTTCTTTGGCAATCCGGCTTGTTTCAATCTCTTTTTCTAGGTCGGTCACCTCAGAGGGCTGATGCATCGACTGAATCCTCGCCTGGGCCCCTGCTTCATCTAGAAGGTCGATCGCTTTATCGGGTAAGAACCTGCCGGTAATGTACCGGTTGGAAAGATCGACGGCACTTTTAATCGCGTTATCGGTATAGCTACATTTATGATGCTCTTCGTATTTGGGTTTAAGCCCAACTAAGATGGCAACACTTTCTTCTAGGCTAGGAGGGGTAACTATGATTTTTTGGAACCTCCTCTCAAGTGCCGCGTCTTTTTCGATATGCTTGCGATATTCATCTAAGGTAGTAGCGCCGATACACTGGATTTCTCCGCGGGAAAGGGCAGGTTTTAAGATATTGGAGGCATCTATAGCCCCTTCGGCAGCACCAGCGCCTACAATCGTATGTATTTCATCGATAAAGAGTAAGACGTTGCCATTTTTTTTAATCTCATCCATTACCGCTTTGATACGCTCTTCAAATTGCCCCCGGTATTTGGTCCCTGCGATCATCAAAGTAAGGTCGAGAGATATTAATTTTTTATTTCTCAAATTCTCAGGGACGTTGCCGCTGACTATTGCATGAGCAAGCCCTTCGACGATAGCGGTTTTTCCAACGCCTGCTTCTCCGATGAGTACAGGGTTGTTTTTCCTCCTTCGGCAGAGGATGAGAATCAACCTTTCTACCTCTTCTTTTCTTCCGATGACCGGATCCATTTTCCCTTCCCGGCACATCTCGGTAAGGTCATGGCCATAAGCCCGAAGGGCCGGCATTTTATCGGCCGCCTGCGACCGATCTTGTGGCCGCTGTGCAGCTGTCATACTGCCGGCTCCTACAGGAGGGAGTTGTAGGTTGAAAGTTTCTAACTCCTTTAAGACCTCTTTGCGGATCTCTTTTAGGTTGACGTTAAGATTTTCCAGCACTTGCGCGGCCACCCCATCGGTTTGCCTAAGCAGAGCAAGGAGAAGATGTTCAGTCCCGACATAGTTATGTCCCAGGCCGGTTGCTTCTTCATTGGCATATTCAAACACTTTTTTTACCTTGCCGGTCAAAGCAGGGTCTCCGTAGACTTGTAATTCAGGGCCAAAGCCGACAATCCTCTCTATTTCGGCACGGATGATTTCGTAATCGAGATTGAGGTTGCGTAGCACATTGACGGCGATCCCTTGACCTAACTTCAAAAGTCCGAGTAGGATATGTTCGGTCCCCAAATAATTGTGGTTGAGTCTTTGGGCCTCTTTTTTGGCTAATTTGATGACTTGTTTGGCTCTATTAGTAAATTTATCAAACATGTATGCTCTCTTTGGTTAAGGCTACAAATTACTCCTATATAGTATTGTACCTCTTTTTTGTCATTTTTGTCAGATCTAGGGAAGGACATAGTGCTAAAAATTTTAGATACAGGGGCATCTGACGCAAAAAAAAATATGGAAATAGATGGGGAGCTCCTCGCTTCTCTGCAGGAGCCCACCCTCCATTTCTATGACTGGAAGGGAGATTCTCTTACCTATGGGTATTTCATCCGTCTTGAAAAATTTTTGAACCTTAACGCACTAGATAGGTTGCAGATAGGATATGCGAGAAGGCCTACAGGAGGCGGCATTACTTTTCATCTATGGGACTTTGCCTTTTCTTTTCTTTTGCCTGCTACCTCTTTTTATTTTTCTTTAAATCCATTGGAAAATTATCGGTTTGTAAACTGTATAGTCTTAAACGGTATAAAAAACTATTTCGGCCTAAAAAATATCGAGCTCGTCTCGTTTAAAGGCAAAGGAGCTTGTCATTTTTGCATGGAAAAACCTACCGAATATGATGTTGTCTATCAGGGACTCAAAATTGCAGGGGCGGCGCAAAGGTTAAAAAAACAGGGCTACTTGCATCAGGGGAGTATCTCTTTAGTCCCCCCTGAGGAAAAGATCTTATCCCAAGTGCTCCTCTCAAACGAGGTTCTTAGCAAGATACAAACCTATAGCTTTGCCCCCGTTGCTTCTCCTTTACAGCTACAAGGGACAAGAAGGGGGATCAAAGAAATGCTTATCCAAGAGTTTCGAAAAATTATTTCGTGTGATACCCTTTACTCCTCATTATGAAGAAAAGAACTGCTATTACCCCTACTCGTGCCGAAAATTATCCGCAGTGGTACCAAGAGGTGATTCAAGCCGCTGATCTGGCAGAACACTCCAAGGTTCGTGGGTGTATGATTATCAAGCCCTGGGGATTTGGAATTTGGGAGCTGATGCAAAAGCTTTTAGATGAGAAAATTAAAGAGACAGGACACCAAAACGCCTATTTCCCCCTCTTCGTCCCTCTCTCCTATCTGCAAAAGGAGGCGGAGCATGTCGAGGGTTTTGCAAAAGAGTGTGCCATCGTTACCCACCATCGGTTGGAAAAGGATGCTGCAGGGAATCTTATCCCCACCTCCCCTTTAGAGGAGCCCCTTATTATAAGGCCAACCTCTGAGATGATCATTGGAGAGGCATTTTCTAGATGGATACAGTCGTATCGAGATCTCCCCCTCTTGATCAATCAGTGGGCCAATGTGGTCCGGTGGGAGATGCGGACCCGCCTGTTTTTGCGGACGACTGAATTTTTATGGCAGGAAGGGCATACGGCCCATGCTACTGAAGAGGAGGCAAAGACAGAAACTCTTAAAATGCTTCAGGTGTATGCGAGTTTTGCTAAAGAGGCTCTTGCTATCCCCGTCATCATGGGGGAGAAGACTGAAGCTGAAAGATTTCCCGGGGCCGTTGCTACTTATACCATAGAGGCGATGATGCAAGATCGTAAAGCGTTGCAGGCAGCTACTTCTCATATGTTAGGGCAAAATTTTGCCAAATCGTGCGGTATCCAATTTCAAAATGTTCAAGGAGATCTGCAATATGCCTGGACCACCTCTTGGGGATCGACGACTAGGTGGATAGGGGCCCTCATCATGACCCATAGCGATGACGATGGACTTGTTTTACCTCCTCCGGTGGCCCCATTTCAGCTGGTAATACTCCCTATTATCCACTCCGAAGAGATGCGAAAGGAAATTTTGCATTATTGTGAAGCTTTGAAAAAAGAGCTTGTAGGGATCCGAGTTACGATCGACGATCGCCCTATCCGTGGGGGGGAAAAGAGCTGGCATTGGATAAAAAAAGGGGTCCCTTTACGCCTCGAGGTGGGACAAAGAGAGATCGAACGAGAGACTATTTCTCTCTATAGACGGGATAAGGGTCATAAAGAGGTGGAGGCCGTATCTAAAAGAGAGCTCTCTATAAAAGTGAGATCTTTTTTGAAAGAGATCCAGGAGCACCTCTATGAAAAAGCCCTTCAATTCCAGAGAGATAATACTATAGATATCTCGAATAAAACCTCTCTTATCGACTTCTTTTCTTCTAACGATGGATTTGTCCTCGCCCATTACTGTGAAGATAAAGGGCTAGAAGAGCGGATGAAAGAGGAGTTAAATGTCTCTGTCCGTTGTATCCCCTTGGGGCAAAGTGGAGAAGAGGGGAAGTGTATTTTTACCGGTAAAAGGGCAAAAGTAAGAGCAATATTAGCAAAGGCTTATTAAATAATATGTTACGGTTTTTTCGAAAATACCAACGATTTTTTTTCATCGTGATTACTGTGATGGTGATCTTCGCTTTTGCTTTTTTTGGTGTTTTTTCGGTACTTATAGAGGGATCTAGTCAAAAGGGCTTATCCAAAGAGGAAAGGGAGATAAAACAGTTGAGCTTCTTTTTATTAGCCGAGCCCAACTTATTTTCTGATGATTTTTTATCAAAAGATTTTTTAAAGGATAAGCTGGCGCATGTCCTGGTAAAAGAGTATCAGGAAAAGCTCGGGAAAAAATTGCAAGAATCCTGGGAGAGGATGCAACGATTTGTCCCTTATCAACATCCTCAATATCCTCATATTTCTTCTATTGCCTTGTGGAGCCAATTTGCCCCTAAGATTCCTCCTTTACTTAAAGAGATAAAAGGAGAAGCGTCTTTTTCTTTTCCTCAGATGGCAGAGCTTTATTTACAAAAGGATCTCATTTCTTCAGACATGCTAAGGCGGATCCTCTTTCATCAGATGGAAAAAATAGGACCGGATCCTAAGCTTCTACAGGATGACTGTAGCCTTTTTGGTTATCATTCGGCTGCCGACTGGTTTTCCTTGGAGTTCATCGATCTTGTCTCTCAGACGGTATTACAAGTTGTGAAGGCAGCGAAAGAAAAAGGCTTTACCGTATCTAAAAAAGAGGCATTGGAAAAGATGCAGCATGTTTTTTTAGAAAACTTGCGAAAGTATTCGCAAGAGGTAGATAGCAAAGAGGTCTATGTCAAACAGTTACACGGTTTAGGGATGGGGGAAAAGGAGTTGATAGCCCTTTGGCAAAAGATCCTCCTTTTTAGAAAGTATTTAGATAAAATAGCCAATGAAGTGGTTAGTGACTCTACTATCTCCGGAGATAAAAAAGAGAGCGTAGTGGTAGAAAAATGTGAGCTCCCTAAAAGTATGCAAAATAAGGGAACTTTGAAGGCCTACTTACGGCGAGTTTCTTCTCCCCAAGATCTCTTCAGCCCGGCACCCGTAGAAGAGGTGAAAGCAAGGGCTCCTGAACTTATCAAACGAAAATATACGGTAGTGATGAAAACTACTAATTTAGAAGAAGTAGAGTTAAAAGTTACGGTAAAAGAACGGGGAGATTGGGAACTTTCCGATGAGGGATGGAAGGCATTACAAAAAGAATTTCCTAGCCTGAAAGGAGATCTACCTACCCGTGAGGAGAGGTTTCACCGAATTTGTAAAGTAGTAGATAGAGAAAAGATCGATAATTATGCAGTAAAAACAATTGCCAGCCTTCATCCCGAATGGATACAAAAAACTTTGCAGAGTAAAGTAGGGAAAGAGAGGGAGATCTCCCTTTTTCCTTATATAGTCCATGAGTCTTTGGGAATCAAAGATTCGGTCAAGTTAGCCGGTTTGCTAGATAGTTTAGATGAAATTCCCCTCTATACCGATGATCAAAAGAGCTTTTTTTCTTTTACTGTCTTAAAAAGAAAGGAAGATGAGGTTGTATCTTATGACGAAGCGTTTGCCCTACACTTGCTAGAGGAGGAGGGAGACTTTCAAGAAATAGACCTTACTGCCCTTTTAGAAAGGGGAAAAGATAGGTGGAAACTTGTAAAGCATACCTTGGTTTTATCTAATGAAAGTGAGGAATACCTACAACATGGTCTAGCTTTTCTTTCTGAAAAAGAGAGTTCTAAAGTCTTTTTAGGAAAAGATGGCCCTTATTTTTATACCCTTTTAGAGAAAACCATCCAGGATGGCAGAGAAGAGAAGAGGCTCCTTTTACAACAAGAGGCAAAGAGAGATTATATAAAAGGGCTTACGAAGGGATGTTTGATAAAGTCTTAGCCCTTAGTCCATTATCCTTTTTTCAGCTGGAAATAGAGATTAAGCCTTGGGAGAAAAAGTTTCCGTCAAAAGAGTTTTTACTTCCCGATACCTCTTGCTATCTTGGTCTAGAGTCTTTTGCTAAAGTGTATGCTGCTCATAGAAAAGATGGCCTAATTTTTTTTGTAGCCGGGGAGGTAGAGACTTGTGAGCTTTTTCTCGACACGAAAGATATAAAAAGTAAAAGTGGGAGCCATCAATTTTTTCATCATTTTATGTGTAGTGAGGAGGGGGGATTAGAGGTCACCCGATTTCGGGGGGAAAATAGCCACCCTCTTTGTAATCCTAGGGATATTGAGGTAAAGTTTAAGCCAAAATCGATGCAAATTTTTCTACCTCAAATTTGTCTATACGGTTATGATCCTCGTTATTTTGATCGTGTAGGTTTTACCTATAAGATTTTGCATAAGGCAGGCTATGTGCAAGATTTTTCTTTGAGCTCTGAAGAGTATAAAATCGAACATCACCCGGAGTTGTGGGCATCATGCAAACTACAAAAATAGATAAACAGTATACAGAAACCCACGAATGGTTTTTTTTGCAAGGTAAGATAGCAACTATTGGGATTTCGATAAAAGCCAAAAATGAGCTTGGCGAAGTGGTTTATGTTGAACTGCCTAAAGTAGGGAGTTGTATAAAAAAGGGGGGGGTCCTCTTGGTTTTGGAATCGACCAAGGCTGCGGCCGACATCTATGCCCCTCTTTCCGGAAAGGTGGTAGCGATAAATGAGTCTTTACAAGAACATATCGAAAAACTCAACCTTTCCCCGGAGGGAGAAGGATGGCTTGTCCAGCTAGAAATAGACGATAGGTGTGAATAAAAAGATCTTTTTTATCCTTTTGCTATTAGTCACCCTTTTTTTTTGGAAGGGTATTTTTTTATCGATACTCTCTTATAAAATTCAAAAAAATTACCATACCTCTTTTTCTTCCAAAGGACTGGCCCTTTCGGGTAGATCCCTTCATTTTTATGATGTCGAGCTAAAAGGGGGGGGGTATTTCGTTAAGGTAGATGAGATAGAGGTCCTCTTTACTTTATTTCCTTTTTCGACTCATACGGTGGTCCGAAAACCTTTAGTATTTTTACAAGAGGGCTCTTTAGCTCCGTTTTTTGGAAAAAAAAGGGGAGGGTTTTTAAAAAGCTTTGAAATAAAGGAGGGGAGGTTTCAGATCTTGCAAGGAGAGGCCTTGCGGGAGGCTTTTTTCTCTTTTTCTTCTTCCAACCCTTTTTTTAAACTCCATTTTTCAAAAGAATCTGATTCTCATCTTACCTTTCAATGGAAGGAGGGGTTGACTTGGGAGTTGCATAAGATGCCGGGAGAGGAACTTCTGGCGCTGGCTTCTTTATTTACTAAAGATCCCCTTTTCCCTACAAAGTTGGGAGGAACCTATGATGGGACTATTCAGCTTGCAAAGGGGAGGTTGGAAGGGGCCCTTCAAGGGAAAAAGATGGTATTTGCCCTGCAAGGATGGGAAGGGGTCATAGAAGAAGGTAATTGGGAGTGGAATTATGAAGACAACCTAGTTTCTTGTAGGGTCCAATTGGAAAAAGGAGAGGTAAACAAAAAAGATTTTAAAGTAAGCCGGCTATCCATGCAGGTGGCTTATAACCCCGAAATGGGGCTAAAGGGTTATGTAAGTGGAGTTTTTCCTAGCGCAAAGCTATTTCATCTGGAAGGAAAAGGATTTTTTGAAAGTCAGGTGCAAGATTGGTTAGATGTCGTCCTTACTGTGGAAGGTGGAGGGGTATTCTCCTGTAGCCTTTTAGATATTAGAAGAGATCGGATGGCAATCCAGCTTCAATCTGAGTCGCTAGATGTGGAGATGGCAGCTTTTTTGCAAAGTCTATGGTCTCCTTTCCCTTTACACATGACAGAAGGGATAATTTCGGCATCTGCCCGCCTTTTGTTTCAAGACAAGGCGTTAGCCTTATTTTCTTTGCAGAAGTTGAGGGGTGACAACCTTTCTTTTCAGGTGCCGGATACCCTTTCTTTTCATTTGCCGAAGATAGAAGGAGGGGCGTTTTGGGAAAAAGATCAAAAGCTCACCTCTTCTTGTCATATAAAGGTGGAGGGGGGAAGTGGGACTTTTTATGCTCCGGATACAAAAAAAGCCTGTTTTCAACATCTACAAGGAAATGTTGATCTCGCGGGAGGGAAGTTTTCAAAGGGGCAAATTTCTTGTGAACTGCAAGGGAGAAAAACATCCCTTAACCTTTTGGGCTCTTTAGAAGAGTGTTTCCTTTCATTGCAGGTACTTGGAGATCTGTCGGTACTTGATCCTTTTTCTTTAGGACAGGAAGAGGAACAAAATGCCAATGTAAATTGCAAGTGCTATGTAAAAGATAACGGATGGGTATTTGCAGGGGAGGGGATGATTGAAAAAGGGAAAGAAAGGGTCGAAAATTGGAGCTTTGAACTTGCCTATCCCCAGCAAGGATGGGTCGAAGGGGAAGGAGAGCTGCCTAGGTATCCTTTTTTATTTCCAAAGGAGTCGCAGTGTGTAAGTGGTAAAGGGAAATTTAAAGGGAGGTTGCAAAAAGGAAAATGGTTTTTTTTAGCCACAGTAGACAATGTTGAGTTAAAAACTCCCGACTGGGAAGCCCGGATCCCTCATATCGAAGGGTTGCATGGTTCGGTAGAAGATAAGGCGAGGGTAACCTTTCCTTTTGAAAATATCACTGTCTACTTACCTAAAAAAGATCTCTATTTTTATGAGGCGAAAGGGCGATTTACTTTGGTGGATCAAGCACTCACTTTAGACATACAGCACACTCGAGCGGAAGAGCTTGCTTTAGCCGGAGAAGTGGTCTTTCATCTCGATAAGGAAAGGACCCACCTTGGAATTGTGACGAAAAAGATAGAGGGGACGATTGAAGGGGGGAGGAGATTTTTTTCCCATTTCCATAAATCTTTTTTCACCGAAATTCCTATGCAAGGGATTTTGCAGAGTTTTACAAATGGTTTTTACCTTGCCACTACTCTGGGAGAGATGGGTCCTATACAGTGTGGCGGCACTTTTTATATAAAAGAGGGAAAGATACAGTTTCCTCATCAGAGCTATTTACGAGATTTTCAAGCAGCTATGCAGTGGGACTCTGAAAGGGGGTGTTCTTTTCAAGACGCTACTGCCCAGCTTGTATGGAAAGAGAAAAACTATCCTGTCGAGCTTACTGAACTACAGATGGTAAAAGAGGATAAGTGGCTTTTTGACCTTCGTCTTACTAAAAGTTATTGGGATATTTTGAGGCTAAAGGGCTCTTTTGTAGCGGAAGAAAAGCCGGGTAGTCCCATGTTAGCAACTTTTTCTTTTGATGATAAGCTAACTGAACTCTACACCTCTCCTTTGCATATCGATCAGCTAATCTTAAAAGAATTTTCGGAAATAGTCGCTTTACAGATGCATCCCGAGATCAATTTGCAAGTCTTAAATGAAATCTTCGATGTTTCCATGACAGGGATCTATCAGGGGATTGTGACAAAGGATTCTTTTTCTTTTGCAGGAGAAAAGGGAGAAATTTTAGGGAAATTTTCTCCTCTGCAAGGAGAGGTCCGTTTTAAAGATTTTTATGGAAATTTTTTAGAAAGAGAAGATGGGTTTCGTATTTGGAATGTACGGGGAGATTTATCTCGTTGGACTCCGTTGCAAGGTAAGTTTTCTGCAAACGGGAAGGTCTCTTTTTCCAAAAAGGGGTGGAGAGCTGAAGTAGAAGCCGAGCTATTAGACGCTTCTTTTCAAGGAAAGGCTATCGAGAATCATAATTCTCTTCACTGCCTTTTGGATAGTCAAAATCACCTGCGAATAGATGGGATTTATCTCTTTTATAAAGACCTCCTCCTCCTTTTTCCTAAAGAGCTCTCTTTTCTCCCTATCGATGAGGATACCCCTATTCAAGGTTCTTTAGAGAAAGAGGATACCATTCGAATTTTTATTCAAAAGCTCCCTTTTAATATTTTAGGGGATACTAAAGAGGTGCAAGATCTTTCCATTATCTACGATACCGAAAGTATTCGGCTAGATGGACTACTTATGGGTCAGATCAAGATGCAATTACATATGCGACTTGACGACCATCCTTATGGCTATTGTAGCTTTGAAATTCCGGGTAGCGGCTCGTTTCCCCTTTCTATCTACTGGTCCTCTTATCCAAAATTTCAAATCGACCATGTGGAGGGGGCTTGCTCAGGTATCGAGGCCTATTTTGATGCGACGAGTACCCAGACATTGACAGGTAAAATGAAGGTTAACTTTCATGAAGCCAAAAAGCTTTTTCCTGAACCTCTTTATAAGTTTTTAGACACCTATCAAATAGGTTCCGGCTTTGAATGGAAGGGAAAGTTGACGATGGATCCTATGCAGTTTGAAGGGATCGTGATAGGCAAGCAGCTGCAGTGCCTGGGAATACAACTAAAAACCCTTTTTGCGAGGGTATCCCTTTCTTTAAATGGGGCAAAACTCTCTGATATCAAGCTCAGTGATTCGGCGGGGACCCTTACAATCGATTCTTTACAGATCTACAAAGAAAAGGAAACATGGAAATTGAAGATGCCACACCTAAGGATCGAGGAGTTTCGCCCCTCGCTACTTCAAAAGATTGGCTCTTCGCTTCCGGAGATCGAGCCTTTTTTAATACGGAAGCTTCAGCTGAATGATTTTACCGGCTCTTTAGGGGACATTGCTACCTTTACGGGTAGTGGGGCTATGATCTTTCTTAATTCCTTCAAAAGAGAGCATACTATTTTTGATATCCCCTCAGATGTGCTGGGGAGTATTTTCGGATTAGATCTCGAACTTTTGATACCGGTGAAAGGGACGATGGATATTGAAGTGAAGGATGGGAAATTTATTTTTTCTAACTTGCACAACTCTTTTTCAGAAAATAACCGTTCCACATTTTTCTTTGTTTCCGGAAGTGCCGGTCTGCCATATATGGATTTCTACGGAAATCTCAATGTAAATATCCGGATGAAACAATATGTCCTTTTCAAGTTTACCGAGCAGTTTGTCATTTCGATTACCGGCAACCTATTACAGCCTAAATATAATTTGCGGAAAAAACGGTTTTTTTCCATTTTATAAAGTTAATTCGTCTTAACTTTGGCGAAGTGGTGACATTACAACTTTGGTGTTACATCCAGGGACTGTTTCGATCTCCCATTTGATTAAAGTTTTACCATTGCTTTCCCGGATTTGATCTTTTTAAAAGTGCCTATACCTTAGTAGGATATGTCACTTTCAAAAAAATTAAACCGGCTTTGCAAGGCTCAAATTTTAACGAAAAAGCGAAGATCGAAACAGTCCCATCCATGAAAAAAAAATAGACTTTAAAAATATCGTTCGCTATTCTATTGCTCTTATGAAAAAACTTTTTCTTCTTTTTTTCGCCGTCTCTCTTCTAGCCCTCACTCCTCCCGAGGAATCGCTTCTAAACAAGGTCGATAACGAATATCAAAATGCTTCTCAGGCCAAAGAAGAGATGTGCTTTGTGCAAAATAGTGAAGAAATGCAAAAAAGCATTCGTGAGGTTATGGAGCAGTCGTATGCTTTATATATACAGAATATGCAGCAGGTACAAAAAATCTATGCAACCTATCCGGAAGATCCGGTATTGAAAAGCTTAGAGGATAAGATAGTTTCTCTCCCGACTTTTAAAGAACAGCAAGAAAAAATGAGTTATGCCCTTCTAATCTATTTCGGAGCGGCCCCCATCCAAGATTCAAAGGTAGCAGATATTATCCGAGAGCTGGCTTTAGAGTATGGGCTAAAGATGAATTTTGCCTCTTTATCTTGGGAATATGAAGATGTGATGATTGCTCATGTGATTGATTTTCTTGAAAAAGAATTTTTTTCTAAACTGCTCGCCTTGGCAAAAGGATCCGATGACCCTTTTTTACAACGATTTTTTCAACAATGTCACGATTTTCCCGATTTTAAATCCTATCTCGCCGACAGCTCTTTTCAAGAAAATTTTGAACAAGCAATTCTTAATAAACCTCTCACCGATGCGCAAAGGCAAGTCCAAGCTGTTTTAAAAGAGCTTGAACAAGCGGCAGATAAGCTTTCTGTGAACATACAAGGACTGTTTCGATCTTCGCTTTTTTGTTAACATTTGAATCTTGCAAAGCCGATTTGATTTTTTTGAAAGTGACATATCCTAATAGGGTATAGGCGCTTTTAAAAACTCACCTTACGCAATCCATGGTCCATGTAAAGCGTTCTGCACTTCGTTCAAGAAGCAGCTCTCTCATCGGCCATAGACATTTAGTTATGGCCTCCTCAAGACCTCTAACGCTTCTACTCCCTGATCGAAGTTCGCTTGCACTTTCATTGGACCATGGAAAGGGACTGTTGAAATCTTTAGCTTTGCCGTTAAAATTTGGGCCTTGCAAAGGCGGTTTGATTTTTTTTGAAAGTGACATATCCTACTAAGGTATAGGCACTTTTAAAAAAATAAAATCCGAAGAAGCAAGGGTAAAATTTTAACCAAATTGGAAGTCGAAACAGTCCCTTTAGCTCTCAACAGCTTCTAGTGAAAAGTTTCTCTGCCAAAAAAAAATGAGATCTGCCATATTTTTTTAGATGAAATTTTTCCTGTTTTTTTTATTTCCTTTTCTATTGCTAGGAGATCTTCATAGCGAGATGGCCTTTGTAGAAGATAGATATCAAGAGGCGCTACGACATGGCAGTAACGACGAATTTTATGATTTCTACGAGTATATGACAGCCTTTGTTGGCCACCCGATTGCTATCTGGCAAGTAGGAAATCTTGTAAATGATATCCTTGCCGTCTTTGATGGTTACTGGGAAGAATTAAGAAATATTGTGATAAAAGAGAGGATTGATTATTTACAAGCAACTCTAGTTAAGAGTATTAGCGCGTATGATCGCAAGAAAATGGCTAACTGTATCCTCATTTCTCTTTTTGGTATGGGGGAATTTTCCGATGAGGTCAGCCGCAAAAAGATCCGAGACCAAGTAGTAGAAACTTCGGTGAAAAAAAAGATCGTAGAATCCTTTTGGGAATTGGACAAAGAACGCCTCTTACGCAAACTAGAAGAGGAAAAGCTGAAGAAGTTACTCCAAATCTTTTGTGAGGCTTCCGATCCTTACTTAAGAGAAATTGTCGTACGAGAGTTCCAAGGGTGTGCTACAGTAGGGGAGTATCTACAGCGGTATGATATGGCTGAGCTTTTAAAGCTCCATGATTATGTGTTTCACGAAGAACCCCTTTCCGATGCTGTCAAAAACTTCTACTTTCGCTTTGCAAAAAAAGTTGAAGAATTGAAAGCCGAATATGGATATTATCTAGATTTATGATAATAAATATTTCACCGTTCGCTGCTTTGATTGCAGGTATTTTAGTCCTTATTTTTCCTAAGTTTCTCAATATTGTTGTAGCCATCTACCTTATTCTCATAGGAATACTTGGGTTTATCCATTGAGACAGCCTAAAGCCCTTTACATCCTTTTCTTTACCGAGCTTTGGGAGAGATTTGGGTTTTATACCCTGCAGACGATCTTAATTCTTTACATGAGCAAAGCTCTCCTCTATTCGGATAAAAATGCTTATTTACTCTATGGGACGTTTAGTTCGATGCTTTATTTATTTCCTGTCGTTGGTGGGTATGTGGCCGATCGCTACATTGGGTACCGGCGTGCTATTATCTTGGGAGCTATCTTATTTATTATTGGTTATGTGACGATAGCGGTTCCGAAAATCGTTTTTTTCTACCTTGGCCTCGGAATCATCGTATTGGGTAATAGTTTTTTTAAGCCCAATGTTTCCAGTATCGTAGGAGAACTTTATCATCAAGAGGATCCGAGGAGAGAAGGGGGATTCACCATCTTTTATATGGGGATCAATTTAGGAGCCCTTTTTCCCCCCTTATTTGCGGGAGCCGTAGTCTCTTACTGGGGATGGCAATGGGGGTTTTTAATAGCAGCTATGGGCCTCTTAATTGGTCTTACCACTTTTTTGTCAGGAAGAAAGTTTTTAGGTGGCTCTGGTAGCCTCCCTGAAAGGAGTCGTTTAAGAAAAAATGGGAAAAGTTTCTACCTCCTCCTTATCCTAGGCGTCCTTGCAGGTATTGCCATTATCCCTTGGATTTTTTTATTTCCCCAAGAGGCCAACTATCTTTTAATAGTGGTTACTATTTGTATTATAGCGACAGTGTTTTACTTCCTTTCTAAAGAACATAAGGTTCAGAGGAATAAAATGATTGCTTGTCTAATCTTGATCGTGATCTCTATGGGATTTTGGTCTATCTATGTCCAGACATTTACTTCTCTCATGCTCTTTGCGGATAGGAATATGATCAAACATTTTTTAGGATTTACTATCGATGCTGAGTTCACCCAGTTTTTTAATCCTTTCTTTATCATTGCCTTAAGCCCTGTTCTCAGTAAATTTTGGCTTTTTTTAGAATCGAAGAAACAAAATCCGACCATTCCTCTTAAATTTTCCTATGGAATTTCCATGATGGCAATTGGTTATTTTCTTTTGGCCATTTGTTCTAAATATTTTTCTCATGATGGGATGGCGAGTCCTTGGTGGTTGGTAATGAGCTATTTTTTACAAACGATTGGTGAGCTGTTCATTTCTCCAATAGGTCTTGCCATGATCACCCGTCTTGTCCCCAAGCACATGATGGGGCTTATGATGGGAGTATGGTTTTTAACCCTTTCTGCCTCCTTTGCTATTGGGGGGAAGCTGGCTACATTAGCCTCTATCCCTAAGCATGCCTCTCTTGTAGAGGCGGTGGCTATTTATTCTCATGCTTTTTTAGTGTTTTCCCTTTTTTCTGCAGCCCTTGCGGTAGTTAGCTATTGTCTTGTCCCTTTTCTCAATAAACTTATACGAGGGGATTTGCCGGAATCGACAATTAAAGGCCCTTAAATTCGATTTCACTTTTCGAATATCTATCTGATCCGGCATGCTATTCATAATCTGTAGAGGTGTTTTATGTTAAAATTTCTTATGGCAATTTTATGCGGATATTTTCCTTTACAAGGTGAGGTTATGAAAAAAACAATTGTTGTTATCGAAACTACAGAAGGCAATATCGAAGTTGCCCTATGGCCGGAAGTGGCTCCAAAAGCATGTGAAAACTTTATCCGGTTAGCGGGAAAAGGTTATTATAACGGGACGATCTTCCATCGTGTGATCAAAGGCTTTATGATCCAAGGAGGCGATCCTACAGGTACCGGCGCAGGGGGGGCTTCCATATGGGGGACTCCTTTTGATGATGAAATAAAAACAAATATAAAATTTGATAAAGGGGGCTTCCTCGCTATGGCTAATCGTGGCCCTAAGACAAATGGAAGTCAGTTTTTTATCACTACAGTCCCCACCCCTTGGCTCAATCAAAAACATACCATTTTTGGTGAAGTAATCTCAGGGATGGATGTGGTCAAAAAGATCGAAGCAAAAGAAACAGGCCGTGGAGATCTCCCCTTGGAGCAACAAAAAATCGTGAAAATTTATCCTAAAAAGGAAGCAAACTCTTCACCCTGCCGGGGATAGATTTGATTAGGCTCGGAAGGCTATATTCTCTAAGTATAGATTTTATTATCTCGTTAAATATTGCCTTTTCGATCTGATCGACCGGTATCCCGGATTCATCAGAGATATCATAGAAAACCATCTGTTGTAAGGTAGGATAGGTCTTAGTATTGCCGCTACTTTGTGTAATACTAACCGTAAGATTATTGATTACTACCCTTTTAATCAGGTATCTGTGACTCGACTTCTTTTTTTTAGAACTTTTTACAAGGATCGTCCAGTTGCTGGAAGATTGCCCGTTGTCGTAATATTCAATGTTTACATTGACGTTTGAAAGCTGAAGATCTTCGATAATAAGGGGATTAGAAAAAAGCCTTGTTAAGGAACTATGGATATCGATTTTTTCACTTTGAAAGGCTGTAGAGCTAACGGATCCTGATGGGTTTGCGATGGTAAGATTTCGTATAAAGATATGCCCCTTTTCATAGTCGAGTGTCGAAAGAGTTACGGGTACTTTTAAGTCTTTAGAGAGATAATAGGAAAGGAGGCTCATCCGGCTTGTCCAGACGAAAAACATAAGGACAACTACAGAAAATATAATTATAAGTAGTACTATGAAAAACTTTTTCAAAGAAAAAACCCCATCTTTTCCGGATGGGGTTTTCTATATCAGATTAGTAGTCCATTTGTCCAGCGCCAGCAGGGGCAGTAGGTTTTTCTTCCTCTTCTTCGGTGATAATTGCTTCCGTAGTGAGGAGAAGGGCTGCCACAGAGGCGGCAAACTGGATAGTGCAGCGGACAACTTTAGTAGGATCCAATATCCCCTTTTCGAGCATATTGACATAGGTGTCATCAGCTGCGTCATATCCCTCGTCGGTCTTCATTTCTTCGACTTTTTGAACGACGATAGAACCTTCTTTACCGGCATTTTCGGCGATCTGACGAAGGGGTGCGCTTAAAGATCTCATGATGATCTCGGCGCCGATCTTCTGATCCCCTTCTAAGCTAGTAAGTAGCTTTTTAATAGCAGGGATGCAGCGGATAAAAGCGACTCCGCCACCGGGGAGAACTCCCTCTTCTACGGCAGCTTTGGTCGCATGTTGTGCATCGTCGACTCGATCTTTTTTCTCTTTCATCTCGATTTCGGTAGCAGCTCCAACTCGGATGACCCCTACTCCGCCTGCTAGTTTTGCAAGGCGCTCTTGGAGTTTTTCCTTATCGTAATCAGAGGTAGCTTCTTCGATCTGTCTTCGGAGGAGGGAGATCCTTTCTTGGATAGCTTTTTTATTCCCTGCCCCACCAACGAGGGTAGTTTCCTCTTTTTTGCAGATCACTTTTTTCACTTTTCCAAGCATATCTAGCGTGACGCTCTCTAACTTGATGCCAAGCTCTTCAGAGATAAATTGGCCGTTAGTTAGGATAGCGATATCTTCTAATATCGCTTTACGTCTGTCGCCAAATCCCGGAGCTTTAACAGCAAGGATTTTAAGACCGGCACGAAGGCGGTTGACCACGAGAGTCGCTAGCGCTTCTCCTTCGATATCTTCTGCGATGATAAGGAGAGGCCTTCCTGTTTCTGCAACAGCTTGCAGAATAGGGAGAAACTCTTTCATCCCGGAAATTTTCTTTTCATAGATAAGGACAACGGCATCATCATATTCGGCTTGCAGGGTCTCCGGGTTGGTGACGAAGTAGGCAGAGAGGTAGCCGCGGTCGAAGTTCATCCCTTCGACGACATCTAGCGTTGTCTCAAAACCTTTTGCTTCTTCGACCGTAATGGTCCCATCTTTACCCACACGCTCCATAGCTTTGGCGATAATCTCACCAATTTCCGTGTCTCCGTTGGCTGAGATAGTCGCTACTTGTGTGATCTCTTTGCTGCTCTTGATTGGCTTAGATGATGATTTCAGCTGGGATACAACGGTATTTACCGCTTTTTCAATACCTTTTTTTAGCTCCATAGGGTTGGCTCCGGCGGTGACGTTGCGGAGTCCTTCGTTATAGATAGCTTCCGCTAAGATAGTAGCGGTTGTGGTGCCATCTCCTGCTTTATCAGCAGTTTTATTGGCCACCTCTTTAACCATCTGAGCTCCCATGTTTTCATGTTTGTCTTCGAGCTCGATCTCTTTAGCGACGGTGACTCCATCTTTGGTAATATGGGGGGCGCCGTAGGATTTGTCAATCACTACATTACGTCCTTTAGGACCCAGTGTCACCTTTACCGCATTCGATAGGGTCTTAACCCCTTTCAAAATCTTTTGGCGGGCATCTTCTTTAAATTTAATATTTTTAGCTGCCATGGATAGTTTCTCCTAAATTTTTTAAAGTTATTTCTCTATAATCGCGATGATATCATCGGCTTTGACCAGGATGTATTCTTCATCATCGATCGTCACTTCCTGACCAGAATATTTGTCCATAAGGATTGTATCGCCAACATGTACCGGGACAGCGATGACTTTGCCGTCATCTAATTTTTTTCCGGGACCTACTGCTAATACAGTGGCGGTTTCCTGCTTTTTCTTCGCAGAATCGGGAATGATAATTCCCCCTTTTAATGTTTCATCTTGTTCCAGCCTTTTAGCAAGCACACGGTTGCCTAGGGGCTTTAGTGTAATCTTTTTTTCTGTTGTTTGTTGTGCCATATTGATAATACCTCCGAAAAATCTAGACCATCATCTTAAAAGAACTAGAGGATTTTTTGCAAGAATTTAGCAACGAATTCAGCAACGATAGCTAAAGGGTGCTAATGGGGCTGTTTCGATCTCCCATTCGGGTTAAAATCTGAGACTTGCAAAGCCGGTTTGATTTTTTTTGAAAATGACATATCCTGCTAAGGTATAAGCACTTTTAAAAAGATCAAATTCGGAGAAGCAAGGATAAAATTTTAACCAAATGAGAGATCGAAACAGCCCCTTTTAGCAATTTTTTGCAGAAGTTGAATGGAAGAAAATTCTATGAAATGTAAAAATTGCGTTAGTGCAAAAAGATCAAGAAATTATTGAGTAGGATCTTATTCAGAATTTTCTTAACAAACAACATGTGTTACCATACAGCCTTTTATGATTCCTGACCGAGCGGATATTCCAAAAGTACATAGGTGGAATGTAGAGGCAATGTACTCTACTACGGAAGAGTGGTATGAAAATTTTGAAAAATATAAGAGCTCTTTGAAACTTTCCCGGCTTTTAAGTTATAAAGGGAAACTGTCTGACCCCGTGTCGTTAGAAAAGGCCCTTTTCCACTATTTTGATATCGATGAGGAGCTTACAAAGCTCTATACCTATGCCCATCTAAAACACGATGAGGATACAGGTGAGGAAGAGCATAAAAAAAATTGGATGCAAGCAATCTCTTCGGTTACCCAATTTCAAACCGATATTTCTTGGCTGATGCCGGAGATACTGAATATCTCTGATAATAGTTTTAACCGACTTTTAACTACGGATAGCTTAAAGCTTTACCACTTTTACCTTCAGCAAATTCATCGGATGAAAGAGCATACTCTTTCGGAGAGGGAAGAAAAGCTCCTCGCTTTAAGCGCTAAGCCATTAGAGGCTGCCTCCAGGGCCTTTCGTGCTTTTAACAATGCCGATATGAAATTTGAAGACATCTTAGATGGCCAAGGAAATTCCCACCCTTTAAGCCACGGTCTTTTTCAGATCTATATGAAAAGTAAAGACAGGGTCCTCCGAAAAAATGCATTTCAAGGACTAAGTGGCGCCTATCTTGCTCATGAAAATACCCTTGCCGAATTACTTTCCGGACAAGTAGAGGCCCATATATATGCTGCGAAGGCAAGAAACTATGCCAATGCTCTTGAGGCGGCACTCTACCCTTATAATATAGATCCAAAAATTTATCGTAACTTGATCGACACGGTCCATAAATTTCTCCCGATTATGCATCGTTATATCGCTTTGAGAAAAAAATGCCTCCGACTCGATGCAATTTATCCTTACGATACGTCGGTATCTCTAGTAGAAGACATAGACTTTCACAAAGAATATAAGGAAGCCTTGCAGTTAGTGCTAGAGTCAGCAGCCCCTTTGGGGGAGAACTATCAAGCCATTATGCAAAAAGGGGTCACCAAAGAAGGGTGGGTCGATATCTATGAAAATCGAAGGAAGCGATCCGGCGCCTATTCCAGCGGGTGCTATGGGAGCATGCCCTATATTCTACTCAACTATCATGGTTCGATTAGAGATGTGTTTACTTTAGCGCATGAGCTAGGGCATAGCATGCATACTTATTTAAGCCACAAACATCAGCCTTATCTATACTCCGCGTATCCAATATTTGTAGCTGAAGTGGCCTCCACCTTTAATGAACAACTTCTTTTAACCACTTTTTTAAACAACGCGCAAGATAAAAAAATGAGAGGGTATTTGATAGATTATGCGATCGACACTATTCGTGGAACACTCTTTCGGCAAACCCTTTTTGCTGAATTTGAGCTGAAACTCCATGAGTGGGTCGAGGCAGGGGTCTCTTTGACCCCACAATTTCTAAAAGAAGAGTATGGCAAGTTATATTCTCTCTATTATGGTCCCGATTTTATTATCGATGATACCCTTTGTATTGAATGGGCGAAGATCCCCCATTTTTATTATAATTTTTATGTCTATCAGTATGCGACGGGGATATCGGCTGCTTTAGCCCTAGCGGAAGAAGTGCAAAAAGGAGAGGAAAATCGAGATAAATATCTCCAATTCCTCTCTTCCGGAGGCTCTAACTACCCTTTAGAACTTCTCCGAATAGCCGGAGTCGATATGGCGACAAAGAAACCTATCGAATCGGCCCTTACACATTTTGAAAATCTCGTCAATGAACTAGAAACTTTACTTGAATAAAACAGCCTCTTTGGGTATGTAATTGCTATATATGCCGGAGAAGAAAAGCAGTGGAACCTTCATTGTTAAAAATGATAAAGGGCTCCATACTAGACCTTCTACCGAACTCGTCAAATGCGCAGCTAACTTTAGCTCCAGGGTCAGCCTCTCTTATAGAAATTATACGGTGAATGCCAAATCTCTTTTGGGGATATTGATGCTCGCCGCAGAAAGGGGTTCTAAAATTATCGTGGAAGCTTCAGGAAAAGACGCAAAAGAGGCGATCGAATCTATACTCACACTCGCCAAGAACAAGTTCAATATTACTTATTAGATTTCTTTCGAAATCTCCATTTGCTCGCTAAAATTGTCCTTTTTGACAGCTTTACAGCAAAATTTTTCAACCATGGAACTGTTTCGATCTTCGCTTTGTCATTAAAATTTGAACCTTGCAAAGCCGGTTTGATTTTTTTTGAAAGTGACATATACTACTAAGGTATAAGCGCTTTTAAAAAGCTCAAATCCGAGGAAGCAAGGGTAAAATTTTAACCAACCGGGAGATCGAAACAGTCCCTCTATTGAATCTCAACTTTGCCATTTTTATAGCCGACAAGGAGACGTCCGGCCAGATGAAAGAAAAAGCCGGTGTCGACCACTCCCGGAATCTTCAAGATTTTTTCTTCTTCATCTTCAGGACGATTTAAAGGATGAGGAAAGGTAATATCGAAAAGAAAATTGCCGTTATCTGTTTGGTAGTAAGCCCCATCTTTAGCTAGTCGCCATTTGCCTAGGTAACCTTTTTTTTTTAGCTTTTTTTCAGTAAAGAGGTGGCCGAAGGGGAGGACTTCTATCGGAAGCTTGCCCTTGCCTAGTTTCTCTACCAGTTTTGTCTCATCAACGATGATTATCAGCTCTTTACTTGCCGAAGCTAAGATTTTTTCTCGAACATGGGCTCCTCCTCTTCCTTTAATCATCCGTTTTTTAGGGTCGATTTCATCAGCGCCATCGACAGTAATATCGACGTAGGAGACTTTATCTAGGTCGGTAACAGGAATACCCCCTTCTTTTGCTAGTTGCAAAGATCTATGAGAGCTACCCACTGCTTGAATGGTAAGCCCTTTTCTACATCGTTGGATGAGGCTCCGGATGAAACAGGTAGCAGTCGTACCGCTACCCAACCCCACGATCATACCATCTTGTATTAACTCGGCAGCGGCAAAGGCAACAGCTTCTTTTGTTTTTTTCATATTGAATTTTTAAGATGCCATTTTTACAATCAATTATCAACCTAATAGGTTTTCATGGAAGATAGGAAGCATGCGAGAGAGAGCCTGCAGACGAAAAAGGCAAGGGAAAAGCTAAAAAAACAGCTGGAGGATATCGAAAAGAAGATTACCCCTGAAGCATTAAAAGAAAAAAGCCAAGAAATTCACCGCTGGATCGCTAGACACGCCCACACAAGGGTGACGTTAAAAAGCAAAAATATTTATCTATTCGATGAAAATCAAAATGCAGCTACCATATCCAAGCGGGTATCTATGATAGCTCAAAATCTCAAAGACGATTTTTTTTCGCATAACAAAAAATGAATATTATTAAGGATTTAACTGCCAGAGGCTTTATCGATCAGGTTAGCAGTCCGGATCTAGAAAAGCTCGTAACTAAGCCCATCAAAGCCTATATCGGTTTTGACCCTACCGCCGATAGTCTACATGTAGGAAACTTAGTTGGGATCATGGCCCTTGTTTGGATGCAGAAATACGGGCATACCCCTTATGTGATTCTAGGAGGAGGAACAGGGAGAATTGGCGACCCCTCAGGGAAAAGTCGGGAAAGGCCCCTATTAGATGAAAAGCTTTTGCAAGCGAATGTTTTGGCTTTAGAAAAATTCTTTAAAGGGATTTTTCCAAAAACAGATAAAACCGTTCCGGTTATTTTGAATAACGATAGCTGGCTGCAAAGGATGAGTTTTATCCATTTTTTAAGGGATGTAGGAAAAGAATTTCGCTTAGGGGTGATGCTTGCAAAAGAAAGTGTCAAAGCTCGACTCGAGTCGGAAGAGGGGATGAGTTTTACCGAATTTTGCTACCAAATTTTGCAGGCCTATGACTTTGCCTACCTTGCAGACAAAGAGGGGGTCGTTTTGCAGATGGGGGGATCGGACCAGTGGGGCAATATTATCGCAGGGATTGAGTTTGCTAGGAAGAAGATGGGAAAGGCGCTTTATGGTGCTACCTTTCCCCTCCTTACTCGAAGCGATGGAAAAAAGTTTGGAAAAAGTGAAGAGGGGGCTATTTGGTTATCTAAGGAAAAACTTTCTCCTTATGACTTCTACCAGTATTTTGTCCGCCTGCCGGATGGAGATGTGATTAAAATGATGCGGATGCTCACTTTTATGAGTCTAGAAGAGATTGCCCATTATGAAAAAAAGATGGGAGAAAACCCCAATTTTGCCCAAAAAAAGTTGGCCGAAGAGGTGACGCGATTTGTCCATGAAAAAGGTGGCCTACAAATGGCATTAAAGGTAACCCAAGGGGCAGCTCCCGGAGCAAAGGGAGTTTTGACGAGTAGGGTATTGGAGGAAATGGCGGAAGGGATGCCATCTTTTTCCTGCAAAAAAAGTGAGGTTATCGATGTGAAATTTGTTGAAATCTCCTATAAATCGGGCCTTGTTCCCAGCAAATCAGAAGCAGTGAGGTTGATAAAAAATGGAGGAGCTTATTTGAATAACGAAAAGATAGAAGATCCCTTATTTCGTTTAGAAGAAAGGCATTTAATTGATGGGAAATATGCGGTGATCAGCGCCGGGAAAAAGAAGAAAATCTTGTTGAATATCAAAAACGACTTGTAGGAAAATAACTTCTCTAAGAGAATGGGTTAAGTATTCATGAAGGAGCGCCGCATGTCAACTATTACAAAAAAAAGGTTAATCCAACTGATTTCTCAAAACAGAGGATTACACCCAAACGATGTTCGCAATGTTATTCAAGCTTTTTTGGATGCGATGACCGATTCTCTTTCAACTGGAGATCGTCTCGAGTTTCGAGATTTTGGTGTGTTTGAAGTAGTTGAAAGAAAACAAAAGATCGGAAGAAATCCTAAAAATGCAGGGATTCCTATCGTCATTCCGGCGAGAAAAGCCGTCAAATTTACTCCTGGAAAAAAGATGAGAAAACTGATCGATACCAAATAGAGAGCTAAAAAATTTTTTTGGCATTAAAATAGAAGTACAATAGCTCTCTCATCCCTCCATAATAGTAAAATTTTGGTTATGTTGCCGGAAATTACAGTTTGAAAGATAATTGTAGGTATGACTAAAAGACAAAAAATTATTGGGGGGCTCTTAGCGATAATCCTTGCTTTTTCCTCTTTGTCCCTCTTTAAAAAAAAAGATATCTCTATCGCCCCTAAAGTAGAAACGGTATCAGAAGCAAGCATGCCTGCTTCTGCAGAAAAAGAGTTGCCTGAAGCCAATCTCATCGATCGCCTTTTCGCCACTGATTCCAGCCAGCTTCCGATTGTAGAGACGATAACTTATACCAGCAGGGTCCCTTGGATGGAGGGAAGGCCTGCCTGGATCGCTGATTATTCCTCCTATTACTCGACCTCTCGCCACTTTATTGCAAGATCTCTCAACCATAAGCCCGATTACTTCACTCAAAAGATCTCCCCCGGAGACCAGTTTACTGTCTTTCGAAAAGATCAAGAGCTTCAATTTTACCTGCTTATCGACCTATCTCGTTGTAAGATGTGGTTTTATGCTTTACAAAACCAAAAGCCTCTCCTTTTAAAAACTTATTCTGTAGGTCTTGGGAGAAAAGATGGGAATAAAACTTCCGGATATCTTACCCCTGTAGGAAAGTATACTTTAGGGAGTAAAATTGCCATCTATAGGCCCGGAAGTATGGGCTATTTTCAAGATCAGCAAACGGAGATGATCCGGGTTTTTGGAACTCGCTGGATCCCTTTTGAAACTGAGATAGGGGCAACCTCAGAGCCTGCAAAAGGATTTGGGATTCACGGCTCTCCTTGGAAAACCGGGGAAAATGGAGAGCTTATTGAAGATAGAGGGCATATTTCAAAGTACGATAGCGATGGCTGTATACGACTAAATGCAGAAGATATAGAGGAGCTCTTCTCCATTATTATTACAAAGCCTACCACGGTAGAGCTGGTGAAAGATTTTCACGAATCGGCTTTATTCAAGGATTTTAGATGAGTATTCTTCCGCATGAAAAAGAGATTTTCGAATATGAAAAAACTTTAGAGAAACTCCAATCGCAGCCTGTTTGGTCAGAGGGAGAAATTGCCAAGCTAAAAAAGAAATTAGACCTCCTCAAGAAAAAGGTCTATTCCGAGCTATCTCCTTGGGATCGGATACAGATCTGTCGTCATCCGGCAAGGCCCCATACTATTGATTATATAGAAAATATTTGTGAAGAGTTCCAAGAGATCTTTGGCGATCGTCTTTTTGCCGATGATAGGGCAATTATTGCGGGGTTGGCGAAGATTAGCGGCAAAAAATTTGTCGTTATAGGCCAAGAAAAGGGAAAAGATACCGAATCTCGGATCTACCGTAGTTTTGGGATGCCACATCCTGAAGGCTACCGCAAGGCACTTCGTTGTATGCAGCTTGCTGAAAAATTTTCCCTTCCTGTCCTTACCTTTTTGGATACTCCGGGAGCCTTTCCCGACCTTGCTGCAGAAGAAAGGGGGCAGGGATGGGCTATTGCTAAAAACCTTATGGAGATGTCAGGGTTAAAAACTCCTATTATTGTTATTCTGATCGGTGAGGGGTGCTCCGGCGGCGCCCTTGGGATCGGTGTCGGTGATGTCATCGGTATGTTGGAGCATGCCTATTATTCCGTCATCTCTCCTGAGGGTTGCGCTTCGATCCTTTGGAAAGATGCGGCAAAAAAAGAGGTGGCAGCTACCAATTTAAAGCTCCATGCCGAAGAGCTTCTGGATATGGGAATTATCGACAAAGTGGTCAAAGAGCCCTTAGGTGGAGCCCATCATGATCCAAAAATTATCTACAAAAATGTAAAATCGTTTATCCTAGATGAGTACGAAATGTTACACGTCTTACAGCAAGAGACTCTTTTGAAAAGACGTTACGAAAAATTTCGAGCTATGGGCCAGGTAAACGTTGAAGCTCCTACTTAAAGCGGCTATCCGAAATAAAAGTCATTTTTGGTTAGCTCTTATCACCCTCATTACCCTTTTGTTTTCTTCCCTTGCCGATTCGATGGAGAGACTCTCGTTGGGTCTTTTTGCCAATACCGGCACCGATTTTTTCCTCCTCTTTGGAAAAGTGGAAGACAAACAGATTCGCGATACCAATTCAGTAACTAAATATGATCTTGTCAAAAGGTGGGAAGAGATCCCAAAAGAAAATCCTAGAAAGCTAAGTAGAAAAGATGCTGCGAAGTTCATCTCTAATCGTAAAGAACACAACCCTTTAAACTGGGTCTTTCGCTATATTTCAGAAACGCTGGAACTAGAGAAAAACTTTTCGATCATCATTACTATGCTTGTCTTCATCGCCCTTTTCAAAGCCTTTTTCCTATTTAGTTCTAGGTATTGCTCCCAAGTTTTATCTACCCTCTTAACCCGAGATCTCAGGCTACAATATTTTGAACATATCCAGTCGCTCCCTTTAGGTTTTTACCAAGATCATAATATTGGGGGGCTTACGTCAAGGGTCATTGGAGATGCCGGGCAGATCGCCTCTTCGATCAACTCGATCCTTATCAACTACCTGCAGACCCCATTTACGATTATGACCACCTTGTGCAGTTGTTTTTACCTCTCTTGGAAACTCTCTTTAGTCATTTTTATTGGGATCCCTATGATCATCTTTCCGGTGATCTTTTTGACGAAAAAGGTAAAGCAGGTTACAAGGCAGCTGCAGAAAAATCAAGAAAGGTTCATTTCTGTCCTCCTAGATTTTCTCTCGGGGATACAGACGATCAAGATTTTTGCCAGAGAGAGATTTTCTTTTAAAAAATATAAAGAACAAAATGACCGGATGGCAGCATTGGAAGTGAAAAATGCCAAATACAGTCTCCTCACCCGTCCGGTATTGCATCTTGTTACAACAGGAAGTTTTTCCACGGTAGCCATCTTTGGCCTCTATTCATTTCACATGACACTCGCGCAGCTTTTAGTCTTTTGTGCCCTTGTCCATTTATTTTATGAGCCGGTTAAGAAATTTGCCGAAGAAAATGCTAATATCCAGCGAGGGGTGGTAGCGGCCGATCGGATGTTCGAGGTTCTCCACCTCACCCCCCATATCCAAGATAGTATAGCGGCCATACCTTTATGTTCTTTTCACGATTCGATAGAATTCGAAAATGTTTTCTTTAGTTACCAAAATAGCTGGATCTTACAAGATCTCTCTTTTAGGGTAAAAAAAGGGGAGACGGTAGCTATTGTCGGCCCTACGGGAGCGGGAAAATCGACGCTGGTATACCTACTTCCCAGGTTATTTGAAGCGCAAAAGGGGGAGATTCGGATCGATGGCCTTCCTCTACAGAGCTATACCCAAAAATCCCTTCGCGACCTGATCTCATTTGTTCCGCAAAGACCTTTTCTTTTTTACGACACAGTCTATGAAAATATCGCCTTCGGCAAAAGCCATACCCGCTCTGAAATCGAAGAAGCGGCAAAAAAAGCTTATGCCCACGAATTCATCACCCGACTTCCTCAAGGCTATGACACCCTCCTTGCCGAGACCGGCAAAACCCTTTCAGGAGGGCAACAGCAGCGCCTTGCTATTGCCCGTGCCCTTGTCAAAAAGTCCCCTATCCTCATTCTAGATGAGGCTACCTCTTCGCTCGATGCTATCTCCGAACATAGCATTAAGATGGCAATTGCCGAGCTGCATGGTGAGGTGACTCAGATCCTTATCGCCCACCGTTTGTCTACTATCGACCATGCCGATAAGATTATCTTTTTAGAAGAGGGGAGAAAAGTAGCCGAAGGGTCAAAAGAGGAGCTCCTACAGATTTGTCCTCAATTTAAGCGGATGTGGGAGACATTTCACAGTGGTTTAAAGTCTTAAAGTTGTGTGAATTCCTGCGATTACCGAATTCGCTACCATGCTGATGGTGACGATTTTTCTAAAAGAGGGGTTTTTAGCAACTATTATAGAGACAAATGCTATAATAACACCGCAAATTTCTCCGATTTTCTGCGTCATGTCGGTCATTTTTTCTCTTTTAAAAAAAGTAATGCTATCAGTAATATCTTTTAAACAGAGGTGGTAACATATACATAAAAAAACTGCCCAAATAATCTGTATTGTTAGGATTCCCACTTTTAGAAGAAAAGCACTATTTATAGGAGAGTGATTTGGTGGGAGCAAGAGTACTGTAATAATACCCCCTACAAAAAGCATCGTTCCATCGACGATCGTTTTCAGAGTTCCATTATGTAAATATGTAATGGTATGACCTAAGAAAAATGTGGAAAATGCGATTCCACTAAATGCTGCACCGGCTACTCCACCTAGAATTGATTGTTCTAGAACTTTCTTTAAACCCCTTTGTATCTTTTCATAGGTAGTAAAGATTTCTGAAATCTCTTGTAATACTTTTGTTCTACAACATGGGCACTGATTATTGCCGTAATCCCACAGGTTTTTTAAGCACTCTCTATGAATAGGGTGGACAAACCTCTGTGTTGTCAATTCTGTATGTTTGACAATAGTGTCAGAAGTTTTAAAATCTGACAAACAAATAGGACAGCGGTTATTAGGGGTATCTTTACAGGTAGTCCACGAAATAGAAGTCATTGGTTTTGTTATGTAAAAAATTTAGGATAAAGCTTTTTTTTGTTAGCCGGAACATTTTATAAATTTTTTATCAGAAAATTTCGCAAGATAAAAACGATGAAACCTGCAAAAAAAATACCGTATCCATAACTAGTTAAAGTATAACACAGTTCTGATAAATAAGGGAAATAGATAGAGGGGCTATTTCAATCATCCATTTGGTTAAAATTTTACCCTTGCTTCCCCGGATTTTATCTTTTTAAAAGTGCCTATACCTTAGTAGGAAATGTCACTTTCAAAAAGATCAAATCCGGGGAAGCAAGGGTAAAATTTTAACCAAATGGGAGATCGAAACAGTCCCTCGAAGTTCGTCTGGACCATGGATTGCGTAAGGTGAGTTAAAAAAACAATCCAAAATTAGCTCAAAATGATGCCGAAAATCGGCGGAAACTTTTTATTGAGATAGGTTTTCCGATTGCATAAACTAAAAATATGAATATCTTTACCGATTTTATCGATAGTCAGGAAAAGCCGTATTTTTTTGAAGGAAAGCTTCTTACGCTTATTACGAAAGAGGAGCTCAATGAAGCCGGGATATCCAAAGAAGAACTTCCCAAAATGTACCGAGGCCTTCCTAGATTGTATGACCGAGAGAACCCGGCTAAAGCATATATCAAAAAGCCCTTTTGTAATTTTTCTTCTTTGAAAAGACACTGGATCGATAAGACCCTTTTTTTACTTTATGCAAATCTGAAGGTCTCTTCTCTCCTACCCGTCTCCCTATTTACTTGGGTGATGAATGATGGGCTAGGGGATTTTTATGCCCAAAAGGAGCTGGCGACTTTATTGCAAGAAAGCTTTCCCCATATCCCCTTTCATCTTATTACCATTGTTCATAAAACTACCTTATCGGTAATAGATAAAGCTACCTGGCAAAAACTTGCTAATTCCTCTATGATCTTGCAGTTTCCTACCTATTTCCCCGATACCCCTAGGATTTTGCAAAAACTACAAGGGATCAAGTATGAGCATTTGGCAGAATATGGCTTTATCGAGGCCGGTTGGTGTAACCCTTTGACCCCTTACCGCTCACTAGGCCTGCATTTTTTGGAAAAAGGGCTCCTTTTTTCGGAGCTATCTTTACAGGCTCTTCCTGAACCGCTGGCTCCCAGGTTCAACCTGGCCTATTTTGCAACGAAAGAGGGGGCTTATATCTACCTACATGCCCTGTTAAAAATGTTAGAAAATGACTCCCGGGATATCGATCTTTTCCTTCCCAATATTAGCCCCCTCTTAGAGGCTATGGAGAGTTGGATTCAACAAGGAGATACCTTTCCATTGTTTGAAAGATTTGGGATACAAAGTGTCCATATCTATTTTGAAGATACTTTATGTAATTTATCCATTCAGCCAAAAGGGAAAAAGTTACAATTGATACAGAAAAAAGATCTTTCGAAAAGTGCTTTTCAAACGCTACTTTTTCACTCTACCGATTTAGTGGCGTGTCGAGGGGATAGGTCGTTTTCTGAAGTGGTCGTCTCCGATCAGCTTTTTTTCTATGATCCCCCCCAACACTCAAAGAATTTTTTAAAAGATCTCGTTGCGATAGGGGAAAATCGACTCCAGAAATATCCTTCTGCTATCGAATACTTAAAACTCTTTCTCTACGGGATTAAAGTAGAAGAAAAGGATACTATCTATGTAGAAGAGGAATATTTTTACCCCAAAATTTTAACAAGAGAAGAAAGGGGCGACAAGATGGGGGAGCTTCTACAAAATCCTAAAACAAAAGAGGGGATACGACAATTGCATCGAATTTTGAGGCTAGAACATTCGGCAAATGAATTTATAAAGAATTTAGTAACCAGGAGCCTATTTCACCTTGAATATCCTGATATAGAGGCTTTAGAAAAAGGGCAGGTGGAGGCATTTCTTCTTGGAAAAAAGACTTTTTCTTCTGTGATCTTAAAGATGAAGAAGGCTATAGTGTCAAAACATGGGACAAGATAGCTTTATCACCCTTTCTGCTATGCTTACCCGGCTGACCCGGCTTCTTCACCAATATGTACAAGACCCATCTTTAAAAAAAGAGATCGAAATACTTTTAAAAAAAATAGAGATGTTTTCCCCTTCTTTAGGAGAAAGCCTTGCAAAAGATTCTATGAATTGTATACAACTAGCGATGATTTTTTTGAAGAATCCACAGGATAAAGAGGTGGTAAATAAGATCTATGAGCGTTTGCTAGAGCTAAAAAATGCATTAAGGGAGTTTTGATGGTAGATCCTTTACAAAGGCATTCGTTTAGAAAACCAACTAAAAATATAAACCATTTTCAAGGGATTATCAAAATGCTTCGTCACGAATTAGATGAGCTGGCCAAGCACCTATTTTTAGATACCGATATAAAAAAAAGAAAAGAGGCGTTAGAGGACACGAAAAATATGCCCCTTCGTTATGCAGCATCTTTTAAAGAATTAGCTCATGAAGAACAGCAAGCATTGACGCGTGCTTTGACCCAAAATTGGAGGAAGGTGGAAAATGCTCTCAATGCAGTACCTATCTCTATTATTATGGAAGTGGAGGGGATCCATATCCCTGTTCTCAACAAATTGACTCATAAACCTTTCACCCTACTAGATTTTTTATCCGACCCCCACCATCTTACCGGGAAAGAGGTAGTATTTCAGTACCATGCCGTCCCTTTTAATCCGATAGCTTTAAGCAAATTTTTCCCCGGGTTAGACGATATAAGACTGAAAGGGGAAATAGCGAAGAATAAAAAAGTAAGAAAGCCTACCTTTTTTACCTATAAAGGATTTACTTATGACCTCACCCCTTCTAATCCAACAGGTAGCTATACGGTAACCGGCCATTGTTTGTTGAAAGAGTTGCAGCCTTCCGTAAAGTATGATATTCCCAAAGGTTCGATCCCTGGGGATATCCATATCCCTTTTGATCGAATCCTGGAGGGTGGATGAAGATAGGACAAGACCATGGTATTCCTGGCAAACCCGAAAAGGCAGAAGATGAGTTAAAAAACTCTGCGTTGGTCTTTAGGCAATACTTGATAGCTTATAATGATTCTACTACGCAAGAGGAGAAGGATCGGATATTAAATAGGATGGAGGAGGTCCTCTCTTCGATGAATGCGGTAGTAGGAAATGCGGTGAAAAAAGAGGTTAGGATCCAGGAGAGCAAAGTAGCTAAAGATTTTTATGCCCTTCAGGAAAGCGAAAATTCTGATACGGCAGATATTCTGGCCCAAGATCTCAATACCTTTTTAGAAAGTTTAGAGCATTAATAGCTTATAAAATGTGGTGAGGGTAGGTTAGCGAGTAGCCGGTAGCTTTGATCTTGTGATTGGATACCCTTTTGTTTCCACGGGAAACTTTTAAAAGGTGGTGGTCCCAGGTGATTGTAGGTAGTTGATATTTCTCACAGAGCTGATCATAGAGATCTTTCCGTAAGGGATGATCATCATCCGCAAGGTTGTAGATCCCTTCGAGATGGTATTGTAAAGCATAAAAGATAGCTCCTACGACATCATCTACATGAATTAAATTGGTAAAAGTATCCCCCCTTCCGGCCATCACATGGCCATCTAAACTTCGGATATGGGTATCGAGAGACCTTCCGGGGCCGTAGATTTCTGCCAAGCGGAAGATACAAATTTTCCAGCCAAGTGATTTTAAGGAGAGATAAGTGTTTTCTGTTAAGAGGAGAATTTTCCCGGGTTCAGAAGTAGTTAAAAGATCGGACTCTTCATTGACCCAGTGTCCTTGGTGTTCTCCATAAACGGCGGTGCTGCCGGTATAAATAAGAGTTTTGGGCCGTTTTAATTTCAAAGCAATATGCCTGATCGATTGGGCAGTACGGAGGTAGGTCTCTTTGTACTCTTCAAAGCTATCGGCAGCAAGGGTGAGGATTACTCCGTCGGAGCGTTCGATTAGTTCAAAAAGCTCTTTTTCATTCGACCCTTTACAGACAGCTACTTTTTGCGCTATTTGTTTAAGAGTAGCAATCTTCTTACGGGAGCGGGTAGTACAGGTTACCACATAGTGGTGTTTTTGCAGAAGATCTGCAAGCTTGGAGCCTACATAGCCGCAGCCGATAATCACTATGTTCATGAAAGGAGCCCCAACTTTTCTAAAGCAGTTTTTAAGGTATGGTTTTTATCCAAAGCACCACTTTTCATCAGCCAATCCAGGTAATTTTTGGGGATGTCGGTTACTGCCATCCCTTGATATTTTCCAAAAGGCATTTTGATAATCGAATCCTCTTTTACTAAAAGGGAGATTACCGTCTCAAGACTTAGGTCATCGATCATATGCTGAAAAACTTGACAAAGAATTTTCACATCGTTTAAGGCCCGGTGAGATCCGTTTTCCTCAATGTGGTAGGCTTCTCGAAGAAATTGCAAGGTATGGCGGGGGAGATCGCTGCGATATTTTCTCGCCCATTTCAACGAGTCAAAAAAGATCCAAGAGGGCATGGGGATGTTTGCCGCTAAAAATTCGGTCTGTAAAAAGGGGAGATCGAAGGCGTCATTGTTGTGGGCGATAAGGACTACCTCGCCTTCACAAAACTGTAAAAAAGAGGGGATAGCTTCCGCAAAAGTTGGCTGATCTTTCACCATATCTTGGGTGATATGGTGGATTTTTATCGCCTCTTCAGGGATGGAGCAGCAAGGGTTGATCAGTTGAGAAAAAGTTTTTTGTAAGACCGGGTCATAGGCGGCAAGTTCAATAATTTTATCTTGCGTAGGGCGGGTCCCTGTCGTCTCGGTATCATAAAAAATAGGTCTATAAGGCATAGGGATATTAATAAGAGTAATTTCTTTTCCACTTTATGGGAAAAGTGGTTATATTTGAAGAGTGAAAATAATTATTTTTTTGTTGTTTTTAGCTTCAGGATGTTGTAGAGCTTATAGTCCTGAGGATACCTTCAGGACAACTCCGGTGACGAATAACCCACGTATCGTCCCCAACCATGATGCGGTATTTTTTGATTATAGGTAATGTCTAAAGTGGAATATAAATTTTTCTTATGTGATACCGACAAGGTTTACCAAGAGATCGGAGCTAAGGTCCTTTTGGAGGATCTACAAAAGATGGTGGTTATTCGCCACTTGGAGACTCGGGCCGAATCGGCCTATCAACATGGAAAGGTGGGAGGGTTTTTCCATTCTTCCGCCGGACAAGAGGCGATAGCTACTTCTTTAGTTAGAGTTTTCGGCAACAAACATTGGTACACCACAACCTATCGATGTCATGCCCTTGCGTATCTTTTAGGTATATCGGAAAAAGAGATTATGGCAGAGCTCTATGGGAAAGAGGTGGGTAATGCTAAAGGAAGAGGGGGATCCATGCACCTTTTTTCCGATCGGCTACTTGGAGGGCTAGCGATTGTAGGGGGTCATATCCCTATTGCAACGGGGGCCGCTTTTAGCCTGAAATATCAAGGGAGACAAGATCTTGTCTCCCTTTGCTTTTTAGGAGATGGGGCGGTGGCTCAAGGTGCCTTTCATGAGTCGTTAAATTTAGCTTCGTTATGGAATCTTCCTTGTGTTTACATTATCGAAAACAACTTATGGGGAATGGGGACCCATGTTTCAAGGGCTATATGTAAACAGCCCATTGCCGAGTCTTTTGCTCCGGGATATGGGATAAAAAGCTATACGTTGAATGGGATGGACTATTTCAACTGTTACGCGGGGTTTCAACATATTTACCGAGAAATTGTAGTAGAAAAAAGGCCAATCCTTGTCGAAGTAGTGGGCGAAAGATTTCGAGGGCATTCGATATCTGACCCTGCTCTATATAGGACAAAGGGAGAGCTGCAAGAGGCGATGAAAAAAGATCCCTTACTGCAACTTCGAGATAGGCTGATACGGGAAAAAGCACTTACTGCAGAAGAGTATCAAAAGATGGATAAAGAGGTAAGGGAGAGGGTTATCGATGTTATGAAATATGCTCAGGAGAGTTTAGATCCCAATCCTATTAGCTTAGAAGAGGGGGTTTTTGCCCCATGATGGTGGAGATTCGAGAGGCCTTAAGGCAAGCGATCGACGAGGAGATGGCAAGGGATGAAAAAGTTTTTGTCATAGGAGAGGAGGTTGGAGATTATAACGGCGCTTATAAAGTCACCAAAGGGTTATTAGATAAATGGGGGCCTAAGCGGGTGATCGACGCCCCAATTTCTGAAAACGGCTTTGTAGGGCTGTCTATTGGCGCTGCGATGACAGGGCTAAGACCTATCGTCGAATTTATGAGTTGGAATTTTTCCTTTGTCGCCGCCGACCAGCTGATTTCTAACGCCTGCAAAATGTATTTTATGTCCGGAGGGAGGTTTTCCGTCCCTATTGTATTTCGCGGGCCTAATGGAGCGGCTGCCCAGGTTTCTTCGCAACACTCCCACTGTGTCGAATCGATTTATGGAGTATTACCCGGTTGGATGATTATCTCTCCTAGCAATGCCTACGATGCTAAAGGACTTTTGAAAGCGGCGATTCGGGAAAACAACCCAGTCCTTTTTTTAGAAAATGAGCTCGACTATGGGGATAAAATGGAGATACCGGAAAAAGAGTATCTGATTCCTATCGGCAAAGGCAAGGTGCTGCAAAAAGGGGAGCATCTCACATTAGTTTCTTATAGCCGAATGTTAAAACCGTGTAAAGCGGCTGCTATGGAGCTTTCCAAAAGGGGAATTAAAGTAGAGATCATCGATCTTAGGACAATAAAGCCTTTGGATATTTCTCTAATTGCCGAGTCGGTAAAAAAGACCCATTTTTGTGTACTTGTCGAAGAAGGTCATATATTCTCAGGGATATGTGCCGAAATTGGCTTTCAAATCCAAGAGTATTGCTTTGATTTTCTCGATGCTCCGGTAAAAAGAGTTTGTCAAAAAGAGACCCCTATGCCTTATTCTAAGATATTAGAAAAAGAGACGATGCCTACCAAAGAGCGGATCGTCTGCACAATTGAAGAGACATTATGCCTTACACGATAACCATGCCCAAGCTTTCTCCTACCATGGAAGAGGGTCTTATCGCTAAATGGCATAAAAAAGAGGGGGACTTTGTCGATGCGGGGGCTCTTCTCATGGAGGTCACCACCGATAAGGCAACTGTGGAGTATGATGCGTTAGATGAAGGATATCTGCGCAAGATTTTAGTGAAAGAAGGGGGAATGGCAAAGATAAATCAACCCATCGCCATTTTTACCATCGACAAAGAAGAAAATATCGATAACTACATACCGGAAGGGGAAGAGGTGCCTATGCCAAAAGTAGAAGAGAAAAAAGAAAAAGTGGCTGTAAAAAAAGAAGTGACTCTTAAAGAAACTCCGGGGCTTGCACAGCCTACGTTTGTTCCGGAACCCCCTTTAGAAAAGTATACATTTCCCGCTCCTTCCGATTTTTCAAAATCTTTTAAATCTTCTCCCCTTGCCAGAAGGCTTGCTGAAGAAAAGGGGCTCGATCTTACCACCGTAAAAGGCTCAGGGCCGGGAGGAAGGGTTATGAGCAGAGATATCGATAAGTCACAACCTGATGCTATTGTCGCATTTTCAAGGCGGGAAGCTCCCTCCCTAGCTCCTGGGACCTATGAGGAGATCCCTTTAACGCCGATGCGGAAAGCAATTGGTAAACGGCTGCAGGAGTCGAAGAGTTTTATCCCCCATTTCTACTTACACCAGGAGATCGATGTAACCTCTCTCTTCCTACTCCGAGAGCAGCTCATCCAGTTTCATATCAAACCCACGTTTAACGACTTTGTAATTCGCGCCTGCGCCCTTTCACTTCGCCACCATCCGGAGGTCAATAGTGGTTTTCATTCTGTGAATCAGACGATTATCTCTTTTAAAACGGTGGATATTGGAATTGGTGTCGCAATCGACGGGGGGCTGATTACCCCAATCATTCGCCATGCAGACTATCTCAATATTGGGCAAATTTCTGTGGAGGTTAAGGAGCTTGTCAAGAGGGCAAAGGAGGGGAAGCTAGATCCTTCCGAATATCGTGGCGGCTCGTTTACCATTTCCAACTTAGGGATGTATGGAATCACCGACTTTACCGCTGTGATTAACCCTCCGCAAGCAGCTATTTTGGCAGTTGGGGCTATTGAAGAAAAACCAAAAGTAGTTGCGGGCAATATTCAAATAGCTAAGATGATGAAGGTAACCCTCTCATGTGATCATAGGGTTATTGATGGGGCCACCGGAGCAAAATTTTTAAAGACCGCTCAAACACTTTTAGAAAATCCTGCAGTTCTTTTGGTGTAGTACCGATCTTTAGAAACCTCTGAAAAAGACGCTGGCAGGTAGTTTCGAAGAGATGGATGGTTTTAGGGGACTGTTTCGACCTCCCATTTGGTGAAAGTTTTACCCTTGCTTTTTCGGATTGGATTTTTTTAAAAGTGCCTATAGTAGGATATGTCACTTTCAAAAAAATCAAACCAACTTTGCAAGGCTCACATTTTTATACAAAAATGGAGAGGGAAACAGTCCTATTAAAGCCACTTTTTCCTGAGGAAGATGATGATAGAGGCGATAATTCCTATAATGCCTAGGTTGAGCAAAACGATGAAAGCCCAAGGATTGTTAGAAAGGGGGAGGACGACATTCATCCCGTAAAATGAAAAGAGGATCATCGGGATGGTAAAAATGATCATAATCGCGGTTAGCCTTTTGATGGTCTTATTGACGTCATTGGTAAAGATGATTTGGTAGGAGTCTCTAAGGCTTTGAATGCTTTTAATATTAACATTACAAAGATCCTCAGATTGCCGTATGGCTATAGTAAGGTCTTGTAAAAGATCTAGATCATTTTCATAAAGGTGGACAAACCTACCGGAGGAGATGGCTTCTAAGAGGTTTCTCATAGGGACAAGAGAGGTGAGATATTGGTTTAGGATCTCTTCACTTTTTGTCAGGTTGACGATTGCGACGCTATCAATATCAGATAGCTGTTTTTCCTGCTCTAAGACGATAGCTCTTACCCTTTTGATATTGATATTAAATTCTTGGGTGATCCTCAGGAGGATATGAAAGAGAAGTTTGGAAGTTTGTTCGGTAGTCACTCTTAGGGAACTAGTTAGAATTTGATCGACGACACCACTAGTGTGTGGCGATATGGTAACGAGGTATTGAGGAGTGAGTAAGATGGTCAGCGTTACTGTGTAAAGGCCAAGCTCTTGCTCGGCAGGATGACGGGTAAAAATTAAGATATTTGCCCCTTCATGCTCCACTCGAGGAATCTCATATTTATCTAAGGCATCTTTAAGGTCGGCAAAATCGATATGAGTGAGCTCCATAATCTTATCGAGATCTTCGATGGAGGCTTCGAAAGCGTGGATCCAGGAATGGAGTCGTATTTCTTCGGATTTGATGAACTCATTGTCGTTTAAAGACTTAAAGAAATAGTGTATCATCGATCCCCCCCTCTAATCCGAATTATATCAGTTTATGTAATAAAAATTTTTTTAGATAATTACTTAAAGGGACTGTTGAAATCTCCCATTTGGTTAAAATTTTACCCTTGCTTCCTCGGATTTTATCTTTTTAAAAGTGCCTATATCTTAGTAGAATATGTCACTTTTAAAAAAAATCAAACCGACTTTGCAAGTCTCAAATTTTAAGAGTTATAAGGAAGATCGCAACAGTTTCAAAAATCATCAACAGGAGCTTTTTAAACGTTAATTGGCATTAAACTGATTTTGAAGATAGTATTTTTATAATAAAATCATATAATGATATATTTCTAATAGAGTTTAAGGTACATATAGAAAAATATGAGATATCTGATTATTTTCCTGCTAGTTACTGCCGGGTGTAAACAGTCTCCATCACCACAGCAAGAAAAGGTCCTCTTCTTTCATTTCGATGAAATGCCTTTTGAGACCCTTTCTCCCAATACGCAGAGGAAGATGGTTAATGGGAAAAATATCACCTTTTCTGAGTTTCGCTTTGCTGAGGGGACCCAAATTCCACAGCACCATCATAAAAATGAACAAATTATTTATGTTATTCAGGGTTCTTTAAAAGTAATCTTTGATGGGGAAACTTACGTAATGAACCAAGGAGATTTGTGTCTTATCCCTCCTGAAAGAGCTCATAGCTTTGAAGCTCTTGAAGAGACCCTCTGTTTACAGATCTTTAGCCCCATAAGGAAAGATTGGATAAATGGAGAGGATGTGTATCTTAGGTATGGTTCTTTGCAAAAGTTGGAGCAAAATGACCCATCACATCTACTTTCTTGTCTTCCCTCCCTTTTACCATGAAGAAGTGGCCCCCTATCTCCGGTAACTTGTAAGGTATAATAAGACCATTTATCTTTCCGGTTTCTGTCATATATAGGACTGTTTCGATCTCCCATTTGGTTAAAGTTTTACCCTTGCTTCTTTGGATTTGATTTTTTAAAAGTACCTATACCTTAGTAGGATATGTCACTTTCAGAAAAATAAAACCGACTTTGCAAGGCTCAAATTTTAACGAACAAGCGAAGATCGAAACAGTCCCGGATTGTACAATTATGAACTTAAAATTTAGGTTTCAGAAGAACTCTATGGTAACCCAAATGGGGTTTATGAGCGGCTTTAATTTGAGAAGAAACTTTTTATTTTTTCAAAAAAAGATTTGCATTCAGGGTGATTTTGAGAAGTGTCAAGCTTTTCAAGAGCATGGAGGAGCTCTTTTTGCTTTTCGGAAAGCTTGACAGGAGTTTCTACTCTTATATGGACGAGCATATCCCCATGCCCTTGACCATGGACATTGGGAAGCCCTTTATTTTTAACTCGGAACACCTTGCCGGACTGGGTCCCTTCGGGGAGGGTAATTTTGCAGACCCCTCCAAGGGGAGTGGGTATTTCTTTCTTACAGCCTAATGCAGCCTCGGTAAAGGTGATGGGAAGCTCTAAGGAGACATCGTCTCCATCTCGAACAAAAGCGGGATGGGTGGCAACTTCGATATAGACATACAGATCCCCCGCAGGAGAGCCCTGAGCGCCGGCATCGCCATAACCAGTCATCTTTAGCCTCATCCCATTATCGACGCCTGCAGGGATTTTGATTTTTACCTTTCTTTTCGATTTTATACGGCCGCTGCCTCGACATTCTGAGCAAGAATCGATGATCTTCTTTCCCTCTCCATGGCAGGCAGGGCAAGTGGAAGACATGCTAAAAAAACCGCGACTTTGTAAGATTTGCCCCCTCCCTTGACAGGTGGGGCAGGTCTGGATCCCCTTGTGCGATTTCGCTCCAAGCCCTTTACAAGCCTCACAAGAGCCATAGGTGTTTAAAAAGACCTCTTTTTCACAGCCTCTAGCCGCCTCTTCGAAGGTGAGGGATAGGGAGAGCTTTTTGCTGGTTCCACGTTTCTCCCGGGCTTCCGTTTCAAAACCGCCTCCTCCTCCAAAAAAGGACTCGAAGATCGATTCACCGCCGCCACTACCCATGCCGCCGCCAAAAGCTCCCATGAAGGTGCGCAGGGCCTCTTCCATCGAGCTGAAGCCGGGTCCGCCACCTGCGGCTCCTCCACCGGGAAAACCTTTTAGCCCTTCCGCTCCATATTGGTCGTAAATCTTCCTCTTATTTTCATCGCTTAAAATTTCATAGGCTTCAGAAACCTCTTTGAACTTGGCTTCGGCGTCGGAGTTGTTGGGGTTTCTGTCAGGGTGGTAGGCGAGGGCCTTTTTGCGATAGGCTTTTTTAATCTCCTCGGGAGATGCATCTCGAGAGATCTCCAAAATGTTATAGAAGTCTTTCATTAGTAAGAACGTCGAAAAGTATTCTTCGCCCGTTTCATGGCAGCTTTGGATTTTGCTCTACTCTTCACAGAGGGTTTGTCATAGAAGCGGTGGGCTTTTGCCGCCTTCATGATACCTTCTTTATCAAGTTTTTTTTTGAGAGCCCTGAGAGCTTTATCAATCGGTTCGCCTAATCTTACTTTTACACTTGGCATTGGGCTGTATTCCTAAATTTTTTAATGGCTCCATTATAGAGAATAGTAAGCTTTATGACAACTGTTTTAGAGATGGCGTAGGCCAAAGTAGAAATGTCCTAATTTCGCTCAAGAGACTGTTGAAATCTTTAGCTTTGCTCAAATTTTAACGGCAAAGCGAAGATCGAAACAGTCCTAGTCAGCAGTTATGCCGTACGGTTAGATGAGGAAAGAGGGACTAAGATTGGGAGAGGAATTCGAAAATGCTAGCCCGTTCTTTCAAGGGAATGATTCGTATATCTCTATTGTGATAGGAGATAGTAACCTTGATATTCTTGCTCTAGCCGGACAATACATCTCAGTAAACTAGTTTTTCCGGAACCGCTTTTCCCCAAAAGAAGCGCTAACTGACGCAAGGATAGATTTTCCTTTTTTAAAGAGGGACAGTTTTTTAAGTTTTAGCATAGGAAAATCTCCTTTCTAAATAACGGGTGGAAAGATTCAAGAGAAAAGAAAGACAGATATAAAAAAATGCTACGCCTAAATAGATGGGAATAGGCTGCATTTCTCTGGAGATAATATTCATCCCCACCCTGGTTAACTCCAATAGTCCTATAGAAGAGGTGACTGCCGTACTTTTTAAAATGGAGTCACATTCATTATTCACCATCGGCAAAACATTTTTAAAAGTTTGTGGAAAGATGATGTAAATAAAACTTTGGATTTTATTCAACCCCAGAACATAAGCGGCTTCCCACTGTGACAAATGGAGGCTATTGATCCCCCCTCTTGTTATCTGCGCAATATATCCGGAAGAGCACATCCCTAAGGCAAGGATGGAGGCTACAAAGGGATTAAAATTATAGCCTATCAGGTCGGGTAACACAAAATAGACAATCAGTAGCTGTACGTAAAAAGGGACGGCGCGCAAAATGAAGGTTATCATCTCTATAATTGAAGAGATAAGTGGAAGCTTCAGATGGTTGCAGATGAAGACGCCACACAGGGTCCCGACAATATAGCTAAAAAAAGTGGCAGCGAGGAAGATTTGAATCGTCATCACCACTCCTTTAAAAAATAGCGGGAGAAATTCTATAAGGTAATTCATTCCACCAACTTCCATTTGAGTTCTAGCTGATGAATTGTCCCATCTTTTTTTAATTCGGAAATAGCCTTTTCTACTTGAGAGGTAAGTAGGGTGTTGTCTTTAGCAACGCCAATCCCTAACCCCATGACCTGAAGCTCAGGAGGGACAGCCAAGTGGATGGGCTTTAGTCTAGGTTCTTTCATCACAATGGATGGAATCAAACAGGGATCGATAGCGGTGGCTATCGATTTTTGATATTTTACATCCATGACCGCGTCAGAGATTTTATCGACAAATTTTAACTGTAATGTCGGATAATTTCTTAAAATCGATTCTTGAGAGGTAGCAGCTTCTATAGAGATCTCTTTATTGGATAGTTTATTTAAATCTTCAATAGAGTGTAGCCCTTTAGGGACCTCTTCCCAAAAGAGAAGAGATATATAGGGCTCACTCTCCCCTTGGTAGGGGATAAGACGGATCTCTTTTTGTCTCTCTTTAATAATCGAAAGACCCCAAATAATGGCATCCACTTTTCCTTGTTTCAAGGCTAAAAGGAGGCTAGGCATACTCCCAAGATCTTTTAAAACTAGCTGTTTACCCAACTTTTTTGCCAAAGCATTCGACACATCGATATCAAATCCTTCATAGGTTCCTTCAGCATTTAGGCTTACATAAGGGGCATAACCAGTTGCCGTTCCCATTTTTAGCTCCTCATCAGCATAGGCAGAAAATACATAAATGAGATAAGCAAATAAAAATTTTACTATTTTCCCCATATCAACATCCTAATTAAAAGCAAGAGAAAAACTTATGGTAAGATACTATCACGAAGCTGATCTATCTTGATACGATTTTTAGTAGATGGGGTTGTTTCGATCTCCCTTGGTTGTTAAACCCGACTTCAGCATTATCTCTTAGAGAGATGTTTGCTGTTAATGACTTATAAAAATGCAAGGGCTCTACATCTTTTTTATTGTTTGTATTCTGGGACTGTTTCGATCTCCCATTTGGTTAAAATTTTACCCCTGCTTCCCCGTATTTGATTTTTTTTTAAAAGTGCCTATACCTTAGTAGGATATGTCACTTTCAAAAAAATCAAACCGGCTTTGCAAGGCTCAAATTTTAACGGCAAAGCTAAAGATTTCAACAGTCCCTTTCTCTCAGCTCTCGCCGGGGAGAGAGCAGCTGACTCTCTAGGAGAAGTCTTGACAGATACCCGATTTCCGTAGATGCTATTCTCTGATGTTTAAACGCCTAATTTTCTTTCTCTTCCCGTTACTACTCACCGCTGAAGGAGAAATCTCTTCGGTTCAAGAATTTTATAGTTATATAACCTACGCTTTCCAAAACCAAAAATGGGAGGAGGTCAAAGAAAATTGTGATGTCCTTTTAGGCTATTACTGCTCGACCCCATTTGCTAAAGATGCCTGCTATTATCAAGGCGTAGCTTATTATTACTTAGAAGATTACGAAACTGCCAATGAAAAGCTTTCCGATTATTTGAAAGATACCAATATCCCTAAATTTTTGCAGGAAGCGATGTATTACAAGTACTTGATTGCGGAAGCCTTCCGAAATGGAGGAAAAAAGCATCTGTTACCTTGGCAGTGGGCTCCTAAATGGCTATCTGCCAGAGAAGATGCTGCTGCGATTTATGAAGAGATTATCAGCACTATGCCTTATCACGATCTTGGAGCTAAGGCCCTTTTTGGCAAAGCAAAGATCCAAGCATATTTTGACGATTTTAGGCCAGCAGTAGAGACTTTGCAGCTTTTAATACGGAGATTTCCCACGCATGAGTTGGCAATAGAGAGTTTTATTGAGATCAACCAAATTTATTTAACACAATGTCAAGTGAAAAGCTTGGATCCTAGCCTTTTGGATCTGGCTGAGATCAACTTACGCAAGTTCCATGAGGCATTTCCTGGAGAGGAGAGGTGGGAAGAGGCTAAAAGGGCTTTATATGAGATGGAAGAGGTTTTTGCAGGTGGCCTTTTAGAGACCGGCGAATTTTACCGGAGGACAAAAAAGAAAAAAGCGGCAGAGATCTATTTTTCAAAAGTGATTTCTAAATTTCCCGAGTCAAAGGCAGCTGAAAGTGCCAAAAGATATCTTGGATCGTAGCAAATATCTTGCTATTGTCCTTTTTCTCTTAACATCTTCTTGCGGTTACCATCTAGGGGTAGGAGAAAAGGAAATGGTGGTCTCTCTCCCTTACGTAGAAGGGGATAAGACAACCTTTTTTACCTCTCAACTCATTAAAGAGATTAATGAGTCTCCCTCTTTAAGCTATAGTAACCGAGACGGAGGCTATTTTTTGAAAGTGGCGATATTGGACTCGCATGAAACACAAGTTGGGTGGAGGATCGAATATATCCAAGATAATAAACAACTAAAACAAAGGATACGCCCCACCGAAGGGAGGAGGACAGTTAGGGTAAAGGCCTCCCTTTTTGATGCCTCAACGGGAGCAGAAGTATGGGGGCCACATATCTTTTCAGCTAGTGCCGATTATGACTATATCAACGAAGATGCCCTTCAAGACCTCGAATTTTATGAAAATCAAATCAAAAAAGAGACGACCGTTTTACAATTCTCTTTAGGTCAAGTAGAACCTTTAGAAAATGCCCAAGAGGCAAGCCTTACCCCCATTTATCGAAGGATGGCAAAATATATTATTAATTCGTTATCTATGAACCTATGAAGAGAAAGACATTTGAAGCTAACCTTAAGAACCTAAACAAAATGCTTGCTTGGCTCGGGGTGGATAAAAAGATGCGTCTTGCTTGTGAGGAGGCAATTGTAAATATCATTGAGCATTCCTACCTAGGAAAGGGGGGGAAGATAGAGTTGGAGGTGGCAAAGGAAGATGGGGAGGTTATGGTAAAAATTATCGATCAAGGCCCCCCTTTTAACCCCCTTACCCATACCGGTAAAAAAAAAGAGATAGGTGGAGCAGGGCTCCTTTTGATGAAAGGGTATGTGGAAAAGATTCTTTATGAGAGAGTTAAAGGCAAAAATATCTTAACTTTTATTGATTTTTCTCAATAGAAGTAAGGGTCGCCTCGGTCTCCAGCATATCGATGAGAAAATGTTGCAATATCTTAAGTACATAACGAGGTGTGTTGTAAACCCCTGAGGTCGTAAAGACTATCTCTAAATTGGGCTTTTCTTCATGATTTAACGCTATAAGGACGAAGGTCATAGGAATCTCTTCCTCCATTTTTGGAACGATCCAGACGACGAAATGCTCGTTAAATAGGGTAACTTTTTCCGGGTTTTCGATGACATGAAAGTATTGGGTCAGATCATCCGAGTCGTCATCTTCTTCTTCGAAAGAATCTAGAAGGCCAAATTCGTGAAGGAGAGATAGGTCGACATTGATAATTCCATCATGGGCCCAATTGTTTAAGTTTTTGCTATATTCTTGGTAATATTCCTCAAGCTGAATAGGGTTGATCATCTTAAGACCTCCTTGTCGCCTTCAAGCTCATCGTAACGAAAAATAATAGGGTTGTCAAGCCCCCGATGCATCAGGTAAGGGTTGGATTTTTTTGTAGTAGGCATTATCCTTTGGTGATTAATGGGATTGGATAAAAGAGTCAAGCTTCTCTTTTTATTTTTGATTGTTTCTTTGCCGCTAGTGGCAAAACCACTTGTGGTGGAGGTGAACGCCAAAAGCGCAATTTTGATGAATGCCAATACCGGAAAAGTCCTTTTTGAAAAAAATGCAACGAGTTGCGCATTTCCGGCAAGTGTGACCAAAATGGCTACGGCTTTATATCTTTTGGAACTAGAAAAAGATCTGGAAAAGATGGTTGTTCCCTCTTTGGAAGCGTTGCGAGTGGAGCCCCTTTTAAAATCTGCCTCTTTTCATAAAATTCCTTATAGATTAGCCCCTGATGGGACGATGATGGGGATCAAAAAAGGAGAAGAACTCTCCATCCGCTCCCTCCTTTATGGGATGCTTTTGGCTTCAGGCAACGATGCTGCCAATGTCCTTGCAGAATCGGTAGGAGGATCTATCCCCCGGTTTATAGAGGGGTTGAACCGTTTTCTTATTGCCCTCGGTTGTAAGGAGACCCATTTTTGTAATCCTCATGGCTACCACCACCCCGAGCATGTCACCACCGCTTATGATCTGGCGCTTATCACAAGATATGTAATTAATAATGAAGATCTTAAAAAGATTTCGACTAGTCTTATGTTTACCTGTCCCAAGACGAACAAAAGTCCGGCTAGGGATATCCTTCAAACCAATCGACTGATGAAACAAGGGAAATATTTTTATCCGTATGTGCTTTTTAGCAAGACAGGATACCACTCGGCTTCGGGGAGTAACTTAAGTGTTGCTGCGGAAAAAAATGGGAGGAGGATAATAGCTATATTATTAGGGTGCGATACCTATGTTCAGCGTTATGAAGATGCTATTACCCTATTAGAGGCCGCTTTTCAAGAAGAGGTACAAGAAAGGCTTATTGTCAGTAAACAAAAGCTGTTTGCCCGGCATCTTCGCGGGGGAGCTACCCCCCTTGTGGCGCAGTTAAGCGCTGATCTCAATTACTATTATTTTGATTCTGAGGAAGAAGAGGCAAAAGCTTTTGTCTGCTGGGATGAGCTCTTTTTGCCTATTGAAAAAGGAGCTAGGGTAGGAGCTATCCGATTATTTGGCGAGGGGGGAAGGGTGTTATCTGAAGAGCCGATATATGCTGTGGAAAGGGTAGAAAAGACCCTCTGGAAGGCTCTTAAAGATTTTGTCTCGAGATTTATCTGACGATAAAAGGTTGAAAATTATCCGGGAGCTTTTCTAAAAGGGGCTGTCCGTGACTGTAATATTTCCGTAATTTTTCAAGATAAGTAGTCGTCTGATTTGCGGAATATTTATCGAGAAGTTCATCACGTAACTTTACCGAAAGGCCGGTAAACTCCGGTTTATCTTCTTGGTGATGTTCTTTCAGATAAAAAATGCGAAAGATGTTTTTAGTATCAAATCTACTTTTTTGTTCGATAGGCTCGCTAACAGAGGAATTGGTCAGAGTTTTAAGGGCGGCCAAGTGGGCTTCCGCTAAATCTTTGGCATCTACCGTATACTCCGGAGAAATTTGGAGAGCTACACTAGGAAATAAGGTAGCTATATCTTTGAGTGTAGGAAATAAGGAGGAGGGATCTTCTTGATTTTGCTGTAGAGTATGGTAAGCCTTGTCGGCTAATTTTGCTGCGGTTTCTTTGTCATCTGCTTTTACGGTAATGACCTGGTAGTTCCATTGATCGACCGGAGGATTTTTTTGGCAAAACTCTTTATAGGCTTTTCGTATCTCATTAGGAGTTACTCCTTGGAGAGCTTTAGAGTGGACAAAGAACCAGTTCATCCGCTGTACCATCATATCATTTTTGACCATGGTCATCGCCTCTTCCATGGTAATTCCAATCTTATCCAAAGTAGCCATCGTATTGGGGCCAAACCTCATTTCTACCTCTTCGCGGACCTCTCCTTCCGAGATTTTGATCTCTTTATCCTCACCATCGGCTAGGATAAGTTCGGTGTTGACCATATCGTTTAAAACTTTTTCCCAGCTCATTTGATAAAACTGGTATTTGGAGGGTTTGGAATCGGCGTATTGTGGATAGGCATGGTGAAAAATCATATCCATCCGCTTCATCACATCAAGGACAGAGATCGTATGTCCATTGACTTTAGCTAAAATTACATTGTTAACAACGAGGGTAGGTTCAGCCGGAAGGATATTGGAAGAGATTGGCATTGCCATAAGATGGCAAACAAATAGGTATAAGAAAAATGATTTCATAGGTCTCAAATAGTATAGCTTGAAGAGGGTAATTTAGCAAAGACTGCTCCGAAAAAGCCGTCACACCCATTTTCTTCAGGTAAGAAAAAAGCCGTTTTTATAAGTTGCAGTGGGAGGTATTCTTGCGCCCAGGCTACCTGCTGTTCATTTTCCTCTTGCAAGATGCTGCAAGTGGCGTAGACCAGCTTTCCTCCGGGTTTTAAAAAGGTAAGGGCTTTTGTTATAATCTCCTTTTGCTTGTCTATTAAAGAAAATTGACTTTTAGGGTCAAAGTGATATTTCTTATCGGGATTTCTTCTCAAAGTCCCCGATCCGGAACAGGGGGTATCGACCAATACCCAGTCCATAATTGGAGGGAGCTTTTGAGGATTTTGAAAGAACTGTACATTCTGTATCCCGGCCCTTTTTATCCTCTTTTTGGCTTGCAAAAGGGCTTTTTTTCTAGGATCATGGAGGTAGAGTTGTCCCTTGCCTCCCATTAAGGGGGCGATCGCTAACGACTTACCACCCGAGCCGGCACAGAAATCCAGGATATGATCTTTAGGCTTTGCTTGAATAAGACTTGCAATTTCTTGGCTTGCCTCATCTTGCATTTCAAAAAGCCCTTCTTGAAATTCGGGAAAGGTAGTCACGGGTATTTGTGAAGCAAACTGTAGACCATGGGTGGCTCTTTGGCAAAAAGTTACCGGATACTTTCCCGACCATCTATGGAATAAAGCTTCGCGAGAGGTCTTTAGTGTGTTGACCCGAATAGTAGTAGGGGCTTTAGTATTCAGTATGTTACACAGATTTAGAGCTTTTTCTTTTCCATATTGATTTTCTAAAAGCTCAAAATAAGGGAGGGGAAAGCTCACCCGTATATGTGGCGGCAAGTAATTTGTAGACACCGGGTATTTAGAAAGTTGTAGCCGTTTTTCCCAAGTTGGAGGGGGAGGGACGAGGTGATCATAAAGGAGCCGGTAACGGATAAGGTGGAAGGTGGTATCGGCAATAAACTTTCGGTCATGGCTTCCTAAAGATTTATGAGATCTAAAATATTGATTTACAAATATATCCAGTGGAATTTTCGTCCCATCAAATTGTTGGAGTAGGGTTAAAAGATGGTGCTCTTTAAAAGGCTTCATAGTATTTTAAGATTATAAAGAGGGTGTATTTAGAATGAAAGGGTTTCCAAAGTTTTTAACGATAGTTGGTAGAGTTTGTATCAGTATTATTTTTATTTTATCAGGAATTAATACGATAATTCATTGGCACATAACCGAGACAAATCTTACCCTTAAGCTTATCGATTGGCATACCTTTGTTATAGAGAGGCCTTGGATAGCAGACCTATTTTCCTTTTTCCTCTCCTGGGCAGTAATTTTTATGGTGGTAGCCGTTTTCCTAGAGCTTTTGGGGGGAATTTTAGTTTTTTTTGGTATGAAACTGAGGCTAGGAGCTTTTCTATTATTTCTCTTTCTGTTGTTAGCCACCGTTATCTATTGTCCTTTTTGGCTGGTCGAAGGAGAAAAGAGAAAAGAGGAGATAGTGATGTTTTTACAAAATATCGCTATCCTAGGGGGCCTTTTATATGTGATAGCTTTGGGTGGGGAAAAACCCGGCAAAAAACCCCCTCCTCCAAGTGGGCCTCCTAAGAGTGAGTAATGTACTGTATCCTTAGTTTTTTTATCGCTGCTTTTGGCCAGCCTGTCTATCTCCCTGCTTGTGGCGTTCTAGCCTCTCTGATAGGGTATGCCGTTTTTTGGAAAAAATATCGGGGGAGATTTCTGCCGGCTTTTTTCTGGTTTTCGGCTGTAGAGGCCGTCCAACTTTTTTGGATGACCTCTATTCACTATCAAGGTCCTTATATTTTAGTCGTCTATTTCTTAATAGTAATGGGTATGGGAATACAGTTTGCTCTATTAACCTACTGGATACCTAAGAGACTTCACCTTGTACCAATATTGGCAATAGCGGGGGTTTGGACGATATTTGAATGGGTAAGGCTATTTGTTTTTACCGGCTTTACCTGGAATCCGGTGGGTCTTGCAATGGCTTGCAACCATTATTCTCTACAGTGGGCCTCTTTATTTGGGGTGTATGGCCTTTCTTTTTGGGTTATCTTTGTCAATCTTCTCGCCCTTGCTTCTTATCGCAAGGGTTGGGTGGTAGGAGCCCTCCTCCCCTTTTTGTGGGGGGTGGGGCAAGAGGGGTATTTTTCTAAACCGGATCCTCCTAAGCTATCTACTCTTTTGGTCCAAACAGCCTTGCTTCCTGAAGAGAGGGAGTTGCCGGGTACCCCTCCCTATCGCCAGTGGGAGAGGATACTACGGATGGTGAAGCAAGAAAAGGATATCGATCTCATCGTTTTTCCGGAAAGTGCCTTGCCTTTTGGGGCTTTTTCTAAAATATATACTGACATAGGGTTTCATAAGATCTGGGAAAAAATATTTCATCAACCGGTGGAAGTGGCGTCTAGAATTAGCAATGCTACCTGGGCCCAGGCGTTAGCGGACCACTTGAATGCCGATCTCATCATAGGGCTCGATGATAGTGATACAGAACATAATTACAACGCTGCTTTTTATTTTTCTCCAAAAGGGCTTTCTCCTTGCCGCTATATCAAAAGGGTCTTAGTTCCGATGGGAGAGTATATCCCCTTTTCTTGGTGTCAAAAGCTGGCAGGGAAATTTGGAATTACCGGCTCGTTTATGGCGGGGCAAGAGGCGACGATTTTTCCTACGAAAGTCCCTACCGGCATTTCGATTTGTATCGAAGAGACCTACAGCGAGGTGATGCGAAAAACAAGAAAAAATGGAGCTAAACTCTTCGTGAATTTGACCAACGATGTTTGGTTTCCGGGATCTTTGTTATCTCAGCAACATTTTGATCACAGTAGGATCCGTGCGGTGGAAAATGGAGTTCCCATTATTCGAGCGACCAATACGGGGGTGACCGGTGTAATAGATGCTTTTGGAAAGGCTATAGCTATTTTGCCTCAGCAAAAAGCAGGCCTCCTTTCGGTGAGGGTTCCTATAGTAACGTATCCTACCTTATATACTTTTTGGGGAGATGAGGTGATTCTTACTTTAAGTCTGATCTTTGTACTTGCATTGTTAGCTTACAATCGGATAATGTCTTGCCTTTACAAGGTGAAACTTGGGGCATCAAAAGACACTAAAAAATGAAGCCTTCCAAAAAGGTGTGGGGTTATTTACCGGAAAGGGTGTCTCGATCTCCCTCCTCCCTGCTCCTGAAAATACCGGCATTGTTTTTAGGCAAACAGGAGGTGGGAAGAAATTCTTTTTACCTGCGCTTTTACCTTATGTAAAAAGGACCCCTAGGTGTACCAGCTTGGAGCTAAGCGGCACTTTCAATGTTATGACAGTGGAACACTTACTGTCTGCTATTCATGCCTATGAAATTACCAATCTTTTTATCGATGTCGATGGCCCTGAAATTCCGGTAGGAGACGGTAGTTCTCACCTCTTTGTTGAAATGATTGAAAAATCGGGAGTTTGCTTTCAGGAACAGTGTAACCAAGTGTATAAGATTCAAAAGCCCATTCATTGGACCGATGGCACCACCCTTATTATCGGTCTCCCTTCGGAGGAATATCGTATCAGCTATACGATGCACTACCCCCATTCCTCTTTTTTAAGATCACAATACTACTCCTTTCAGGTAGATAGCAAATCCTATAAAGAAGAGATCGCCACTTGCAGGACATTTTCGCTCTACGAAGAAATTGCCCCTATGTTAGAGAATGGACTTTTAAAAGGGATGGGGCTCGAAAACGGGGTTGTTATCAAAGATAATGCGGTGATGAATCCCGGAGGGCTTAGGTTCCCCGATGAGATGGTGCGGCATAAGATTTTAGATTTAATGGGAGACCTCTCTTTGATAGGAAAGCTCTTTTTAGGACATGTGATTGCTATTAGATCGGGACATTATTCTAATGTCGCTTTTGCCAAACTGCTTATGGAACACTTTATGGAGAAGGGTTCATGAAAAAATTTGGCCCCAAAGAAATCGCAGAGATTTTGCCTCATCGATATCCTTTTCTTTTAGTCGATAAAATTATCCATCTCGATTTGAAGGAAAAAGAGATCATTGGAGTCAAGAATTTGACTGTGAACGAACATTTTTTTCAAGGCCACTTTCCTGAGGTCCCTATCATGCCGGGGGTTCTCATTTTAGAGGCGCTGGCACAAGCAGGTGGTGTTTTGGTCCATGAGTTAGGATATACCAAAAAAATTGCGGTCCTTTTGAATGTTGCTGTGGCAAAATTTAGAAAGCCTGTAATTCCAGGCGATGTCCTTATGCTCCATGCGAAAGGTGTTCATGTAAGTGGAACGGGAGGAAAGATGGCAGCAAAGGCGATGGTAAGTGAGCAATTAGCGGTGGAGGCAGAGCTTAGCTTTGCTCTAGTAGATAAAAATCAGCTGGGATAGTGATATGATACAGATACACCCTTTAGCGATTGTCGAAGAAGGAGCAAAGATTGGAAAAAATGTAATAATAGAGCCCTTTGCAATCGTCAAAGGGCAGGTAGTTTTAGAGGATAACGTGGTGGTCAAATCACATGCTTATATCGACGGGCATACGACGGTGGGAGAGGGGACTATCATCTGGCCTAGTGCCAGTATTGGAACCAAGACTCAAGATCTAAAATTCCGTGGAGAAAAGACCAAAGTTTTGATTGGTAAAAACTGTGAGATTAGGGAATTTGCGACGATCAACTCTTCTTGTCAAGAGGGATCGGTCGTATCTATTGGAGATAACTGTCTCATCATGGCCTACTGCCATATCGCCCACAATTGTACTCTTGGCGACTCGGTGATTATGGCCAATGCAGCTATGTTGGCCGGCCATGTGACAATAGAGGATCATGCTATTTTAGGAGGAATGACCCCTGTCCACCAATTTTCTCGGATCGGTTGCTATGCGATGGTGGGAGGGTTGAGTAGAGTCTCTCACGACATCCCCCCTTATAGCCTTGGGGCGGGTGTCCCTTATAAATTGGGAGGGCTTAACTTAGTTGGCCTACGGCGTCATAAGTTTCCTTTAGAAGTTCGAAAAAAACTTAGCAAAGCTTTCAAATTGACCTATCGAAGTGGCCTTCGTCTGGAAGAGGCGATGCAGATCATTGAAGAAGAGGTCGAATTGATTCCTGAGGTTAAGCATTGGATTGATTTCTGTAGATCCTCCAAGCGGGGCTTGATTGGTCTTGCTTCCAAAGAGCAGGAAGAGGCGGATCAATTAGAAGAGATTGAGGAGATTTTAGAAGCCTCTCGATGAAGATTATATTTTTCGGCACCTCAAAATTTGCTGCGGAGATTTTGCAGTTTCTTGTACAAAAAAAATTATCTATCTTAGCCGTTGTTACCCAACCTGATAAACCAAAGGGGAGATCTCAAAAGGTCTCTGAGAGCCCGGTAAAAGAAATTTCCAAAAAATATCTGCCAAACTCCCCTCTATTTCAGCCGGCACAAGCCTCTGACCCTGTCTTTATCGAGCAGATGAAAAATTTAAGACCCGATCTTTTCGTAGTAGTAGGTTTTGGTCAAATTTTGAAAGAAGAGCTGCTGCAAGTACCACGAATTGCCCCTATCAATGTTCATGCCTCTCTCCTTCCTAAATATCGGGGCGCAGCTCCTATTCAAAGGTGTTTGATGGCCGGGGAGGCAAAAAGCGGTATTACCCTCATCCATATGACGAAAGATTTGGATGCAGGGGATATACTGGGTGTTGCCGAGGTGGCTATTTCTCAAGATATGACGGCAGGAGAACTTACCGAAAAACTGATGCAAGCGGCAAAACCTCTATTATTAAGAGTAATCGACAAGCTGCCGAAAGGGGTAAAGCAAGATGGGACGAAGGCTACCTATGCTAAAAAACTGGCGGCGGAAGAATTTCAGATTTTTTGGGATTTTCCTGCAGAACAAATCCATAACCGGATTCGAGCCCTATCGCCGAAGCCGGGAGCCTTCAGCTATTTGCATATCAATCAAGAAAAAAAAAGATTAAAAATTTTAAAGAGTACATTGTCTTCAAAGAAAGGAGAGGCCCCGGGTCAAATATTTCCTCCTATGATAGTAATTTGTAAGGATGGGGCTATAGAGATCCAAGAGGTGCAGCTAGAGGGGAAAAAAGCGATGTCCTGTCAAGAATTTCTTAAAGGGGTACAAGGAAAAATTTTTTTCTAATATCTCTATTCTTTTTGCATTTTTTCCCCTTTTATTGTAACCTTATTCCTCTTTATATAAGAGGAAAGTATGATAAGACCTATAGATTATGTAAAAACGACACTCCGTTATTTGGGAACGGGAACGGGAACCCACCGTTTTTTAACCCTTTTTAAAGAAGTGATGGGGTGGAGGGAGTATTTTGGCCTTACTTCTGAAGGGCAATCTCGATTATTGGGGCGAATAAAGATAGCCGATAATTTAGATATTTGGTCCAAATGTCCCGTTACCTTAGCGACTGCACTAAATCAGGTACAAGGGATATTTGAGCACCCTGATACTCTTTTAGTTAGGGTTCAAAAATTGGTACCTACCCTATTTGAGCTGCTTGGGGATCTTTCGAGATCCTACCTCAACTTTGTCGATAAGCCGGGGTATTTCTTGCCACTAGCCGGTACAGTTAGCGATATTTCCCTAGATCTCAAAAATTTTCTTTCCGCGACTGTTTTTTATAAATCAAATAAAGAGGCGGTACCTCGTGAAGAAAAGATTTCTAGGATGATCAAGATAGCAAAATCAGTAGTGTGTTTTGTCGTTTATGGGGTTGATTTTATGAAATTGGCAAAAGGGGTCCTCCTTCTTTCTGTTAGAAATCTCCGAATTCTTTCTAGCCTAGCTTTTGTCCTTTGCCTCCTTAATGACCTTTATAAGGAGTACATGACTCATAAGTTGAATAGAGAAAGCGACGCCGAAGCCCTTTCAAGAGCGTAATGAAGCAGCAGCTTCCTTTTCACGAATGGTTTATGGTTATCGCTATTTTAGGGATGATGGCGGTTATCTCTATTATCGCTTATGGTAATTCTTATAGAGAGGAAAAACTCCTTCAAAAAGTTCCTAAGATCGAAGTAGTAGTTACCGGAGAGGTGGCCTATCCCGGCACCTATTTTTATCCTCCCGGAGTAGAGATAAAAAAAGTTTTGAATCAAGTCCGGCCGACCTCTGATGCCTCCCTTTCCCAATTTGTTAATTCGAAACATCTTTATTCTTCTACTACTTTGAATATTTCTAAAAAAAGGGAGGAGCCTTTTTTAGAGGGCGGAGAGAAAAAAGAAACCCTTAAACATCGACGCAAAATTTTACGGAAATAAATTTTTGCAGAAGTTTCAAGAATAATTTTCTTGAGTAAAACTTCCTAGGTCGCTTATATTGTTTCGGTATAAAGCTTACCTAATGTTCACCTTTGCAAATATCAGCAAAGCAATGAAGGAAAAAAAGTATGTCGCTGAAATTCATTGGAAAAAAAGTGGGGATGACCCAGTTTTTTGACAAAAATGGAAATATTGTTCCCTGTACGGTCATTTTAGCGGCTCCCAATATCATCACCCAAATTAAGGTGAAAGAAAAAGATGGGGTAAATGCTGTCCAGTTGGGTGCCTTTCCCGTTTTGGAGAAAGATCAAAAACGGGTTGCAAAACCACAGCGGGGCCATTTTGCTAAAGCTAAAGCGCCTAACTGTAGATTTCTCGCAGAATCTAAAGTAGATGATGTACAGGCCTTTCAGCTGGGGCAAGAGGTGACCTTGGGATATTTTCAAGGGACCGAGTTTCTCGATGTATCAGGGACGTCAAAAGGTAAGGGTTATCAAGGGGTGATGAAGCTGCATGGGATGGCCGGTGGACCTGCTGCCCATGGATCCGGTTTTCATCGGCACGCCGGTTCTACTGGGATGAGAACCTCCCCCGGTAGATGTTTCCCCGGGGGAAAAAGGGCTTCTCAGATGGGAAGAGAGGCGGTTACGATTCAAAACTTGATGGTGGTAAGTATCGATGAGACAAATAGCCTCCTTTTGGTAAAGGGGGCTGTTCCCGGTGCTAAAGGGGGCGTTGTCTATTTTACCAAAGCTGCGAAGAAGGGGAAATAATGGCCTGTATAAAGAAATTAGATCTGTCAGGAAATGAAATAGGCGAAGTGGCCATTGAAGACGCTATTTTACAAAATGAAGCCAATTCGCAGATGGTAAAAGATTATCTTGTCGCCATCCGTAATAATGCGAGACAATGGAATGCTTGTACCAAAACACGGGCTCAAGTCAACCATACAACTAAAAAGCCTCACCCTCAAAAAGGGACAGGGAGGGCTAGGCAAGGGAGCCTCGCAGCTCCTCAGTATAAAGGAGGAGGAAGGGCTTGGGGTCCAAAACCAAAAGAAGATCAACATGTTAGAATCAATAAAAAAGAGCGACACAAAGCGATCGCAAGTCTCCTTTCCGATAAAATCAAAACAGGAAGAGCCTATATACTCGCCCTTCCCGCCTTCGACGAACCCAAGACAAAAAAAGTAGCAGCCTTCTTAAAGAAGAGCGAATTAAAAGATAAGCGGGTTCTTTTTGTAGGGGAGGCAAAAGGAGGGCAGCTAGCTTTTGTGAAAAGTCTTCGTAATATCGGTAAGGCCAAATACTTGCTGGCACCTAATCTCAATGGTTATGACCTCGCCTTATGCCATACCCTAGTTCTCTTAGAAACGGCGGTAGAAGGGGCCAAAGCCTTATTAGGAGGAAAGTCGTGAGTAAAAGTCCTTATAATATTATCAAACATCGTCATGTTACCGAAAAAGCAGGAGTTTTATTGGGACTGCAACATGCTACTAGCAATGCCTGTGTGAGGAAATGTGATGATCCTAAATATGTTTTTATAGTCGATAAGAAGGCGAGTAAAAAAGAGATAGCTTGGGCGATTGAAGAGATTTACAAGGAAAAAAAGATTAAAGTGGCCAAGGTCAATACGATCACCATCCGCCCTCATATGAGAAGGGTAAGGGGATTCTTAGGAAAGACGCAGTGGGTAAAAAAAGCCGTGGTGACGCTGACTCCCGGCGATACATTAGATGAGCAGGTATAAGATGGTAAAGACGTTTAGACCGATAACTCCGGGACAGAGAAAACTAATCCTTCCTAGCTTTAGCGAGATTACGAAAGGGAGGAGAAAAAAGATAAAAAAGCTTCATCAGGCGAAACAATCGACCGGGGGAAGGAATCATCATGGACATATTACTTGCAGACATAAAGGGGGAGGTCATAAAAAGATCTTCCGTCTTATCGACTTTAAACGGGATAAAGAGGGGGTTAAGGCAAGAGTAGCTGCTATTGATTACGATCCTAACCGTTCTGCCCATATCGTTTTGTTACATTATATTGATGGGGAGAAGAGATACATACTCGCTCCTCAAGGGTTAAAAATCGGCGATACTGTCTCTACTAGCACGGAGCCCCCTTATAGCATTGGTTGCTGCATGAGGCTAAAACACATGCCACTTGGTTCCACCATTCATAATATTGAGCTCTACCCCGATAAAGGGGGAAAATTGGTTCGATCGGCGGGCCTTTCTGCCCAACTTTTAGCACGAAGTGGCGGTTATGCAACAGTTAAAATGCCTTCAGGGGAAGTACGCCTTGTCAATGAAAACTGTAGGGCAACTTTTGGAATGGTTTCCAATGCTGAGAATAATCTTAGAGTGATTGCCAAAGCGGGAAGGAGCCGTTGGTTTGGAATTCGTCCCACCGTACGTGGCGTAGCGATGAACCCGGTAGATCACCCACATGGAGGGGGAGAGGGACGGGGAAAAGGGAACCATCCGCAATCTCCTTGGGCGCAATATGCAAAAGGGTTTAAGACAAGGTCGCTGAGAAAAACGGATAAGTGGATTGTGAAGAAAAGGGATAAATAATGGGTAGATCATTAAAGAAAGGGCCATTTGTAGACCACCATCTTCTTGAGAAGATGGAAAAGCAAAAAAAAGAGGGGTCGAAAAGGCCGATTAAGACCTGGTCTAGGAGATCGATGATAATCCCCGAAATGGTGGGCTTTGCTTTTGAAGTGCATAACGGAAGAAAGTTTATAGGAGTCTCGATCTCTGAAAATATGGTAGGGCACCGCCTTGGAGAATTTTCCCCTACTAGGACCTTTAAAGGACACCCACTCAAGAAGGCAGCCCCTTCTGCTGCCGCAGGTGCACCCGGCGCTTCAGGTGCTCCAAGTACTGCAGGTACTCCTGCTCCCTCCTCTACACCTGCACCTGCCACGGCCGGTGCCGAAGGGGAAAAATAAGCTATGACATTTTCTAAGTCCAAAAGTAGATTTATCCGTATAGCGCCTAGGAAGGCACGATTAGCTGCCGGTCTGATTCGTGGTAAAGATGTCGAAAATGCCAGATTACAGCTGATGAATAGCAACCTTCGAGGAGCAAGGCTTCTTAAAAAGACGCTGGATAGTGCCGTTGCTAATGCCGAAACTCAGTTAGATGCTAAGCGGACAAATTTGAAAGTACATGAAGTAAGAGTCGATGCCGGCCCCATTTTGAAAAGGGCTAAAGGGAAGAGTCGAGGAGGCAGGGTCCCTATTAACAAAAGGACCAGTCACTTTACTGTGGTTCTAACGATAGGAGAGGAAAAAAAATAATGGGACAAAAAGTATCGCCGACCGGATTTCGTTTAGTTTGTAGGAAGAAATGGCTATCTAATTGGTATGCCAATAAACAAGAGTTTGGAAAGCTTCTTTTAGAAGATAGACAGATTCGAGAATACCTTATGAAAAAGCCGATTTGTGCCGGGACCTCCAAGCTTACTATTAAGAGGATGAGTGGCAAAATTGAAGTGACTATTCATACGGCAAGACCGGGTCTTGTCATAGGGAAAAAAGGGTCGGAGATCGATCTATTGAAAAATGATCTTCGCAAATTTACCGGACAAGAGGTCTGGATAGAGGTCGAGGAGATTAAAAGGCCCGATCTCGATGCCAAACTGGTAGCTGATGGAATTGCCAAGCAGTTGGAGCGTAGAGTCCCCTTTCGAAGGGTACTTAAAAAAGCCCTGCAGACTACAATGGATGCCGGAGCTCATGGGATTAAGGTCCAAATTTCCGGAAGGATTGGCGGTGCAGAGATCGCCAGATGCGAGTGGTACAAAGAAGGGAGGATTCCTCTGCATACTTTAAGGGCTGATATTGACTATGCCCATGGACGTGCTGAAACCACCTACGGCTCTATTGGAGTGAAAGTATGGGTCAACCGTGGGGAAGAGATGGTGGTAAGAGCCAAAGAGATGGCGGTGTAATATGTCGCTAATGCCAAAAAAGACAAAACATCGAAAACAGCAAAAAGGGTCGTTTCGAGGGCTTGCCAAAGGGGGAACCAAGGTTAGCTTTGGAGATTATGGAATGCAGGCTCTGGATAGAGGCTGGATTACAGGGCAACAGATAGAAGCTTGTCGCGTGACGATTAGTCGCCATTTTGTCCGAAAAGGGAAGGTCTGGATTTGTATTTTTCCTGACAAGCCGGTGAGTAAAAAACCTGCCGAAACACGGATGGGGAAAGGGAAAGGGGCCCCTGATCACTGGGTTGCGGTGGTAAGACCCGGAAGAGTCCTCTTTGAGGTCTCTAATGTTACTAAAGAAGAGGCGCAGAATGCTTTAAGACTGGCTGCGGCAAAACTCCCGATTAAGACAAGATTTGTAGAGCGTTTGGAGAAGGTATGTTGAAAACAAAAGATTTAGCCGATCAAACAGTCGAGGAACTAACTGCTTTAGCCGACGATATTGAAAAAGAGCTGTATCGGATGAGGAATGAGCTGAAAGCAGCTAGAAAAATAGAAAAACCCCATCTTCTTAAAGAGAAAAGGCATGACCGAGCTCGCATTTTAACCATTTTAACGAAAGTGAAAAAGCATGGAAAGGAATAACCGTAAAGTGAAGGAAGGGATTGTCCTTTCGAACAAGATGAAAAATACTGTCACGGTTGGAGTGACTCGTAGCTACCACCATTCTCGCTATGAAAAGCTCGTGGAGGGGAGGAAGAAATACTACGCCCACACTGAAGAGGCGATTCCTATGGGCTCTATTGTTAAAATTATGGAGACGAGACCATTATCGAAGCTCAAAAGGTTTCGAGTAGTTGAAGTAGTGGAAGTTGCGCAAGAAAAAATAGAGGCAAAGGAATGATCCAGCAAGAAACAGAGCTCCTTGTGGCCGACAACACAGGTGCTAAGCGGGCAAAATGCTTTAAGGTATTAGGAGGCACAAGGAGGAGGTATGCTAAAGTTGGCGATATAATTGTCTGCTCTATAAAAGAAGCAGATCCAAAAGCTGCTGTTAAAAAAGGAGAGGTGGTTAAAGCGGTAATTGTCCGTACCAAGAATTATATTCGAAGATCTGATGGGTCGATGCTCCGTTTTTATGACAATAGTTGTGTCATTATCGATGATAAAAATAACCCTCGTGGGACGAGGATTTTTGGTCCTGTCGCTAAGGAAGTTAGAGATATGGGATTTATAAAAATTACATCACTTGCGCCGGAGGTTATATGATTAAGAAAGGGGATAGGGTCACCGTAATTGCCGGAAATGAAAAGGGAAAAACTTCTCAAGTGTTGGCTCGACAGGGAGATAAACTGGTTCTTCAAGGGTTGAATATCCGAAAAAGGCATAGGAAAAAAACGCAGCAAGGGGCTCCTCAGATTTTACAAATAGAGGCGCCAATCCATATTTCCAATGTCAAACCGGCAGAGGAAAACTCTGAGAAAAAAAGTAAAAAAGTAAAAAGTAAGAAGGCTTAATGTCAAGACTACGTGAAAAATTTTTTAGTGAGATTGTTTCCAAAATTAAAGAGGCTCATCCCGCAAGGAATCCGATGAGCATTCCTCGTATGAAGAAGATCGTTATCAGTATGGGAATTGCAGAAGCGATGAAAGATAAAAATGCTTTGCAGGATCATATCAATGAGCTGACGGCCCTGTCCGGGCAAAAGCCGATTGTCACCCGCTCGAAAAAGGCGATATCGAATTTCAAGTTGCGAGAGGACCAACCTATTGGCCTTGTTGTTACCTTGAGAGGGAAGAGGATGTATGACTTTATGGATAGGTTTTGTAATATCGTAGCCCCCAGAATTAAAGACTTTAGAGGATTTAGTAAAAAATGTGATGGGAGTGGCAATTACTGTTTTGGTCTCAATGACCAGCAGATTTTTCCGGAGATCAACCTCGATCAAGTTAAAAGGTCGCAGGGGATGAATATTGCCATTATTACCTCTGCAAAAGATGATGACGAGTGTGTGGAGCTTTTGACCCATTTGGGATTCCCTTTTAAACGTTAATGGAGAAAATATGTCGTTTAATGACCCGATAGCCGAATTTTTAAACAAACTGAAAAATGCCAAGGAATCGAAGCATCGCTATATCGACATTTCCCTTAGCAAGATCAAGCAAAAGATCATAGAAATTTTAAAAGCCCATGGATTTATTGAAAACTTTCTCGTGAATAAAGAAGCGAAAAAAATGCGGATCTTTTTAAAATATAACCAGAAGAGAAATGCGGTCATCCACGATATAAAGAGGAGCTCATCTCCCGGTTTACGCAAGTATACGGGGTATAGGAAGATTCCTAAGGTGGCAAATGGGATGGGCATTGTCATTCTATCTACTTCGATGGGTATTATAGACGGGGAAACAGCAAAAAAAGAAAAGCTTGGCGGAGAGCTCCTCTGCCAGGTGTGGTAACCGGTAAGGATCAATTATGTCACGACTTGGAAAAACCCCAATTCCCCTTCCCAAAGGTGTGGAGGTCAAGGTCAACGGGTCTATTTTGGAAGTGAAAGGGCCGAAGGGTCATTTGAAACACAAGCTGGAATATGGAATCACCGTAGAGCAAAAAGAGGGAGTATTATACGTATTTATTTCGGAAGATACCCCTGACAAAAATAGACTTTATGGGATGCAATGGGCGATTATCAAAAACCTCCTTCAAGGAGTTTCCCAAGGGTTTGAAAAAAGGTTGAATCTTATCGGAGTTGGCTACCGGGCAGCAGTGCAAGGTAACAAGTTAGATCTTCAGGTGGGTTACTCTCATCCTACTTTTTTCCTGATCCCACCGGAAATCAAGGTAGTTGTAGATAAAGGGATTCTCATCATTATCTCCGGAGTGGACTGTCAGAAAGTGGGACAATTTGCCGCTACGGTGAGATCCTTAAAGCCCCCGGAGCCATATAAGGGCAAGGGGATACGGTATGAAAATGAATATGTACGTAAGAAGGCGGGCAAGGCAGCAAAGGCCGCTGCCCCTGTTAAGTAGGTGAGGAATGGAAAAGGGACAAAGAAATAGAAATATATCTAGATGGCGTAGAGTTTATCGGGTTCGCAAGAAGCTAAAAGGTTCTAGCGAAAAGCCCCGTTTCTCGGTGTATAAATCGGGCAAGCATCTATTTGCCCAGCTGATTGATGACGAAAAAGAGGTCACCCTTCTTGGTTTAGGGACACAGTCAAAGCCTTTACAAAATACCTCTTTTCAAAAGAAGTCGAAAGAGGCAGCACGTCACCTTGGTACAATGCTTGCAAAGTTAGCTATCGAAAAAAAGATCGAGAGAGTTGTTTTTGACCGAGGGCGTTATAAGTATCATGGAATCGTTAAAGAACTAGCCGGTGCTGCAAGAGAAGCCGGGTTAAAATTTTGAGGAAGATGAATGGTGAAACAAGAAGCAAATGAACTCAATAAAGAACTGGATGAAAAAGTTATCTATATTAATCGCTGTGCGAAAGTAGTCAAAGGGGGAAGGAAGTTTAGTTTTTCCGCTTTAATTTTAGTTGGTGATGGTGATGGCAATGTAGGTTACGGCTTCTCAAAAGCCAATGAGGTTTCTGATGCGATCCGAAAAGGGACCGATGCAGCCAAGAAAAACATGATGACCTTTGAGAGGGAAGGGGCCTCTATCCCTCATGAAGTAATTGTCGATTACGATGGAGCCCGCCTTCTGCTGAAACCTGCTCCTGAAGGGACAGGGGTCGTAGCCGGTTCCAAAGTTCGAGCAGTCTTAGAGCTTGCAGGTATTAAAGATGTCGTTGCAAAAAGTTTGGGTTCTAATAATCCGATCAATCAGGTAAGGGCAACTATCAAAGCCCTTTTGTCTCTGAGAAATCGAAAAACTTGTTTTGAAGAGCGGGGGATATCTCTATGATGGCTTTGCATACACTCCTCAATACCTACCGCCCTCGAAAAAAACCGAAAAGGGTTGGTCGTGGTATTGGCTCCGGTACGGGAAAGACGGCAGGACGAGGGCATAAGGGGGACGGTTCTAGATCCGGCTACCGTCGAAGATTTGGTTATGAAGGAGGGCAAGTTCCACTATATCGAAAACTCCCCTGCCGAGGTTTTACAAGGGGGAAATTTAAAGATACGATACTTGTTGCTATCAACCTTGCTTCTATCGAGAAATACTTTGCTGATGGAGAGAAGGTAAACTACACTTCCCTTCGGGAAAAAGGGCTGGTTCCTAAGGGAAAATATGGAGGGATAAAAATCCTCTCTTTCGGAGAGATCAAAAAAAAATTATCTATCGAAGCTACCCGCTTTTCCAAAGGGGCCGAAGAGAAACTTAAAAAAAGTAATATACCTTACAAAGTTATCGCATGATAGAGGGAATACGGCGACTTTTCCTTATACCGGAGCTTCGGGCAAAGATGGTCCTTACCCTTATTTTACTTGCCGTTTGCCGGATCGGAGCTTTTATTCCGGTTCCCGGGGTGAATGCGGATACAGCCATCATCCTTTTGAGAAGCGCTACAAGAGGTTCTCAAAATCTTTTCCAGTTGATGGATATATTTTCCGGTGGAGCCTTTGCCCAGATGACGGTTACCGCCCTTGGAGTGATGCCTTACATCTCTGCTTCTATCATCATGCAGTTGATTATTGCCTTAGTCCCCTCTTTTCAGCGGGAGGTTAGGGAAAGTAGCGATCAAGGGAAAAGGAAAATTTCGAAATGGACTCGTCTTGCGACTTTATGCTTAGCCTTATTCCAATCGGCCCTTTTTGCCAGATATGCCGTTCAGCTGAATCAATCGAATCCGGGTATAATTATCAATGAGCTTTTTGATGTACAGCTTTTTGGTATCTCTTGGCTCTTTTACCTTATTGTGATGGCGACTATGACGGCCGGAACACTCCTCCTCATGTGGATTGGAGAACAGATTACCGAAAAGGGGATTGGTAATGGGATCAGCCTGATCATCACTATAGGTATTTTGGCCTATTTACCAAAAACTATTGGCGCCGTCCTTCAGCAGCTCAATTTAGAATCCCAAGAGGTGGGACAGCTTACCTTTTCTTCCCTTATCGTCTTGTCCGCCCTGTTTGTCCTAATTACTGTCGGCACTATCCTTATTATTCAAGGGCAAAGGAGGATACCTTTGCAATATGCCCGCCGTATCGTAGGACGTCATGAAGTGCAAGGTGGAAATGCCTATATCCCTTTGAAGATAAACTATGCCGGTGTTATCCCCGTCATCTTTGCCTCCTCCTTTTTGACTTTACCTGCTACAGTTGGCCAATTTTTGGGGCAAGGAAATTGGCTAGGAGTGGTGGCTAATTCGATCTCTCCCGGAAGTTGGGTATATACGATTATTTATATATCGCTCATTATATTTTTTACCTATTTTTGGACGGCGATGCAGTTTCGTCCCGAACAAATTGCTTCTGATATGAAGAAAAATGGAGCCTTTATTCCGGGGCTAAGGCAGGGAAAGCCTACCGAAGAATTTCTTGAAAAGACGATGAACCGGATAACCCTTGCCGGAGCTATTTTCCTAGCTTTAATAGCTATCCTTCCTACCTTAGTAGGGAAAATATTGAGAGTGGATCAGACGATTAGCCATTTTTTTGGAGGGACCTCCCTTTTGATCTTGGTAGGGGTGATATTAGATACGACTAAACAGATTGAATCCCATCTGCTTATGAAAAAATATGATGGATTTATGAAAATAGGGCGTCTCCGAGGTAGATAAAATTAAGAATTTTATGATAAACTAACACAGGTTTTTTTATGCCACGAATAATAGGAATTGACATCCCCGACAATAAAAGATTAGAGGTGAGCCTGACTTACATCTACGGTATTGGACGCAAGCTTTCGATACAAGTAATTAAAAAATTAGGTTTAAATCCCAATATGCGGGCTAAAAGTCTTACACCTGAAGATATTGCAAAGTTAAATGCCGTCTTGCAAGAAGAGTATACCGTCGAAGGAGACCTAAGACGCCAGGTGCAAAATAATATTAAGAGGCTAGTGGCTATCCATTGTTATCGGGGGATACGCCATCGTGTAGGTCTTCCTGTCCGAGGGCAAAGTACCCGTCGCAATGCCCGTACCCGTAAAGGGAAGAGAAAAACCATCGCTAACAAAAAAATCTGATAAGAGGACCCATTGGCTAAACAAGAAAAAGAGAAAAAAGGATCGGAAGGAGCATCTTCCAAGAAACCTGTTAGAGCTAAAAAAAAGATTGTCCGAACCGTTCCCGCAGGTATTGCTCACGTATTGGCTACCTTTAATAATACCATTGTTTCCATTACCGATTTAGCCGGCAATGTGGTTGCGTGGTCTTCCGCAGGAAAAGTCAATTTTTCCGGTTCCCGTAAATCTTCTGCTTTTGCGGCAACGGTAGCTGCGCAAGATGCGGCGAAGATTGCGATGGGGCTAGGGATGAAAGAGTGTGAAGTCAACCTTAACGGGCCCGGAGCGGGGCGTGAATCGGCAGTCCGAGGCCTTTTAAGCTCCGGTCTTGCCGTGACCATTATTCGTGATACAACCCCCATTCCACACAATGGGTGTCGTCCTCGTAAACGTAGAAGAGTCTAAAAGGAGATTCCCAATATGGCAGTAAAGTATGGCAAATTTGAAATGCCGGATAAGATAAAGGTAGATGAATCGAACAAGTCTACCCAATTTTCTAAGTTCATCGTGGAGCCTTTTGAAAGGGGGTTTGGCCATACTATTGGCAACGCGCTTCGAAGGATTATGCTTACCTCGCTAGAGGCCCCGGCTATTATGTCCATCCGCATGGAAGGGGTCCCTCATGAATATGCAGCGATCGATGGGATCATCGAGGATATGACCCATATTATTCTCAATTTAAAAAATTCTCTCCTTCGCTATCTTCCTACTGATAGTGAAAGGACCTCTAAAGAGGTGAAAATTATCTCTAAAACCCTCGATATATCCCAAGAAGATATTGAAAAAGGGGAAGGGGAATACCGGGTTACTTTACAAGATCTTATGGAAGGCTCTCCTTTTGAAATGGTAAACCCCCACTTACATATCTTTACCATAACGAAACCGCTCGTGAAAAAAATCGATATAAAAGTTGCTATTGGCCGTGGTTATGTTCCGTCAGAGAGGCAGACTGCTGAAAGGCAATTTGATGAAATTATCCTCGATTCGATTTTTTCTCCTGTTCGTCTTGTCAACTACTACGTAGAAAATACCCGTGTGGGGCAAGATACCGATTTTGATCGTCTTATTTTAGAGATCAAAACTGATGGAAGGGTAACTCCTCAAGAGGCCCTTACCTTCGCTGCTCAAATTGGGATCGAACACTTTGCGGTTTTTGACACTTTAAAGACCCATTCGATTATTTTTGAGCAAGAGGAAGTAGAAGCTAACAAAGATCGAGAAGAGCTCCTGAAAAAGCTCGCATTAAAGATTAACGAGATTGAGCTCTCTGTCCGTTCAACTAACTGTTTATCTTCTGCCAATATTGAGACGATTGGAGAGCTCGTAGTGATGCCCGAATTGGAGATGCTCAAGTTCCGGAATTTTGGAAAGAAATCGCTGACTGAGATCAAGCAAAAGTTAGAAGAGATGGGCCTTTACCTTGGGATGGATTTGAGCAAATATGGGATCAACAAAGATAACATTAAAATGGTCATTCAAAACTATCTAGACAATAAAGCGGGATCGGAAGAGTCATGAGACATAGGAAACATACTTGTAAGCTGGGAAGGACCGGTTCTCACAAAAGGGCGATGTTAGCCAACATGTTAAAATCCCTCATAAGACATGGTCGTATTGAAACGACGATTGCGAAAGCGAAAGAGTTAAAACGTTCTGCCGATAGGATGGTTACCTTAGCTAAAGAAAACACTGTTGCCTCTCGTAGGATGGCTGCCTCGGCGATGCAGCTTCGTTACAACCCACTTACTTCAAAACAGGCCCGTCTAGCCAAGAAGGGAGATACCCGTGCTTATAATGGGGACCGTCTAGTTATCGGTAAGCTTTTTGGAGAATTACGGGAGAAGTTTGCGCAACGTAAGGGTGGTTATACTCGCCTGATTCGTAAGCAGTTTCAGGTGGGCGACAGCGCTGAGAAGTGTTACATCGAATACCTATGAAGCTAGCCATCAATGGATTTGGAAGGATAGGAAGATTAGTTTTTCGTATTGCTTCTCAAAGGAAAATCTCTATCGTTGCATTGAATGATTTAGTTCCTGCCGATAATCTTGCCTATCTTTTACGGCACGATAGCATTCATGGAAAATATCCTGGGATAGTCGATGCGAAAGAGGATATGATTGTAGTCGACGGCAAATCCTGCCAAGTTTTTTCGAGTAAAGATCCTGCGCAACTTCCCTGGAAAAGCCTTGGTGTGGATTATATCATCGAGTCTACGGGTCATTTTACGAGTGTCGAAGACGCAAAAAAACACTTGTACGCCGGAGCAAAGCGTGTACTGATCACTGCGCCCGGGAAGGAAGGGATTCCTACCTTTGTGATGGGAGTAAACCATACCGATTATAACCCTGACAAGGACTTTATCCTTTCTAATGCTTCTTGTACCACCAACTGTCTAGCTCCTATGACCAAGGTTCTTCTCGACCGCTTTGGGATAGAAGAGGGGCTGATGACGACAGTTCATGCGATGACGGCGACGCAACCTACTGTTGATGGACCTTCTAAAAAGGATTGGCGAGGTGGTCGTGCTGCGGGGTACAATATTATTCCTTCGAGTACGGGGGCTGCTAAAGCGGTTGCCAAATGTCTTCCACAAATAGAAGGGAAGTTGACCGGGATGGCTTTGCGTGTACCTGTTCCTGATGTATCTGTAGTCGACCTTACGGTAAAACTCAGCCGAGATACAACCTATGAAGAGATTTGCCAAGCTATGAAAGCGGCATCTCAAAAAGAGTTTAAAGGTATCATTGCCTATACCGATGAAGAGGTAGTGTCTTCAGATTTTATAGGTAATTCCTATTCCTGCATTTTTGATAAACTGGCGGGAATAGCGTTAAATAAACGTTTTTATAAACTGATTGCATGGTATGACAATGAAGTGGGATATGCTACTCGAGTCGTCGATCTTTTACAATACATGTCATACTCGGAAAAAAAAAGTTAATGTACCCTTTTACAACAACTTCTTTCTCATCTGCGTTATCTCATGCCATGCACTCTTATTAATAACCCTATAATGAATGGTATGAACCGTGAATTTTACCAGAGAACCTATCATTGAGACAGTCATCACCCCTCGTGAGGGCTGCAAATTAATTATCCGTAGTAGTAAAGCGGGCGGTAATGAAGAGTATCTAGTCGATGCTGTTGAAGTAGTCTCTTTTGGAGCTTCGATTTTTTTTCGTTCTCTCGAGCGTCCTAAATCGTTTCTCCTTCCTGTCAGTGATTATGAAGTCATTGAGCTTAAGGAGACGAGGATGGTCTTAAAAAACGCAACCGTTGAACGTTCAATCAAGATCCCTGGTCGGACGGCTGCTAAAGAAGAGGAGTTGTCCTCCTCTCGGCAGCAAGAAAGGTCCTTACAAGATCATGGGCGTAAGCGGAGGTCTCGTAGGAGGCGAGGTGGAGGAGGTGAGATACCACCACCCGAAGAGATGGCGATGTCGGTACCACCGCCTGAAGAGGCTTTAGAAAAAGCGGAAAGTGTCCCTACCACCGTTTCTAGGTTATTTCCCCCTCCTCCAACCCTGATCAAGGAGACGCTAGGTAGGTATAAAGATAACGAAGTGATCGAGGCCAACCTCCTTCTGCCAACGGAAGGGATGGCTGATGTTTTAGAATATCCTGAAGAGCTTCCTCCTCCCCTCAATGCGCCCCCTTATAGTCCGCTCGATGAGGAGATGCCAAAACCTGAAACGGATCAAAAAGGATAATTGCTGCTTGGATGGTGGAATGGTAGACACAAAGGACTTAAAATCCTTTGGGAGAAATCCCGTGCGGGTTCGAGTCCCGCTCCGAGCATGCTTACCTGGACTGTTTCGATCTTCGCCTTTTTTTTAAAATTTGAGCCTTGCTTTAGCCGGTTTGATTTTTTTGAACATGCGCCTTGTAACCAAAGTGATACTTTCCTCCCTTCTTCGTCCAATCGGCATCGGGATCTTGGGGTGACCTGCCTCCTGTTCCATCTTCATTTGCATGGGGTTTTTTCGGAGCTGCTTCGATCACGGTGGCATCGATAAGGGTTCTTTGCCTCAACATCAACCCTTTGACATCCATTTGACGATTTAATTCATCGAATAAACGATCGTGCACACCATGCTTGATCCATTGATCTCGAAATCGGCTAAATACGGAATGATCGGGCGATTTTTCGAAAGAGCTTAGCCCCGTGAGTCGACGAAATGAGAGACGGTCGTCGAAGGCTTCCTCAAGCGAATAATCAGAAAGGGTATACCAGGTCTGTAACAACAGAGCTTTGAACAGTAAAAGGACAGGGTGGCTGGGTCGTCCTTCCGTTGATGCGTAAATCACGTTGAGCAATTTTTCAAAGGGACCCCAGTCTAGCAAACGATTGAGTTTGTCCAAGCGTTGATTGAGTTTTGGGTGGTTGCCGAGCCACGCGTCAGCGAATCCGAGTTGTCCTGAAGTTTTGTGTACCATATTCCCTCTGAATGAAGAGAAAATATTTTAGCTGATCAGTGGGGGTTATGCAACGGTCTCATACTGTAGCGCAACTGCCAGGAATATAACAGAGCTTTGATAGAAAAGTCTAAGAAAATTGCAAGCTCGACTGGTACATTGGGTGCATAGCGAAACAGTTGTGAGGGGAAAGCAGGAAAATGTTGAGTAAAAAAATACCCCAAACGTAACATATTTTTCGCAAAAAAATGCACCAACGCCGGAGTATTACAGAGACAGAGATCATTCCAACTCTTTGGCTATACACCTTTGTTTACACCTTTACGGATATTATTAAGAAGCGGTATGCTACTTATAATCTATGCATAATATTGCATATAGAAATTTAGAAGATTTTCAAATAAGGCTAAGGAAGCTTCAAGAGATTGAAGATGTCGGGGTTGCGACATATCCTTACCGTTTCTCTTTTGAATACACCGCTCAAAAACTTCAGGAGGAGGCCGAAGGGAAAGCTATAGGCCATAGCGAAGATGCCGCCTCCGGCTCTACCTCTACCGTTCAGGTAGCGGGGAGGCTTGTCCTCTTTCGGCCCATGGGAAAAAACATCTTTGCACAGGTGCAAGATAGCACCGGGCGGATCCAGATCATGTGTAGCAGGGATTTTACTAAGGTTGTAGGGCTAAAAGGCGGGGAGATAAGTCCAATAAAATTCCTAGAAAAAAAGCTCGATTTAGGAGATATCATAGGGATCGAAGGGAACCTTTTTCGGACCCAAAAGGGGGAGCTTACCATCTTAGTCAGCGAGCTCACTTTACTGGCAAAATCGTTATTGCCGTTGCCTGATAAACATAGCGGTCTTGCCGATAAGGGAGTCTGTTATAAGAAAAGGTGGCTCGACCTCATCACTAATGAAAGTTCGAAAAAAAGATTTATTGACCGATCAAAAATCCTCTTGCTCATTCGCAAGTATATGGATGAGGCAAACTTTATCGAGGTAGAAACCCCCATTTTACAAAATACCTATGGTGGAGCAGAAGCCAAGCCCTTTACTACCCACTTGCACGCCTTGCATCAAGAGATGTATCTCCGTATCTCTTTAGAAATCTCTCTCAAAAAACTCCTAGTAGGAGGGCTTCCACGCATCTATGAGATGGGAAAAGTATTTAGAAATGAGGGGATAGACAGGACTCACAACCCCGAATTTACTATGTTAGAGGCTTATGCCGCCTACTGGGACTATCATGACACGATGGCCTTTACCGAAAATCTCTTTCAAAAGATTGCTTTAGAGCTTTTTGGCGACACACAAATTCGGGTGGAAACCGAGGGGAGTTCTCAGGTAATCGATCTCAAAACTCCTTGGATTCGTTTATCTATGAAAGAATCGATTCAAAAATATGCAAATGTCGATGTCGATTCCCTATCTTTAGATGCCTTAAAGAGCTATTTAAAGAAAGAGACCGAGTTGGATCCTAAAGAGATCGACAGTAGTTCTAAAGGAACCCTTATCGCCCTCCTCTTTGGAGAGCTAGTAGAACCTCATCTCATCCAACCGCACCATATTATCGACCATCCCATCGAAACTACCCCTTTGTGCAAACCTCACCGTACATTGAAAAAGGAAGGGATCGTAGAGAGATTTGAATCTTTTATCCTCGGACAAGAGATGGCAAATGCCTACTCGGAGCTCAACGATCCCGAATTACAACGAAAACTTTTAGAAGAGCAGGTCGCAAAAAAAGAGGCAGGAGATGATGAGGCACACCCTTTAGATGAAGAGTTTATCGAAGCGATGTGTCAAGGGATGCCTCCAAGCTCTGGAGTAGGGATTGGGATCGATAGGTTAGTTATGCTTTTTACCGGCGCTCATTCGATCCGCGATGTAATCTACTTCCCCTTGATGCGGGTAGAAGACGGCCTTCATCTTCAAGAACTATTCCCCTTGCCTTCTAAAACCATTTCCTAAAAGGGACTGTTAGCTCTAAAAATTTGAGCTTTGTAAATCCGAAGAAGCAAGGGTAAAATTTTAACCAAATGGGAGATCGAAACATCCCCTAAAAAGAAAGATTTTTTAATCTCTTGGCTTTAGCCGTAACCCTTGCGGGGTATCGTCAATGACATATCCTTTTTCATAGATATAGTCTCTTAAACTATCGGCTAAAGAAAAATCTTTTTTCTTTCTCGCCTCTTCCCTTTGCTCAAGCGCCCTTTGCACCTCTTCAGGGACCGATAGCTCTTTTTTGTGGAGGGGAAGGCAAGAAAAGAGGGAGTCGAACTCAGAAAGGAGGGTAAGTATGTTTTTTGCATCTTCTTGACCTATTTTATCCTGATCGCAAAGGGTGTTGACCTCTCGGATGAGATCAAAGATTACACTAAAAGCGAGTGAAGCATTGATATCATCTAGTATAGCTTCTACGAATGCCTCTTTTGCCTTTTTCAAAAGAAGCCGGGTCTCCTCTTTTTTAGGTGAAGTTATGGCTTGCAGACGGAAGACAAAGTCACTAATACGGGCCCTTGCCATCTTTACCGCTTCGAGCTCTTGAAAGGTAAAATTGAGCTGGGTCCGATAGTGCCCCTGCAAAAGAAGATAGCGAATTTCCAAAGGGTGGTACCCTTTTTGGATAAGATCGCGGAGGGTGAAAAAGTTACCAAGAGACTTCGACATCTTTTTGTGGTGGACAAGGAGGTGTTCGACATGGACCCAATGGAGGACAAAGACTTTGCCGGAGGAGCACTCCGACTGGGCAACCTCATTTTCATGATGGGGAAACATATTGTCGACGCCGCCGCAGTGGATATCGATCGTATCACCGAGTAAGGCCATCGCCATCGCCGAACATTCGATATGCCACCCGGGCCTTCCCTTCCCAAAAGGGCTATCCCAAAAAACAGATCCGTCACGAAGAGGATCGTAAGTTTTCCAAAGGACAAAATCAGAAGCCGCTTCCTTATCATATTCATCTCGCGACTGCTCTACTGTTTTAAGCTCAGAAAAATTGAGATGGGAGAGTTTTCCATAAGCAGGAAAGCTCTTCAAAGAAAAGTAGACGCTCCCATCTCTTGTTAGGTAAGCATGCCCCTTTTTCAATAGGGTATCTATCAGAGCAATCATCTGAGGGATATAGTGGGTAGCACGGGGGTAGTCTTCCGCCCGTTCTATTTGTAGAATATCGATATCTTCGAAAAAAGCTTGGATAAATGGACGGGTATAGGTATCTAAGGCTACTTTTTCCTCATAAGCCCTTTGGATTGTTTTATCATCGACATCGGTGATGTTCATTACCTGCCTTACCTCATACCCCAGGTATTTTAAAGTTCTTCGAAGGAGATCTTCAAAAAGGTAGGTGCGGAAATTGCCGATATGGGCATAGTCGTAAACCGTGGGGCCACATGTATACATCCGGATCTTTTTATTTCGAACCTCCTCCTTTTTTCTAGAGGAGGTATTGAATAGCTTTAGATATTTCATAAGGGGATCATCGTTTGTAAAAGACGATAGTTGGTCTTTCCCGTACCGGTTATCGGAATGACATCTAATTTTTTGACCTGCGCAATCTTGATAAGTCTACTATATCCCGCATTTTTTAAAATTTCATTGACCGCAGTTTTATCAATAGCAATAGTAGTAAAGAGGACAAGAGAAGATTTTAATACATCATCTCTTTCATTAACACAGATAGCGACATAGGGTTTTCCATCATCTTTCAAACGGCCTTTAAAAGCAGCCGTAAAGACCTCTTCGATAGCGCCAAGGCTGACCATTTCGCCGCCGATTTTGGCAAAGCGTTTCAGTCTTCCGGAGAGGAGGAGATTGCCTCGAGTATCCAAGTAGCCCAAATCCCCCGTCTTATACCACTGCCTTCCGTTGATCTCTATAAAAGGAGAGAGGACGTTACCGAGATATCCTTTGAAAATATTGGGACCTCGGACACAGATCTCCCCTTCGGCGTGTTCCGCAAGGAGCTCTTGAGTCTCGGGATGGATCGTACATAGATCGATCCCCGGAAGGAGCTGCCCTACCCCCACTTGTGGGAGGCCCACCCGGTTTAAAGTAAGGATAGGGGAACACTCGGTAATTCCATAGCCTTCAATCAACGTTTTGTTTTTACCAAAACTTTTCACCTTTTCATAAAGCTCCGCAGGGGCTTTTTCTGCACCGGACACAAAAAGACGTATCGTAGCGAGATCGAATTTAGATGCCGCATGAAAAAGCCCTTTTAAAAAACTAGGGGCGCCGCAAAAGATAGTAGCCTTCCATCTCGCAATCCCTTTGGCTAGGGAAAAGCTATCTGTCGGGTCGGGAGAAAAAGCTACTTTGATCCCCGCAAGTAGGGGAAAAAGACCTGCCACCGAAAAGCCAAAGGAGTGAAAAGGGGGGAGAGCGCTATAAAAGATATCCTCTTTACCAATCGAAATACATTGAATCGCCGCATACTGGTTGCTTAAAAGATTTTTGTGACTGAGGGGGACCCCTTTGGGTAGAGTTTCGGTGCCGCTGGTAAATAATATCGCGGCTTCTTCATTTTCTGTTAGGGTATCGATAGAAAAAGCCCGAAGGAGAAAACGGTAGTTTTGTATTGCATAGAAAAGGGCTTTTAGCTTTTTGAAGAGGGTAATTTTCCGGCGGATATCTTCTAAAAATTTGATCTTATGAGTCACCTCGCCAAATTCAACATAGGCAAGCCTTTCTAAAAATCTCCATGAGGAAATGACTACTTTGCATTTGGTAATCTCCATCGTATCGTTAAGAAATTTCGGCCCTTGCGTCCAGTTCAGCATAACAGGGATTTTTCCGGCTATTATAGTAGCTAAAATGGTAATATAAGCCCCCACCGATGCCGGCAGCATGATAGCTACGTGTTTCCCGGGAATTTTTTGAAATTCGAGGGCTAAAGCTATCGCCGCTAGCTTTAACTTCTTATAAGATAAGGCTCCTACTAGATCATCGGCTAAAGCTAAAGAGCCCCCCATCCGATCGCACATCCGTAAAAACGCTTCGGGGAGGGTCTTTCCGGAAGGGGCTTCGGGAGGGAGGCGATCTTTTTCTTCCGGCCATCGGAATTTTGCTTGCAATACCTCTTCTTGCGCCGTTTTGGTATGTCCAACAGAGAGCTCTAAAAGATCTCGGACCGTTTCCAAATCTTCGGGATGGATTTCTCTAATATCGTAATTATCGCTTAAGAAAGCGACAAGTTGGGCTATATCGAGAGAGTCTAATCCCAAATCAAGGGCCAAGTTGTGATCGAGTTGAATCTCATCGATAGGATGTTTAGAAAGCTGCGAGAGTTCCCGGTAGATTTTTTGTTTTTGCTCTTCGGGGATCCGGGTGGTTGTCGCCTCTTTTTTTTTCTTCATTTCCCTTTGAATGTAGGGGTAGACTTTATGCCAAAAACTGTAAGAGATTAAGTTAAGAGGCTCTTCATCTACCACTGTCCCTTCTTGTGTCTTATACCGGTTGAACCAGTCTTCTAAGTAACGGTTACACTCTACTCTAGATTTATTTACAGGAAGATCTTGCGGGTTTATAAACAGCTCGATTAAGACCTTTCTCCTAGGGGCGAAAAAAAGGAGGTTTTTCAAAAGAATCTTGAACCCTTTTTTAACAGTCTTTTTTATATCAGGAGAGCGGTGTTCAATTGCCCTAGAAAAGATACTGCCCCACAGCCCTGTCGTTCGTATCAAAAGAACATTCGCATCAGGACATTTTTGCAAGATATTGTATGTTGCCGACACCCCCCCTAAAATCTCTTTGCCCGTATGCTTTAATCGTCCGCCGGGATAGAGTAAAAAGGCATTATTTTTATGGAGGCCTTGTATGATTTTTTGCAGCGACTCCTCCCCCTTTTTTAGTTTAAATTCATTGATTGATGTTTCAAAGTTAGGGATTGGCAGGGCCCTTACTAGCTTCATAAAAGTTTGGAGAATCGACTGCCTGTAGACATATTCGATCACAAGCGGCCGCATATGGAATTTAGGCCACAAATAGAGAAAGATCAAGATCGGGTCTATATGGGCCGGGTGGTTAGGTAAAATAAGTAGGCCACCTTTTTTAGAAAGATCCTGAGGCTTTATCCCCTCCAACCCCACAACCTTAACAGTGTACCGCAGTGATAGCAGCGCCCTACCTAGACGACAAAGAAAAGAGATCAAAAACGTCATACGGCTATTTTCACCGCCGCAACTATTTTTCAGCTACATATATATGCGGGGTATTTTTTGGGACTGTTTCGATTTCAAAAAAAATCAAACCGGCTAAAGCAAGGCTCAAATTTTTTGAGCAAAGCTAAAGATTTCAACAGTCCCGGTAGCTAAAAAAAAGTGGACATAGGGTCAATATTCATCAATAACCTCACTTTATTCCAAGAGAATTGCTCTTTTAAAGAGAGAAGGCGAGTTGTGAGGGGGAGAATCTGAAAGCAACGTATCAAACATTGAAAGCGAAAATTATCTTTAATCTTAGCGTAGCCGCAAGGTAGGACGGGAAAACATTCAAGAAAAAGGGGGGAATGGCGTAACACTTCTTTTCGAAATGCTTGTGCCCTTTCTTCTACCTTAGCCGCATCTTTTCCGGTAAAAAGAAGTTTTATTAGTTTACAAAAAGGGGGATAGCCATAGGTTTTTCTCATTCGGATTTCTTGATCGTAAAACGAGATATAGTTTTGTCCGGCTGCTAGCTGAATCGTTGCGTTTTTAGGAAGTAAGGTTTGGAGGATAACCTCTCCGGGAATATCCCCTCGTCCCGACCTCCCTGCTACTTGAGTGATCAGCTGAAAGACCTGCTCCGACGCTCGAAAATCGGGAAGGCTAAGCATAGTATCCGCTTGCAATATCCCCACTAAAGTAACATGGGGAAAATGGAGCCCTTTGGCGATCATTTGAGTCCCAATCAGCACATCGGCTTTTCCGGTGCGAAACCGGTTGATGAGCTCTTCGTGAGCATCTTTCGTTTTTGTCGTATCCCTATCCATCCTAAGGGTACGGATATCCGGAAAAAGACCCTTCAGACTCCTTTCGACATGTTCTGTTCCAAACCCTTTAAAGGTAAGAATTTCAGATCCACACTCCGGACATTTTCGAAGAGGTTCTGTCCTATAACCGCAATGGTGACAAGATAGAAAGTTATCTTGCTTGTGAAAGGTTAAAGAAATATCGCAATGAGGGCATCCTTTCACGTAGGAGCAAGAGGGGCAGCATTGCGAGCTATAGTAGCCGCGCCTGTTGAGAAAAAGGAGGGTCTGTTCCCCTTGAGGCAGCCTTTTTTTTATCCCTTCGATAAGCTCTTTACTAAAATGGGTAAATCCTTGTGCTTGTTCCCATGCCTCCTTCATAGAAACAATGGTCACTTGAGGCAAAAGGGAAGAGGTGGCCCTATGAGATAGGGTATGCAGCCGGTATTTTCCCTTAGAGGCATTATAAAAACTCTGAAGAGACGGAGTCGCACTCCCCAATACAACGCAAACATTTTCTAAAGAGCCCCGCATGATGGCGACATCTCTTGCATGGTAGGTAGGGGCCTCTTCTTCCTGTTTGTAAGAGGAGTCATGCTCTTCATCGATCACAATAAGTCCTAAATCAGTTGCCGGGCAAAAGATGGCCGACCTGGCCCCTAGAATGATTTTTGCCTCATTTCTTTGAATACTTTCCCATGCTTCGGCCTTTTGTCCATGGCTCCTTCGATGGTGCAGAATAGCAATTTTTTGGCTAAATCTAGCTCGAAAATGTTGGATAGCTTGAGCTGTTAAGGCAACTTCAGGAACTAAGATGAGGGCCTTTTTCCCAAGAGAGAGGGCCTTTTCTATCGCTTGCATGTAAACCTCTGTCTTCCCTGAGCCGGTAATGCCAAAGATAAGGTGGGTCTCAAAAATACCTTTTTCCATTGTAGCTTCAATGGCGGTTAGCGCCTTTTGCTGCTCAAAATTTAAGGATTTGGGCTTAGTGGGAAAAAATTCCTCTTCAAATAAAAAATCATCGGAGCCGGATACTTTTTTAGCCGAAAGGAGCTTTTTTTGAAGGAGCGATCTCACGGCATGAGCCGGCAAATCCTTTTGAAACAAACCTTTAGGAGATTGTAGCAGTTTTTCCAAAATCTCTGCCTGTATGGGGGCTTTATAACGGAGTTCGGGAAGAAAGGATAACGTCTTTTCTTTTCCTTTGGCTAAAGTAAGCCATACCGCCTTCGGTTGTATCTCTTTACGAATACTTGTAGGCACCATGCAAGAAAATATTTTGCTCAGAGGGGAGGCGTAGTATGCGGCCATCCAGAGGGCAAGTTCAAAAAGTTTAGAAGAGATATTCCTCTCTTTGGGAAATATTTTGAGTATGGGCTTTATCTTATCTACTTCAGGCCGATTGTGGAGCTTGTAGATATAACCTTTTCTTAAATGGCCTTTGAGGGGGACTAAGACCCTAGCGCCGGGCTCGGCTACGTTAGCAAAATCGCCTAACGCATAGTCTAAAGGCTTATCGAGATGGGTATCTAAGACAATAGATGCATAGCGGAAGTCTTCTGGCATAGGCTAGTCCATAAAGAGCGTTTTTGTTCGCAATGTTGCCGGTAGGTAGTAGCCGGATGGAGGAGTAGTAAGGGAATATTTTGGAGAAAAAATTCGTTTGTAGCAGGCAGTTCCCGATAGTAACGCATTAAGTTTTTTTGCGATGTTAAAGTGGATTTGGAGATGAGGATCAGTTTTAGGTTGGGCGAGGATAAAAAGGGGGTCCACTCATCTTGAGTTTCTATCTCCTCTATACTGACATATCTGCAAGGGGTGATAAGGGTATCAATGGCTAAGGCGACGTTTTTAAAAAAGTTTATGTTCCCTAGCTCTAAAATAGTAATGTCCGCTGCTTTATTCCTATACCGGTAGGCATAGGCAATCCGTTTGGCTTCGGCATCGGAGGGAATATTTCGTGTCGCTTTAGGGATCCACTTTCGCATCTCCTCAAATATAGGTTCGGCCATTTTGGGGGACTTCTGAGAGAGGATCTTTTCCTTTTTGGGGAAAATTACATATTTTTTTTTAGACTCTTTTAGCAGCGCGATGGTAGCGGCTATAAGCTCTTTTGTCATGATAAAAGGGCCTCGACAAACTCCTCGGCATCGAAAGGGGCAAAATCTCCTTCTTTTTCCCCGAGGCCCACCCAGAGGACATTTAAGTGTAGCTCTTTTTTGATAGAAACGGCGATCCCTCCTTTAGCCGTCCCATCTAGCTTGGAGAGGATGATCCCTGTGATCGGAGTAAACTGATGGAAGATCTCTGCTTGAGAAAGGGCGTTTTGTCCGATTGTGGCATCTAAGACAAGGAGGGTTTCGTGGGGAGCGTCAGGGATAATTTTTTTGCAAACTTTTCCAATTTTTTCCAGCTCCTTCATCAAATCATTTCTTGTCTCAAGTCTACCTGCCGTATCGATTAAAACGATATCGATATTTTTGGCCTTTGCAGAAGATAGGGCATCAAAGGCTACTGATGAAGGGTCACTTTTAGGCTGAGATCCTATGAGGGCAACATGAGTCCTTTCTGCCCATCTTTTAAGTTGTTCTAAAGCAGCCGCTCGATAGGTGTCACAGGCAGCGATAGCTACTTTCTTCCCTTGCCTTGCAAAATAGTTGGCGAGTTTTGCGATACTGGTTGTTTTGCCGCTGCCATTGGTTCCAACGACGAGGATGACATGTGGCGAAGTAGTGGGAAAGGGTAAAGGGGGGGACTCTTTTAATACTTGTAACAGTTTTTCTTTTAGAAGCTGTAAGATAGCATCTCCGGTAAGATCAGGATCTTTTTTTACCGCATATCGCACCGTTTCGATAAGCTCATAGGAAAGGGTGGATCCTAGATCGGCTTCGAAAAATAGCTCTTCGAGATGATCTAACGAACGCGCCGCTTTTCCTTGAAAAAGATTTCTAATCTTTTTCCCTAAAGAGAAATGGAGTTTGGAAAAGAAAGAGGTGAGTTTTTTAAACATTGATCAAAATCCCATTGTAACCGATAAAGAATTTGAATAGGTAGGGAAATGGTATGAACCTTCACGAGTACCAAGCTAAAAAGATTTTAAAAAAGAGGGGGATACCGATTCCCGATTTCGGGGTTGCCTCTACTATCGAAGAGGCAAAGCAGGTGGTAGATGCGTTAGGGCTCGATGAGGCAGTTGTCAAGATCCAAGTGCATGCGGGAGGGAGGGGGAAGGCAGGAGGAGTAAAGCTGGCAAAAAAACCGACCGATATCCTTTCGATTTGTAAAGACCTTATCGGGATGAAGCTGGTCAATAATCAGACAGGGCCGGGAGGGGTGATTGCTAACAAGGTGCTTCTTACCTCTGCAGTTTCGATCCAAAAGGAGTACTATCTAGGGGCCGCCCAAGATAGGGAGCGAGGCTGTCCTATATTAATTGCTTCACCTGAAGGGGGTGTGGAGATCGAAGAGGTGGCGAAAAAAAATCCCGAAAAAATCCTAAAGCTCCCCTTTTCGATACAAGGAGGGCTGCGATCCTATCAATTAATACGCTTTTGCCAATTTATGGGCTTTAAAGGGGAGATGGCAAAAAGGGGGGCTATGATCGCAGAAGCCGTAGCTAAAGCCTTTATCGATATCGACGCCTCGCTGATCGAAATCAACCCACTCGTCACAACTCCTAAAGGAGAAATATGGGCGCTGGATGCTAAAATCCAAATCGATGACAATGCCCTTTATAGGCAAAAAGAAATAGCTGCTTATTACGACCCTACTCAGCTGACACAAATGGAGAGGATGGCAAAAGAGTACGACCTTGCTTATATCGCTATGGATGGCAATATCGGCTGCATGGTCAATGGGGCAGGGCTTGCCATGGCTACTATGGATATTATCAAAATCTGTGGAGGGAGGCCTGCCAACTTTTTAGATGTGGGAGGGGGGGCTTCGAAAGAGAAGATCGCGGCGGGATTTCGGATCATCCTTTCCGACCCGAAAGTCAAAGCGATATTGATTAACATTTTTGGCGGGATTATGAACTGTGAGACTTTAGCTGAGGGGATTTTACACGCGGCAAAGGAGTATTCTATTCACGTTCCTTTAGTGGTGCGGATGGAGGGGACCCATGTCGAAAAAGGGAAAAAACTTCTGGCCGATTCTGGATTGAAGAGTATCCCTGCAGATACTCTGCATGATGCAGCAAAAAAGGTAGTGGAGCAATTACATGGCCATACTCGTAAATAAAAAGACAAAGGTAATTGTCCAAGGATTATCGGGAAGGGCGGGACGATTTCACGCCGAACAGTGCTTGGAATATGGGACTAAAGTAGTAGGAGGGGTAACTCCGGGAAAAGGGGGGATGGAGGTCCTTAACCTACCTGTATTTGATACGGTATGGGAAGCTGCGGAAAAACTAAAGCCCGATGCTAGCCTGATCTTTGTCCCCGCCTCTCACGCACAAGAGGCTATTTTAGAGGCGGAAGATGCCGGCATCCCTTTGATCATCTGTATCACTGAAGGGATCCCTATTCGCGATATGATCGAGGTTAAAAAAGTGATGGAGGCTTCTAAAACTTCTAGGCTTATTGGGCCAAACTGCCCCGGCATCATAACCCCTTCTGAGTGTAAAATAGGTATTATGCCCGGCTATATCCATAAAAAGGGGAAAATAGGGATCGTCTCTCGCTCGGGGACACTTACCTATGAAGCGGTGTGGCAAACTACGCAGCTAGGATTGGGACAGTCTACCTGCATCGGGATCGGCGGCGATCCATTAAATGGGACCAATTTTATCGATGTACTGGAACTTTTTGAAAAAGATCCTGCAACGGAGGCGATCCTCTTGATTGGGGAAATTGGGGGGAGGGGAGAAGAAGAGGCGGCCGAGTGGATTCGAGAGGTGTGCCAAAAACCTGTCGCCGTTTTTGTAGCGGGTATCACTGCTCCGGAGGGGAAGAGGATGGGGCATGCGGGAGCGATTATCTCCGGAGGAGTGGGTACAGCAAAGGGCAAAATTGCAGAGTTTAAAAAAGCAGGTGCTGTCATTGCCGAGAGCCCTTCCGATATGGGCAAAGCGGTAGAACAAGCTTTGCAAGGGAAGTAGATGAGGCTTCCCGGTAAGATCCCTTTTTCTATCCACCCTTTTTTTTGGCTAATCGCAGCGTTAATTGGCTGGTTCAATAGCGGCAATCTTATTGGAACGGTAATTTGGGTCGGAATCATTTTTGTTTCGGTAGTGATTCATGAATATGGCCATGCAACTGCCGCCCTTTTTTTTGGAAAACATCCTAGGGTCGATTTGGTCGCTTTTGGAGGGGTTACCTCTTATGAGATGGGAAACCTTTCCTTTTGGAAACAGTTTGTCATTGTCTTTAACGGCCCCCTCTTTGGCTTTATCCTCTTTGCCGTCTTCTATCTCCTCTTGCATCTGCACCTTTCTGCTAATCCTTTGTGGGTAGGAATCGTTGCAACTATGGAGGTGGTCAACCTCTTTTGGACCATTTTAAATCTGATTCCGGTATTGCCGTTGGACGGAGGGCAACTTTTGCGAATTATTTTAGAGTCATTTTGGGGGCTAAAAGGGATCAAAGCCTCTTTTATTGTGGGGATGTGTATAGCGGTAGCCGTCTCTTTTTTCTTTTTTATTCTCCAGGCTTTTTTAATTGGCGCCCTCTTTTTCCTCTTTGCCTTCCATAGTTTTGATACTTATCGAAAGACCCAATTTCTTTCGGAGTCTGATCGAGATGAAGAGACTCGAAAAAGGATGCAGCGTGCAGAAGCGTCGCTGTCACAAGGGAATAAAGGAGAGGCCAAAGCTCTTTTGCAAAACGTATTAGCTCATGCCTCTTCGGGAATACTGCACAATACCGCATCACAATACTTGGCCTTCCTCCTCTTTGAAGAGGGGAAAAGGCATGAGGCTTACGAGCTCCTTTTATCGGTAAAAGAGGGGCTTCCCGATGAGGCTGTCTGCCTGATGCACGAACTGGCCTTTGAGGAGAAAAACTTTGAGCTAGTCACCCATCTGGCAACTTCTTGCTACCGAATGGTCCCTTCGCAAGAGGTAGCCCTTCGTAATGCTAAAGCTTTTGCTTCCTTACAATTTGCTAAGCAGTCCGGGGGCTGGTTACAGACAGCTTGGAATATGGGAACATTAGATGTGGAAAATATTTTGAAAGAAAGTATATTTGATCCTGTCCGGAAAAATCCTGAATTTATCCAGTTTATTTCAAAGCTGCAATGAGAATCCTTTGCTGTTTACTATTTCTCACTTCCTGCTCTAAGCCTCTGCAAGATCCTGTCGTTGTCAGCTGGAAGGGCAAGCTCAAAAAATTGCAGGAACACCTGGAAGAGGTGAAAAAGACGGTAGCCAAATATGAACAGAAACTCTACCGTGCACAGCTAAAGGAGATTAAAACAAAACTCAAAGAACCCCTCCCTGTTGCCCAAGACCCATCGCGTCTCTTCATTCAAGAGAGAGAGGATCTTTTAGCTATTCTCCGGATGGGCCATCCCAAACTAGTCAAGGAGGCCGAAGTGCTCCTCGATCAGATCCTCCGCCTCATTACTAGTCAGATGAAGGAATAAAGGGATTGTTGAAACCTCTCATTTGGTTACAATTTTACCCTTATTTTCTCGGAGTTGATCTTTTTAAAAGTGCCTATACCTTAGTAGGATATGTTAATTTCAAAAAAATCAAACCGGCTTTGCAAGGCTCAAATTTTAACGGTAAAGTGGAGATTTCAACAGTCCCGCCCCGGATTAGGAATGAAACTCCGGTTTTGTTCCAATCCGGAAAATAGGTTACAGTCTCCTCCAACCCGCCGATCTTTCTCGTATATGCCTAAATGATTGATAATCAACTTGATATAAATACGTTTTAGCGAGTTTCTTTCTTCAAATAATTTTTTGTCGTTTGCAGAGAAACGGGAGATCGAAAGAGTCCCGGAGTGATTAAAAAACATATAAAAAATTTTTACTCAAATTTTTTATTTGCGAAGGACCTATAGAGAAATTATTCAAATTACTAAAAAATTAATTATTAAACTCTACTTTAATCGGCCCAAATTTCCTTTTTTATAAAAATTAAGTCTCTAAATAATCTTGTTAATGTTTATTTACAATAATTAATACTATTATTATAATATATTTTATATGTCAATAAAAGCTGAAAATGTTAGTAATGCCCCTTTACCTGTTTTTAGTTCAGGTATTAGAACAGGTTTTTCCCGTTCATGGGATTTGATTAAAAATCCTTTGGGTGGTCCAACATCTACCGGCTATTACCGGGTTATGAGATGTGCATTAGCTATTCTTACTGTTCCTATGGGTGTTTTGGGTATAATAACTATGGGACTGATAGTGGCTATACCAATTACGCTAAACCCCTTGGCAATGCTCGTCTTATTCAATAATAATGAAGATATTATCCTTAAGACAAGGGATGATTTAGATAAATTTTATAGAACATATAGTAAAGATAAAATTGTTTTGTGTAAACTTACAATTAATTCAAATGAAGAACACATTTGTTTACCGGTAAATCTAAAAGTGAAATCTATGAGGATAAACTGCCCGAATTGTAAAAGCTTGAAACCATCGGGCTTAAACGTTGGCGAACTGGATCTTACAGGGTGTACTTCCCTCACAGAATTACCCGCTGACCTAAATGTAAAGACCCTTATCCTTAAAGGCTGCACCGGTTTAACGCAACTGCCTGAGAATTTAACAGTCGACACGCTCGATCTTACCGGGTGCACCCAATTTCAAGAATTACCCGCTAACTTAAATGTAAAGACCCTTATCCTTAAAGGCTGCACCGGTTTAACGCAACTGCCTGAATCTTTAAAAGTTAAAACGCTAAATATTGAGGGGTGTACCCAACTTGCTATTGCAGATGATTTTTTAATAAAGGAAAATGTGACAATAAGGAATGCGGCTAACTCTCTTTATTTGTACCGGACAACCTATAACAATATTCTGAATAAGAGAATAGAATTATCTGTTTCTAGAGACTCATTGGACTGGGAGCTCTGGGAGTTACAACATCAGCTAGATCCCTCTTCTCCTATGCTACGGCTAACATTTCCTCACAGTACCGATACAAGCTCTCCCTATCAGATTGTTTACCATTTTCTCCAAAAAATACCGGCAATGGCAGACTACAAAAACCTCTCTACTCGTCCCCTGCTATTATTTCGATTGCGGGAAATTTTAAAAAATATAGAAGAGGGCGATGCAGCCTTTCAAGCAGCATGCATTGAGGAGATGGCAGATGGAATAACCGCGTGCGGCGATAGAATGAGGGTAGCATTAGATCACTTGGAACAGCAATGTATAACATTACAAGCCAACCGTGAGGACATAGAGGAAGAGCAGCTACGTCAACTTGGCATAAACTGCTTCTTAATGGAGAAAGCAAACCGGCATATATGGGATTTTATAAGCAAGAATAAAGCGGATTTTAACAGAGGAAGATATCTGGAGGTAGAATTCTTTTTAAGCATATATATTGCTGTAGGAGAGAATTTTAACTTGCCCAATAGCCCAAAAAGGATACTTTATCCACAGTTTGGAGCATCAGAAGAAATTATTCAAGAAATTATCCGAAAAATTACCAACGACAACACCCTCGAAAACCAGAACGCATTTCTTAACGAATGGGAGCCTTGGAAGAACTTTCAACGGAGAAAGAGTTTCCCTGATTATGGTAGCTTATCTCTATATACTGGAGAACCCAAACCATTCGAACAGTGCGTTATCTGTTTTGAGGAAGATGCAGCAAAAATCTCTGAACCTGTCCAATTCCAGGGGCGACACTATTGCTATAAGTGTTTCGAAGGATTGTGGAAAATAAATCCAATTAATCCTTATACCAGAGAACTAATTACTACACTTTCTGACCTCTTCCAAGTAACTCTTGTTCCGAAAACTAGTCCCGCTCAGGCTGCAAATTCGTGATAAAGGGAGAATTTAGATCTCTCATTTAATTAAGCTTAATCGTGTAGTAACGTTGATAATTTTGATGTCTCACCACTAAGACGACATATTTTTTATTAGGTATTTCACTTAATGTAGAGGAGAGATCTTTCACACTTGCGATACTTTTCTGGTTTTTCCAGTTGAGTACCACCCCTGTGATTACAAAGTAGGGCTTAAGTCCTGCAAAAGCGGCAGGAGATCCCGGCTTTACTTTTGTGATGATCACCCCGTCAGTTGTTGGAGAAAACCCGAGCTTTTGTACGGCATCGGTGGAAAGGTTTTGGATATTTTCTACCTCGATTCCCAGTTTTTGGATGAATTCAGCACCTCCGACTTCATTCTCATTTAAACTGCCAAGTTGCATGGAGATATCGACTAGTTTATCTTTCCGTAATATTTTGAGAGCTACGTCGGCTCCGGGCTGCGACATAGCGATTTCATTTCTAAATTTATGGATGTTTTTCACTGCTTTTCCATTAAGACCGATGATGATATCCCCATTTTCTAGGCCGGCTTTAAAGGCAGGAGAGTCTTTGACTACTTCAGAGATAAGGATTCCCTCCGTTTGGGTTAAATTCATCGCTTCGGCAAGCTCTTTATCAATCGGCTGCATAATGACTCCAAGATAGGCCCGGTTGACAACCCCTGTTGTCATAATCTGATCCATCACATGTTTGGCCATGTTGCTCGGAATAGCAAAACCGATACCCATATAGCCACCTGTTCTAGAAGCGATGGCCGTATTTACCCCAATAACCTCTCCATTTAAGTTGATAAGTGGCCCACCCGAATTGCCGGGATTAATAGCTGCATCCGTTTGAATGAAGTCTTCTAAAGAGGTGATTCCAAGATCTTGCCTCCCCTTGGCGCTGACAACCCCTACCGTGAGGCTCGACTCTAAAGCAAAAGGATTTCCGATAGCGACGACCCATTCTCCAATGTCCAAACTATCCGAATTGCCGAACGACAAAAAGGGGAGGTTCTTTTCTTCAATTTTGATGACCGCAATGTCGGTTTTAGGATCGGAGCCGATGATTTTTGCCTCATATTCCCTTCCATCGTTGAGTATAGCGGTAAGGATGTCGGCCTCTTTGACCACATGGTAGTTGGTCAAAATATAGCCATCTTCTGAAACTAAAAACCCGGAACCGCTAGCAATAGGCTGCGGAGATTGTTGTTGCCTTTCCCGTGGAGCGGGCCCAAAAAACCTGCGGAAAAATTCATCGCTAAAAAAATCAAAAGGACTTTCAAGGCTTTCAAGAGATTCGCCAAAATAACCTTGCGGCTTATATTGCGCTTTGATAAAGACAACCCCCGGAGTGGCTTTTTTCGCAATGGAGGTAAATGCTTGAGAGGTCTTATGTAAATGGCTAAACTCGGCATCTTCTTGGTAACTGGTAGCTATAAGCGGTTGTAGGGAGACAAAAAAGAAGATAGAAAAAAATGTTTTTACCAATTTCATAGACACCTTTTTTGCAGATACTATACCACTTCAGGTGAAATTGGTAAAGAGGGTAGCGTCTGCCCCATCTCTTTTTCTAAAAAGGATTTATCGGCGAAAGAAATCAACACCCCGTTTTCTCGCTGAGAATACAGGTGGTTTTCTATCGCCTGTTGGATGTTTAGAGAAGTACAAGCAAGGACATGTTTTCGAAAGATCTCTCGCATCTTTTTGGTTTTGCCGGTGATACGATAGAGGAAGGAGGTGATCCCCCTTCTTCCCGGAGAGATAGGGGCGTCTATCCCCTGTAAAATCCCTAACTTGGCGTCAAAGAGATCTTGCTTATCAAAGTGGCCTTGAGCAATCATTTGCAGACTTTTTTTAAAACTTTCGATAGTTTGTAAAAGATGGGGGTCGCGGAAGGCATAGAAATAAAAATCGCCTGTAGTAGGAGCATAGGTAGCGCCGGAGCCATATGCCCCACCCTTTTCCCGAATTTCTTTATGCAAAACGAGGTTGTTGAAAAGTTCAGTAGCTACAAGGATAGATGGGGCATCTTCATGGGTATATCGGACTGTTCTCATGGCATAGGAGGTAAAGGCAACGGGGGAAGAGAGGATCCTTCCTTGTGAGGTGACCGGTGGATAGGGAGGGAGCGAAAAAGGCCTTCTCTCTTTTTGCCTAGGAAGATCCTCTATGGAATAAAAATGATGGGCTTTAAGGTGGAGAAAATGCTTTTTATCACAGCTGATGACGATGTGGAGATTATTTTTAGTAAAAATATTTTTTTTCAGCCGTTCAAAAGAAATGATAGCCCTGTCGATCGCCTTATTTACATCCCGGCACAGCCCTTGCAGGTATTCGTAATAGGCAAACCCTCGCCACCGGTCATGAATATGGCCTACCGGTGAAGTGCATAGAGAAAGGGAGACGGCGTAGCGCATCGCATTTTTTGAAAGACAGTGGACTAAGTTGGTTTGCCCTTGTTTTAAGAGATCTCTCATCCGCTTTTTATCGGAAAAATCGGGGGTGGTAAGAAGATTTTTTAAAAGATGAAAGAGCTTTTCGGAATTGCGGTAGAGAGCTTTACCTCGAACGCAAAAAGTAGGGGAGAATATATCGATGCCGGTGGCATGGGCATTGGGGGTTAAAAAGGTGTCTATCCCACCGGTATAGGCATGGATTTCCGATAGATGGTTTTCCCAGGTTTTTTTACCTGCTCCTAATTCGGGGAGAAATTCGGCGAGTAAAGGAAGGAAGGCAAGATCTTCATAATCGATGGCGGGGATATCAAAGACGAGGTCTACGTAGAGGATCTGATTGGTGAAGCCGTCATAGAAAAAGAAATCATTTTTTAATTGTTTTAAAGGAAAATCAATCAATTTTTTGGGGATATCGGTAATAGAGACCGTAGGAAGGCAATCTAGGGATGTTTTTTCAGCCTCTTCTTGGTGTTTTTTCAACTTCTTTGTCTGCAGGAGGATCTTTTCTTTTTGTTCAGGACGTAAAATAGTGTGCAGTCGTTGCAACGTTTTTTTCTCTATCTCTTGCTCTTTGGCCGAAAGATCTTTGTCGGGGATCATGGTGAGCTCTACCATATGGGAGTTTTGAAGAAAGTGCTTTTTGATTAAAGAAGGGAGATAATCGGGATCTTGAGTAAGGGTAGAGAGCTTTTGAAAAAGAGAGTGGATCATAAGACCCTTTTCAGCATCGCACCCATGCTGTTTTAAAAGACCCGCACGCATGAAGAGGCTGAGGCCATGAGGGAAGCTATCTCCGGTAATTTCGGTCCTCGAAAACTCTAGCTGATGGAGGGCAGCAGCGATAAGTTCTTTAGAAATTTTCTTTGAGACGATCTTTTCTAAGGAGGAGAAGAGGAGTTTGCGGATCTTGCCGGCATCTTCTTTATTACATCCTTTGCAAATAAGGACCCAAGGGATTTCACTTGTCTCTATTTCTAAAGTAGATTCGGCAGTAGTGAGTAGTTTTGAGCGTAATAGTTCCCTTTTTAAAAGGGAGGCGTCGTTTTCCATCAAGATAGAGTCGAGGAGGCTTAAAGCAAGGGTCTCTTCTTGTTCGGAGACGGTGGTAGTGAGCCAGCCGAAGGCAATAAGAGCTTTTGACTCTTCTCCTATCGGGAATTTTTCTTCGCAAATTTTTGGCGAGGTAAATCTCTCTTGCTTTCTTACCGGATCGGGGGGAGAGGTTTTCTCCACATGCTGTAAGATATGATGGCCGATAAAATCCAGATGTTTTTGTAAAGGGATATTTCCATAGAAATAAAAGAGGCAGTGAGAGGGATTGTAGTAGTTTTCATGAAATTCTTTGAGCTCTCGGTAGGTCAACAGGGGAATTTCGGCAGGATCTCCCCCTGAATTAAAGGCATAAGGAAGGTCCGGAAGGAGGTTTTGCATCATCGTCTGCCATAGACGTGCCTCTCCGGAATTCATCGCCCCTTTCATTTCATTCAAAACTATCCCTTTATAAATGAGGGGAGAGGCAGGGTTGTCCGGTTCTTCAAATTCGAGGCGATGCCCTTCTTGTAAAAAGCTTAAAGGGGCAAGTTTGGGATAAAAGACAGCATCGAGATACACTAAAAGGAGATTATAAAAATCTTTTTTTACTTGAGAGGCCGCAGGATAACAAGTAAAGTCAGGGGCAGTAATCGCATTCATATAGGTGTGAAGACTCCTTTTTAGCATAGAGAAAAAAGGGTCTTTTACCGGAAATTTTTTTGAGCCGCACAGGACCGTATGCTCCAAAACATGGGCTACTCCGTTGGAAGAGGAGGGCCAAGTTTGAAAGGAGAGGCAAAATGCATTTTCGGTATCTTTATTTTGGATGTGCATGATCGACGCCCCTGTCGGTTCGTGGATCAGTTCAACTAAAGTAGCCTGTATCTCCTCTATGGGCAAATATTTAGTGACGACAAAACCTTTATAACTGTTTCCGACTTTGTCCATCTTTCTCGATTTGTTCTTGTAGCTTTTCCTCTTGATTTTTTAACTCATCTAATTCGACTTGATCCATACCTATCTGAGACTGGATAAGACCATATTGGGGATCATTCTTGGGGAGAGTTTGAAGATAATTAGAGATAGTGGCCATCCGAGAACGGATGACCTCTTGCTCCCGGTGGTTGACTTCGATCTCTTTTCTTAAGAGTTCCATTTTCGAATGGATATTTTTTGTAAATTGCCTTTCTGAAAATTCATCCGGCTCACGCTTTAAGTTTTTTACCATGTTAGATTAGAAGCAGATTGGTATTCCGTAACTCTTGTCTCAAAGAAATTTTTCTCTTTTCCAAGATCGATTGTCTCCGACATCCAAGGAAAAGGGTTTTTTGAAAAGTAGATGGCTTTTAGTCCAATCCTCTCCATCCTCCTATCGGCAATATACTGGACATATTCCCGAAACATAGGGGCGGTAAGGCCTAATATACCTCGAGGGAGGCAATCTTGGGCATATTGTATTTCTAACTCTACCGCTTCTTGGAGAATTTGGGTCACATGCTTTTGAAAAGAGGGGGTCCATAATTCAGGATTTTCCTCTTTGATCCCGTTAATCAGATCGATGCCAAAGTTGAGATGAATAGTCTCATCTCTTAAAATATATTGAAACTGTTCTCCCACTCCTATCATCTTATTTTGCCGGAGGAAGGAGAGCATCATCACAAAGCCGCTATAGAAAAATAGCCCTTCCATGATGAGGTAGTAACCGATTAAGTTTTCTAAAAATCTTTGCGCCCCTTCAGAGGTAGCTGTAGAAAAATCTTTTTTTAAAATGTCTTCGGTAAGGGCCATTTCGAACTTATCTTTATTGTGAATCGAGTTGACCTCATTGTACATGTTGAACACCTCTCCCTCATTGAGGTTCAAAGACTCTACAATGTAAAGAAAGGTATGAGTATGGATTGCTTCTTCAAAAGACTGTCGGAGGAGGTATTGCCTAACCTCCGGATTTGTGACATGGCGGAAGATGGCAAGGACAATATTGTTACCCACCAGACTCTCGGCGGTGGCGAAAAATCCCAGGTTGCGCATGATGACAAGCCTTTCATCTTGGGTAAGTGTTTCCGATTTCCATAGTTCGATATCTTTATTCATCGGCACTTCGGTGGGCATCCAGTGGTTGGCACATCCGTTGAGGTAGTGCTCCCATGCCCACTTGTATTTTAAGGGCATCAGTTGGTTGACGTCGACTGCATTGCAGTTAATCAATTTTTTTTCTTTTACTTGGATTCTGGTCATTGGCAACTTTCGCACCCCTCTTCTAAGTTACAGGCTTTTAGCTTTTCCTCTCGATTGACGGTAATGTTACTCGAGGCCGATTTATTTTTCATCCACCTTGGCTGCAAACCCCTTTTGTTGATGTCCATCGTCGATTTTTCAATCTGGGTAGCAGCTAAGGTCCTTAGGTAATAGGTGGTTTTTAGCCCCTTTTCCCAAGCAAGAAGATACATCTGATGGAGTTTTTTCCCACTTGGTTCGGCCAAGTAGAGGTTGAGCGATTGCCCCATATCGATCCATTTTTGCCTTCTCGCCGCACATTCGATCAACCACTCGGGGGCGATTTCAAAGGCAGTGAGAAAGATGTTTTTTATCTCTTGCGGGATCCTTTCGATCTCAGAGATGGCTCCGTCAAAATATTTCAGATCGTCGATCATCTCTTCATCCCAAAGGTTGAGTTCTTTTAGCTTTTCGACTAAGAAGGGGTTGATCATGGTAAACTCTCCGGAGAGATTCGATTTAACAAAGAGATTTTTATACATCGGCTCTATCGACTGAGTCACGCCAATAATATTCGAGATAGTGGCAGTAGGGGCAATAGCCATCGTATTGCTATTTCTCATCCCATATCTTTTGATCGAATCGCGGACAACGTTCCAGTTCATGGTATACGATCTGTCGACATCGATTTTCTCCCCCCTTTCTTTTTCTAGAAGATCAAGAGTATCTAGCGGCAAAAAACCAAGGTCCCATTTGGATTTCGTATAGGAAGAATAGGTCCCACGCTCTTTGGCGAGCTCCGAGGAAGCTAAGATAGCATAGTAGGAGATCATCTCCATGCTCTTGTCAGCGAAAGAGATAGCTTCATGGCTGGCATTGCTAATTCCTTGCAAGTAGAGGGCGTCTTGAAATCCCATCATCCCGAGTCCAATGGGCCTATGGCGAATATTGGCGTTTTTAGCTTCGAGGATCGGGTAGAAGTTGATATCGATGACATTGTCTAACATCCGGACGGCGGTACGAATGGTAGCGGCTAAGGCATTTTCATCGAGTTTGCGATTTTTCATATGTTCGACTAAGTTGATCGAGCCTAAGTTGCAGACCGCTGTCTCCTCTACGGAGGTATTGAGGAGGATTTCGGTACAGAGGTTCGAGGAGTGGACCACTCCCACATGACTTTGGGAAGAGCGAATATTAGATGGGTCTTTGAAGGTAATCCAAGGATGCCCTGTCTCAAAGAGCATGCTGAGCATCTTTCGCCACAATTGTAGAGCCTCTACTTTTTTAAAGAGCTTTATCTTCCCGTCGGCCGCCATTTTTTCATAAAAGACATACCTTTTTTCAAAAGAAGAGCCGTATAAATCGTGTAAATCTTTGACATCAGACGGGTTGAAGAGGGTCCACATTCCATTTTCCTTCACCCGTTTTATGAAAAGATCGGGGATCCAGTTGGCAGTATTCATGTCGTGGGTCCTCCGTCTTTCGTCTCCTGTGTTTTTTCTAAGTTCCAGGAAGTCTTCTATGTCCAAATGCCACGTTTCTAAATAAGAGCACATGGCCCCCTTTCTTTTGCCGCCATTATGGGCCAGGGCGGCAGTTGTCATATAAGATTCGTCTCCTTCTACTTTTAAGTCGTAAACAAAAGGAGTTACAGGAGTTTTTTCCACTTTTTGTATCCGAGTAAATAGGTGGCGGCCTAAGACAAACCAATTTTTTTTAGACAGTGTCTTAACCCCTAATTTCTCTCCTAGTCCTTGGACAGAAGGAATTTTTAAGTCATAGGAGATAGTAAGCCGGTTACAATAAGCAGAAGGGTCCTCTGATCGCTTTTTCAGAGGTTTCTTCTCCTTTCGGACACGCCGTTTTCCCACTGTAGGAATCCCTAATCGTAGGCACTGGTATCTAAGGGAGTGGATCAAATGCTCAGAGCTGTTGGTGAAGACGATTTCTTTTCCTCCGGATACCTTTCTATCTGTTTCTAAAAGGCCTTGAATAAGGGCAAGTGTTTGCAAGTAAGGAAGATGGGAAAGACGTGGGGAGATTTGTTTTTCTCCCGTCTCATTATAGATATCTTGATAATCGAAGGGTAAGGAGGGGATACCGCTTCCTACGATTGTATCGGTTGTCCCCTCTTTTATAGCACCGTATCCTTTTGCCCAATGTATTTGCGAGTAGAGATTTCCCCTTGCAGATTTCCGAAAATGGACCCCCTTTTTTTGGAGGTAGTCACAAACAAATTCTAGGTGGCTATCTTTTTCAGAGTGCCCCCACACCTCCCATTCGTCCTCATCTTTAATAAGACACCCATTTCCTAAGAGGATGCCATACAGTCTAGCATCTTCTTCATCGAAGTTGTTTACGGGGACGATTTCCTGAGGAATTACTTGGGCGATATAATCTCCATGCATCAACTTGCCGGCTTCTACCCATTGCGGGAAGGCTTTTCCTTGTTGGAGCCACTTTTTAGTTCTTTCGGTAGTTTGTTTCATCGGAACTTGCCGGATGACATAGAAAGGGTGGCCGGTCGTTACGGTGATAGGAGAGATCGAATGTTTGATGAAGATAGAGACCATAGGGTCTACTTGATTATAGGCAAAAGATTCTATAACCGAGCGATAGTTGCCGCTGATCCCCAATACCAAGTCGTTAGTTTTAATAGTAGAAATGGGTGTTGCCCCTTTAGAGGTATAGACTAAAGTATCTGCGGAAAAACATTGGTTGACTGCAACTGCCGTATCATTGGCAACTTTTAAAAATGGGATGACCCCTTGTGAGGTGCCGTTGGTCCCTTTGATGATGGCGCCGGTGGAGCGGATATTAGTCCAGTCATTGCCGATCCCCCCTGCCCATTTGGAGAGTTGGGCATCATCAGAGATGGTTTTAAAGATGTGGTGCAAGTCGTCCATGACGGTAGCGAGATAGCAGGAGGAGAGTTGCGGGTGAAGGGTTCCTGAGTTGAATAAGGTAGGAGTTGCTGAGATGAATTTGAAAGTGGAAAGGGTATTATAGAATTCGATAGCCCATTTATTTTTTTGCTCTCCTTCTTGAATAGCTAGGCCCATGGCAACCCGCATCCAGAAGATCTGAGGGGTCTCTAGCCTTTGTTGCATATGGTGGATAAAATATCTATCGTAGAGGGTTTGTAACCCCAGGTAAGAGAATGTATCATCTCTTTTTAGATCGATGGCGTTGGCAATCATCTCCAGATCAAAGTCGAGAAGTTGTGGATGTATCCTCTCTACGGATATCGCCTCTTTTAGGTACTTAGTAACATATCGGGCGTGAGTTTTTTTTAAAGTAGGATCGGAGGCAGAGATCCCTAGAGTTTCCCGATAGATAACATCGAGGAGGAGCCTTGCAGCTACTTGCGAATAGGCAGGATCTTTTTCGATTTTGGAACGGGCGGCTAAGGTGCCGGCTAAGTCGATCTCTTCTTCTTTCATCCCTTGATAAAAATTTAGGACCATAGTCTCGAGCAACTCTTCTAAGTTCACCTCATTTTCTAGCCCTCTGCAGGCGAAGGCAAGTCTATTATGAAGCTGCTCTTCAGTGAGGATCTTTTGGGTTCCATCTTTAGTGATGACGGTAAATTCCCTCTTTTTCTCAGTGGAGAGGGGAGGGAGGGAGGGAGGCGCCTCTTTTTGTGATCTGTAGAGGATAAAGTCCTTGGCGACGTCATATAGCTTTTCATTCATCAGCTCCTCTTCGATCCAGTCTTGGAGCTTTTCGATATAGAGAGGCTCCCCTTTCTGCGAAGCGGCGACAGCCCTTTCTACTACTTTTTGAGTGAGGAGATTGATGGTTTTTACCCCATCTTCAAGGATAACCCCTTCTATTTGTCTGACCCTTCTATAAGATCTTTCAATGGAGGAGGTGATTTTCATCGGATTGAATCGGACAAGAGTCGATTTATCTTGGCGGAAGATTTTTAAATTTTGCGCCGAGTTTTCCCTTTTTGCTTTTCTACCGTCTCTGTAGATGATATAGGCTCTGGCAACATCGTGATAGCCCTGCTTCATGAGGGATACTTCGACAAAATCCTGTATCCCTTCTACGGTAAGAGAGGTCCCTTTACAGGCCAGTTTCAAAAGATGGGAGACGATACGATCGGTGAGTTTTTCGATGACCTCCTCAATTTTTGGATCTAGAGGTTGCTCTCCTCCAATTTTTTTTGTCTCTCGAAATGCCAGCGTAATAGCGTATAAAATTCTCTCTCTTCTGAATGGGACAATCGTCCCGTTTCTTTTTACGACTCTATAGGTTGTTGTGGTTGGGTTTGCTTCGACTTCTAAAGTATTTTTTTTCATCATTCGCCCTAAATGGTAAAGAACATATAAACGTTACATTTTGCAAGTGGGCAAGGATAAATGACTTGCCCGCCACTACTAGATCTAGTAGTATCTGTTCCTTTTATACACTATATATTGTGGTATATAATTTGAAGTCTAGCAAAATTGTGGAATAAGAAAAATGATTTTTTTTAACCCCTTATCCTATAATGTAGGGAAGATGCGCAGAATTTTTTTAGTACCCAATGCGGTGACTGCATTTAGTTTGGCATGCGGCCTTTTTGTGATTTTTAAAATCAACATGATTGAGCCGGGAAGTGGAGGTTATGAGGTGATCTTGACTTCGACCCTTCTGTTACTAGTAGCTGCGGTGGCCGATTTTATGGATGGGGCGTTGGCGAGGGTTTTTCATGCCGAAAGTGATTTTGGTTTTATGTTTGACTCTCTTGCCGATGCGGTTACCTTTGGAGTAGCCCCATCGGTATTATTTTTAAAGAGTGTATCGTTGGAGCAAGGGACGGTCCTCTCTTTTTTAGCCGCGACAGGGGCTATGGTCTATTCCCTTTGTGGAGTCCTTCGGTTAGTCCGTTTTAATGTGAAAAAAAAGCAGGGGACAAAGGAGGATCTGGAGGCGCAGAAGAAAAACTTTACCGGCCTTCCTATCCCCGCGGCAGCAGCAGGTGCCGTTTCCGCTAATCTTTTTTTCCTCTCTCCGGTGCTTCCCCGATTTTTTGAAGTATCTATTTCGGTGAGGGCGATTATCTTATCGATCATCATGCTTTTCTTAGGTTATTTTATGGTGAGTAGGTGGAAATTTCCTTCGCTGAAAGTCCTCCATTTTCGGATTCCGTCATTTCACCTTGCTTTTTTAACTGTCCTCCTTACGATCTTTGTCCTTTATGGAATACTCCACTATTTTTCTGTTGTTTTAGCGATTATTTCGTGGGCTTATATCTTATTTGCCCTCCTACTATCGATTATTCGCCTGATTTCCGGTAAAAAATCCAAAACTTTAAAAGAGTTTGAGCCAGATCCTGATGAGTTTGATGATAATTAATCTTTTCCTGTTTTTTTTCTTTTTTTTCTTTCTTAAAAAGAGGATGGACGAGTCTTTTAAATCACTTTCTTATGATGTTCTTCAAAAAAATAGCCAAGCCTTTTTAAGTCTTGCGGAAAGTCAGCTAAAACCTTTTAAAGAGCAAATGGGAAAATTTGATAGTGAGATTCGGGAGTTGGAGAGGCGACGTGAGGGAGCCTATATTTCTTTAAACAAACAGATTTCCTCCCTTATAGAGACCGAAAAGGGGTTGCGAGTGGAGACTGCCAATCTCGTAAGCGCCCTCCGCTCTCCTAACATCCGTGGTTCTTGGGGACAGCTGCATTTAAGGAGGGTTGTCGAGCTTGCGGGGATGGTAGCCCACTGTGATTTTTTTGAACAAAAGACGTTGGACTTCGAAGGAAAATCCCTACGACCCGACCTCATCATCCATTTGCCGCAAGAAAGGCAAATTGTGATCGACGCCAAGACTCCGTTGGATGCTTATCTTGCGTCGATCGATACCGAAGATGAAGAGCTCCGTCACCAAAAATTAAAGGAGCACACTATTCATCTTAAGTCTCATATTAAAAATCTGTCTGGCAAAGAGTATTGGAGGCAGTTTCCCAGGGCTCCGGAATATGTCATCCTTTTCCTTCCGTCTGAGGCATTTTTTAGCTCGGCTCTGCAGATCGATAATGGTCTTATCGAAATGGGGGCTCTGCAAAATGTTATTTTGGCTACCCCTACGACCCTTATCGCCATTTTGCGGGCAATTGCTCTCAGCTGGAAACAAGAAAGCCTTTCTAAAAATGCTGAGGAAATTGCGGCGTTAGGGAGGGATCTTTACGAGCGGTTGGGGGTGATGGCCGATCATTTTGGTAGGGTTGGAAAAGCGTTAAACCAGTCGGTAGAAGCTTATAATCAGACCCTTGCATCACTGGAAAGTAGGGTCCTTGTTTCTGCCAGAAAGCTCAAAGAATCGGGGATAGTCCCTTTTCATGACGAACTCAAGGTTTTAGAGCAGGTCGACAAAAGGACAAAGGATATGTAACTACTCCACTTCTAAAACAAAATAGGCAGGGAAGGCATAGTGGTTATTAGGTCTTGGGCTTGCCTGTAATGTAATCCCTTTCCCTACGAATGGTTTTAAGTCGATATGGGTGCTATAGATATAGGCAGTAGGGATCCCATTTTCTTTTAGGATAAAATCTCCCGGTCTATTTCTTAAAGCAGGGTCAGAGGCTTCTATGACTCCATTTAAGGTAAAGGCGTTTGCTTTTTGCTCTCTATAGAAATCATCCCGTTTTTTATCGGAGTGAAAATTAGACCAGCTGGCAAAGAGACCTTCTTCGATACGATCCCAATAACTCATCTTTCCATTGACCCCTTTATCTTTTTTTACAAAGAGGCGTCTGTCCCAAATTTGGGGATCTGATTTAAAAGGATTTTTTCTGTCACCGGACTCTACTTTGGGAAACACTACTTCGCTGACAAGAGAGTTTTCTGAGATATTGGCTTCTAAATAGGCCAGTTTTTTTTGCAGGTAGTTATCTTGTAACGCAGCCAGCCCCTCCTTGGCTTGCTCGTATTCTTCTTCACAATCGGCATAGCCTTGTAAAATTTGTTCCAATTGTGCGATGGCAGCTTCGGGATGCATTTGGATAAATGGTTTTTGACACTCTTCTTTGGCGAGTTGGTACGAGGAGTGGAGGAGTTTTTCCGCCTCCTCTTTTCGTTTTTCTTGAATGGCAAGATAATCGGAGTCTCCTACACGGGTGACATATTCTTTGCTGATATAGAGGTGGACATTTTGAGGAGGGGTAATTTCGAGCCACTTATTGTTGAGGAGGCTAATATCCCCCGCTATCTTATCCCCGCTGTGAAGAGAGCCGATGATGGGTGCGTCGACAGTAGGGGCAAGTCGTACATTTACTCTAGCTGCTTCTACCGTATTTTCGAGGACATAGCTTCGAAAGATATAGGCTTTGACCCCTTTAGGGACGGCTACTTTCCAAAAATCTCCCTGTTCTCCGACAACTAGAAGGAGGTCATTTTTATTCATCGTTTTGACAATGTACCCCTCTAAGTCAGGTTTAGTTCGAAGGCGAACTTTATTGCCTTGTACTTTTCCGGTAAATGGGGGAACTTCAGCAAAAATAGAAAAGGTGATGAGGGCAAAAATTAGTGTGAGTCTAGACATGGATCTTACTCCTTCAAGATTCGTATCAAAGTCCTATACTATCTAAGAGGGTGATTTTTTGCATCTAGGGACTGTTTCTATCTTTCATTTGGTTAAAATTTTACCCTTGTGTTCCCAGACTTGATCTTTTTAAAGGTGCCTACAACTTAGTAGGATATGTCACTTTCAAAAAATCAAACTGATTTTGCTATTTTTAAATTACGACAAAGATCGAAATAATCTCTAAAAAGGAGTTAGCCCCTTTTTTGGATAGGGGGACTGTTTCGATCTTCCATTTGGTTAAAATTTTATCCTTGCTTCCCCGGATTTGATCTTTTTTAAAGTGCCTATATACCTTAGTAGGATATGTCACTTTCAAAAAAATCAAACCGGCTTTGCAAGGCTCAAATTTTAACGGCAAATCGAAGATCGAAACAGTCCCATAGGGGGAAATTTTTCTTGGAGCAATATCTCTTCTACGATAGCGATATCTTCTAAGTAATCTACCGAAGCCTGTTTTTTTCCTGATAAATCGAAGGTTACCACTTTTATAGAGATACCATTTTCCAAGGCCCTTAGCTGTTCTAGTTTTTCCGCTTTTTCTAAAGGGCTTTCTTCTAAAGAAGAGAGTTTTTGTAGAGTCGCAAAACGGTAAGCATATAGGCCAATATGCCGGTAGATTTTTTTTTCATCGGAATTGCGGTGATGGGGGATCTCGGCTTTAGAGAAATAAAGGGCGTTATTTTTTTTATCAAACACAACCTTGGTGCCTTGCATCCCATCTGCAAGGCAGGCGGCAGTTGCCATAGGAACAAGAGGGTCTTGCACCATCACCTGAATCATCTCTTCGATTAGAGATGGTGGAGTAAGGGGGGCATCGCCTTGGAGGTTGATGAAGATTCCATCAGTATATCCCATAAGCCTTGCTGCTTCTGCCACCCTATCGGTCCCGGTCTTACAATCGGAGCTTGTGAGTTGTGCTTCCCCTCCAAAGCCTTCTACTTTATTCTTTAGATGAATATCATCGGTAGCAACTACTACTCTAGATGCAGAGGGGACGGCTGTGGCAATATGCCATACCCTCTCGATCATCGGTTTGCCTAAAATATTTGCTAAAGGTTTACCGGGAAAACGGGTAGATCCCATCCTTGCCGGAATTATGATGATTGACATGTAAGGATAGGATAAAGAAAATCCCCCTTCTGAGGGAAGGGGAATTTTAAAAATAAATCATTTTTTGATGTGTTTAGTTAAAACGCCGGCTAATTTTAACATATCGATGGGTTTATTGCCAATAACTGCAGCTAATTTGGTATCGGGGACGATAAGACGTCTGTTTTTTTTATCTTGTCTTTTGTTTTTTTTGATATATTCCCACAGTTTTTTTACTACTTGAGGTCTTGTCATCTTCTTTTTCCCAACCAGCGATGCAAGTTCCGGAGAAAGAGAGTAGGTTTGTGTGGTTAACCCTGATTTTTTTCTTTTTTTGGCCATATAATGAATCCTTCCTTGTAGGAGTTGTACTATTTTCATACATACAAAAATTTTTTTTTAATGAATAGGAGATTTGTAATTTTGGCACAAATTTTGTCTGCTGCAAAATGATCCTGTTTGATATAATGTCCACGTTTCTTCGTTTATTCGTCCCCTATGAGGCGTTTCATGCAACAAGAGGATAAATAATATGAGCCACTCAACCGATCTTCACACTTGCTCCATATGTATGTCTCCATTGGTAGCAAAATCAATAGAAGCATACCCGCCTATTTCAAGTATTTGTGGGAATCATTTTTTTCATTTTTCCTGTATTAGAGAATCTTTTCAAAATCATCAATATGGTTGTGCTGATTGCAGGCAAGAGAGTCAAAATCCGGATAGAACAATAATGGTTGTTGCCGGTGATGTTTTGGGGAAAATGGCGGCGGCTTTAAACGCCACAGATAGCGTAGTGGATTTTGCAAAAATGATTACGCAAAACGCAACAAATTATACCCTTCAGAAGATAGAAGACATTCTTCATCATTTAATATTAGGCACAGAGAGCCAAAAACTATCTTCTTTAGAGGAGATTATAGATGAGATCGAGTGGGCATCTCATGACGATTGAAGTTTAGGGATATATATTGCTTATAGTCCTCTCTTTTTCAAAGAGGAGGATTCTGATGCAGTAAATGGAGAGATTCCGGACTTATCGCAGGAGCTATATCCCTATATTGCAAAAAGGGAGAGTCTTTAGAAACTGATTTGGATACATGCGAACGACTCTATTTATTTGGGTTTTCTTTTTTTTCGCCGGTTGCGGCAAACAGCCGGATTGGATGGAGGGAGCCATTCACCGGGATTTTCAAAGATATGAGAGGCGAGGAGTTTCCCGTGAGCTTTTAGAAAAGACGTGGGCTAGTTGTAAAAAATATAAAGAGTTTCTCCGCTATCAAATTATCGATGGCAATGTTTATGGCCCTGAGAGCAACATCAAATACTTCCTCATAGAAATAGCAAAACGCTACCCAATTCCCAATGTCGATTTCATCTATTACAACGAAGATCGGATCCGAAAGCAGTTCTTTAAGAGGAAAAAGCATAGACAATCGGCCCCCATTTTTGTATCCGCTAAGGAAAAGAATATGGATCAGGTCATCCTCTTCGCCGAATGGAACTATGATATTAGAAATGAAGACGAAGGGTGGAATTTTTTGATCCGCAAAGTCAATGAAGAGGCGTTTCGATGGCCCTGGAAGAAAAAAGTAAACAAGCTCTTTTGGAGGGGAAAGCCTTGGGATACTCAGCATTTTGGAGAGTACTCTTTTGCAAATTTTAAAAAATTTCCAAGAGGGTTTTTGGTAGCGGAATCTAGAAAATTTCCTCAATGGATAGATGCGGCATTTTCCGAATACCCCGATCGGTGTAAATACGATCCCGTCCGTTCTGAAAAAGAGATGGGGCCGATCAAAGCTGTTCCTTGGGAGGAAGTTTTTCATTATAAATACCAGATTATTTTAGATGGGGTCACTTGTAGTTTTCCTGCAGCGCATTGGAAACTCTTTTCGGGATGCCTTTCTTTCAAGCAAGAATCGAAAAATATCGAATATTTTTATGGCGAGCTCAAGCCCTGGGTCCATTATGTCCCTTTAAAACAAGATCTTTCCGATCTGTATCTAAAGCTTCAGTGGGCAAAAGAGCACGATGAAGAAGCAAGGCAGATCGCTAGTAACGCTAAAGAGTTTGTCCTCACCCATTTAATGCCGGAACATATCCTCTTGTATGGATATAAAGCATTATGTAAATACGCTACTTTGCAAAAGTTTATACCTGAGAAATTAGATGTTGATGATCCGAAATCCCCTCCTCAATTGCAGGGACTTTATCGGTAGAGATTGAGTTACCAAAAAATGTAAGGAAATAATCTACAATAAGGCCCGGCAATGCCCCCTTTTTATGTTGCCAATTTTTTTTTAGGAGGCTATCTGTTTGGCAAGTAAATCCTTCTATATAGACATCCCTGCTTTTTTGAAAAAATGGGGCGCTGCTATACTCTTTTCCACCTCTGGCGATATTAAAATCTCCAAGAATATGTACCGCAAAGCCATTTACCTCATGAAGCCTTACTGCCTCTTGCCATAAAACCTCTAATTCTTGTTTCCGGGTCAAGATCCTCTCCGGATAGGGGTTATAGTCATTTTCCGATGGGCTTAAATGGGTAGTGATAAAATTGGAAACGTTTGGAATCGTGAAGGAAAAATAGCCTTTATTTACCCACTTTTCCAGCCCGGCGATTTTGATTTTGCTATAACTTTGAAACTTTGGATTTTCTATAGCAACCTTACTGGCAATAAAAAGACCGCTAGTATTGGCCAAAATACTAGGCATTGCCCCCATATGGAAATAAAACTCTCCATACCCCAGTCGTTTTAGCTCTTTGGATAAATAAAGGGCCTCTCTTAAGCTACTCACCTCTTGAAGGGCTACTAAAGTAGGCTGATGTTTTTGAATTTTTTTTATCAGTAATCCGGCCCTTTCTCTATTGGGAAGGGAGAGACCTCCAAATATAAGGGCAAATCCTCCGTCAGTAAGACAGCAGTTTCCTTGATATACCGTAAAATGCGTCTCAAGACGTAATTGTTCTATATTTTTTTGGTAAAGGTAAGAGGTGTTCGATTGTGTATAAGCCAAATAATGAAATGCTTGCCCTACACCAAGTCCTGCTATCGCAAAAGGAAAAAGTATCCCTACTATGAAGAAAGTTTTCATAAATGTAAGGATTTTTAGCATGGTAGAAGTATCGGGATTACGAAATTGCTCTACTAGTCGGATCCCATATTCGGTAATCGTCCAATGGGGAAGCATACAAAGAGCAGCAGCTTGGTACAGTTTTATACTTGTCATTTTACCGGTGACATCCTATTTTGGGACTGTTTCGATCTCCTATGTGGTTTAAAAGCGCTTATATCTCAGCAGGATATGTCTCTTTTAAAAAAAACCAAACTTGCTTTGCAAGGCTCAAATTTTAACGGCAAAGCTAAAGATTTCAACAATCCCATAGTACAAGCCATCTGTGAACTGGTGTTCTATTTGCATATTTCTTCTCCTTGGGATCATCTATTCAGCGACACCCACGAGTCAATATAGAAGATACATTCCATGCTTTTCTCCACTGCGTGCGCTTCTTCCTCCTCTATAGAAGAGGGCTCCGGGCCATCAACTCTTCTATCAGCATCCACTGTTTATCTTTCAACCCTTCGAATTGCTTCATAGACAAAACCTCCAGACAGACGGTAAGTTTAGCATGTCAAAAAAAATTATTGAGGTAGGTTCAGAGGCATATTAAAACATTTTTTGTGTGATTACAATTTGTAATGCAAGCCTTACATGCTTAGAGATATTCTCTGAATTAAGCCATCTGACTGATCCTCTTACACATAAGTCGAATCATCGCCAGATACATCATCGATAAACTCGTCAACGTCACCAGTTCATAGTCCTTGCTCAAACGCCTAAATTTGCCGAACCAGGCGA
>DAHXLK010000030.1 GCA_027366035.1 Chlamydiota bacterium
TCTGAACTACTTCATTGGAAGTAGGGGCTTTTTTATAAAGAGAATCTAATAATTTTGTCGCTAATCCATCGACATGGCTGAATTCTTGTAAAAGAAGCTGTAATTCCTCTACAGTACATATCTTACTTATCTCCTCTCGTAAAAAATTCTTACACTCCCACAATAATGTTACATTGACAGATGAATGATCCATCTCTTGAGGCAGCATAAGATGGGATTCAAAAGCAAACTCACGAAGGGTACTCAAACAAAAACTGTGAATTGTAAATATTTGACAATCAGAAATTTCTATAGCTGCATCTTTTAGCCTTTGCCTAGTGACGTCATTTAGCTGTAAATAGGGGAAAAGATGGGCGTATTGCCTCAACAAGACTTGTTCTAAGCTATTTTTAATTCGAATTTTTAATTCGGAAGCGGCTGCTTTTGTAAATGTAACAATTAATATCTCTTTTAAGGAAAAAGGGTTATCTTCAAGTGTAAGAAGTCTTAAGACGAGATGCTCAATAGCAAAAGTTTTTCCAGTCCCCGCAGATGCTTGTAAGACTTTATGACCAAGTAGTGGCGTCTCTTTTTCTAAAATCGAAAATCTCATATAACTGTTAAACTCGACTTTGTACGTTTTTCTAGGCGATTTTCACAACCTTTTGATCTGCAATCTATTACAAGTTCCTGCAATGGCGTGTTCAAGCCGATTGCAAGAATCTGTAACAGATTGTAGGTCAAAATCTTGCAAAACTCGCCTCAGCAAAATGTACAAAGTCGAGTTAAAGAAGCAAAGATATTCCTTAAATAAGGAGCCCAAATAGAAAATACTTTATCTGCCCTCATATCTCTTCCTCGCAATAACCATGATAAATATGGATCTTTTACAAAACCACCGTGGATTTTTTGCATTTCTTTTTTAAGAGCCCCTCCATCTTTTTTTAAGAAAGCATTTGCCCAGGTTGGGAAAAAAGGAGAAAGTGTATTTTTAGCTACTCTATAATAAGAAATAAGTAATGATAATTCTTTCAGTGGATCAATATGGGCAAGGGAAACGATTTGTAGCTTCTTTTTTACAAATAGAATATCCGGTATGTTTTTAAATAAACAAAGATAGATCAAAATCGTTGGCCATTTTCTTACAATCGTAGCAAATTTTTTTTCTTCATGAATAACAAGGCCTTTAGGTGAAATATCTAGCAATTCGCCTACCATAGTGATAGTGCTTCCCTGCGACTTCAATTGTAAGGCAGGATAAAGATAGGTGCCTCCATCTTTTTGCATAGAGTTCTCTAACCCATTTACAAGTATTATTTTGCATAAGTCCTTTACTTCATTATCTGCTAAAAGATCCCTTAAAAAGAAAAGCTCCTCTTGAAACTTTTGACAATATAGCTCTCCAAATAACCCTACAGGAGTTTTACCTTGTGATTTTAGCCTAGCAAGAAGGGGTTTTTCTATCCAATCTTGCAGTGAAAAGAAGGGTTTATAGGAGAATTGTTCTTCATAAAATTTTTCCCTTTCATTTTTTTCTAAATAGATCCTCTCTACTTGATTGAGATAAAACTGTACGGGATTGCTCATGAGCCGGACAAGTGATTTAAGGTCGACCTCCATGTTCTCTGTAGTAGATTCTTGAGAGGGAATATCTTCAAATACATACTCTTTTTTTTGATCCATTGTCATTTGAGAATAACTTTTTGCAGCTTGAAATAAGTTTTCGTCATAACACAAAATGGGAGAGCCGGGGATAAAAAAACTCTTATGAAAGGAAAGATGGGGATAAGTATATGTAATGGATTCAGATATTTTTTTCCCCGTAATGAGGTAATCTTCATTTAGAATCCTTAAAAAGTCTTGGACACAAGTTGATGGCATTAGTTCCCTTCCATCCTCTGGTGATTTTGTAGAGTAAAAAATAAGTAGGCGCTCTTTAACAGTTATAAGAATCTGCAAGAAGAGATACCTATCTTCTTCCTCTTTTTTTTTCTCTTTAAGGATACTAAATGAAATGGGAAGATCCTTTCTTGGAAAAGTATCTTCTCCCATTCCTAATAGACAGATGACCTTGCTAGGGACTACCGTTCCTCTCTGCAATGTGGTAAAGGTAATACCTTCAACTAGCGGGCTATTCCACCTAAAAATTGGCTTAGAAAGCTCTCTTTGTAACACCGCATAAATAGCATGGAACTCTATAGGCTCTACTATCTTAATATCATATAATTTCGCTAACAACTCAGCTAGAGGGTGAATAGTATCTTCTTCTTCAAAATACCTATCTTTTAATTGAGATAGATATTCGATCCAGTTAGATAGAGTAAGAGAAGGGTTAGTTTTTAAAAATGAGACATCTTCATTCAGGATTTCAATCCATTGAAGAAAGGTATTGAGGAGCTCTGCATCACTGAAGTTTAACACTAATTCAGGTTTATATAGCGCGGGTGATTCTATCAAACTTCTAAGGAGCCTTTCCCCTCCTTTTTTAAAAGAATTTAGGTTGTCCTCAAAACTATAGTAGATCTTCGCCGAAAGGATCCACTGCTTTATAAGGTCTATCTCCTTATCTTTCAGCTGATAACGCTTTTGAAAAGCAGGGTTTCTAAGGAGGGTAAGGATTTTTTCTACCTCCCAGTTGGAATAGGCAAGCTCCATAATTTGCAGTATTCCCTGTGCAAGGTGAGAAATAAAGCAATCTATAGCTCTATAAGCAAATGAACTTTTTTCTGCTCCAAAGATCAAAGATATATAAGGCAAGTATTCTTCCATATTTGGAGCAAGAACCAAAATGTCATTTAAAGAAAAGGAATACTTTTTTAACAAATCCGAGAGTCTATCATAAAGGATTTGTATCTCCTGCATTTTTGAAGGGCCACAAAGATGTATAGCTAGGGAGTCATCTGTGTTTTTTAAAAGGGTAGGGAATAAAGATTTTGGCTTTGCAACACATATATCTTGCTGTATTTTTTCTAACAACGTCTTTTCTCCATTATCAACATAGCTCTCCTCTATATACGAATCCCATTCATCTAATACCTTAAAATATTCCCTCCCGGCTTTTCCGAAATGGGCAAGAAACGGATTTTCATCTGGCAAGTAGCCATTTAAAAAGGATTTAGATTCTTTGGGTGTAGCCATATCTGTCCAATATTCTTTTGAAGGAGAAACAAGATATTGAAAAACAGGAACAGACTTAGCAAGCTCTTGAAAATAAATTATATACGTCTTTGGAATAGGCCCTACAGCAAATAGATGTATTTGAGTATTCTCTAGTTTTTTACATTCTTTTGTAAAAACAATCGGATCCTTCCATCCCCAATTTTCAAATAGGCAATTCCATAAGGATCTTTGCCAAGGCATGGCTTGGGAGAGATCAGATCCTTCTTGAAAATATTTTTTAAAAAGCATAGCAAGCGAGTTACAAAACGAGAGTTTTTTTTTGTAATTTATTTCTCCTTTTTCATCTAATAGATATTTAATAAGAGGTGTGTATTCTCCCTCTTTTTTTACAAGAATTGTAGTTACCTCATATTGGAGGGCAAGGAAATAATGAAGAAACGACGGCTCTTTCTGTTCTAGCATAAAAGATTCTACATTCAAAAAAATAAGCCCTGTGCAAACACCTAAACGAGAAAAACTCGCGAGATAATTTTGAAGCCACCTTTTCTGCACAAAATTTTCCACCAGTACATATTTTTTAGATAATGGAGGAAATGTAAAAGCAGTTTTACATAAAGCTTCTGCTAAAATTTCTATCTGATTACTGAAAATTAGATGGGAGCGTCCACTCATTTTCTACCAATTATTCTTGGAGAAGGATATTCTTATAAGAAGCTAAAAGTCAAATGTAAGGGAAAGAATGCGCACAAAAAATCACGCGGATTTTCGTTCTTTCTATTTTCTTAATGCTACCCAATTTTTAGGTGCCTTAAACGATAATCTTTATAAACTTCTAGTCATTTTCTTTTGGATAGATATTAAAGGGGCAGAAGAAGCGAACACTATACTTTCTTTAGCCGGTGGTGTTTTTGTCCTCCCTTTTCTGCTTTTTTCTTCCGCCGGTGGGGTTCTTGCTGACAAATTCAGTAAAAAAACGATTATTTTTTTTACAAAAGTATTAGAACTTCTGGTGATGTTTTTTGCTTTGATTGCAGTGCTTATACAATCAGAATTTATGACCTATTTCCTCTTATTTATGATGGGAGCGCAGAGCGCTATCTTTGGTCCTTCCAAATATGGGATTATTCCTGAACTTGTTGAGCCTGAAAAAGTTTCGAAAGTCAATGGACTTTTAACCTCCTTTACCTATTTAGCTGTTATTCTAGGGACCTTTTTGGCTTCATTTATTACCGATATTTCCCATAGAAACTTTGAATTAGTCGCGTTGATTTGCGTCATGGTGTCTGTACTTGGATTTTTTTCTAGTATTTTTATCCGAAAAACAGAAGCCAGACGTTCTAAGAAAAAAATTAATCCGTTTTTCCTATATGAAATTTATCAATCGCTATCTCTTAGTTGGAAAAGGTCCCATCTTTTCCCAGCAATTTTAGCCTCCTCATTTTTTCTCTTCATTGGAGCCTATGTGCAGCTGAACATCATCCCCTTTGCTATCGAATCTTTATCATTAAGCGAGGTAGGGGGGGGGTACCTATTTTTATTAACAGCGTTAGGTATCGCTTTTGGGGCTTGGGCGGCAGGAAAGCTATCAAAGAATAAAATTGAACTAGGATTGGCATGTAGTGCCGGTTATTTTATTTTTATTATTTTTTTCATCCTTTCTTTTTTTTCTCATACCCTCACTACAGTGAGTATCATGTTGGTATTACTTGGAATTTTTGGAGGGATGTTTGTAATCCCTATGGACTCATTTATCCAGGTAAATAGTCCGGATAAAAGAAGAGGGCAAATCATCGCAGCTTCTAATTTCCTCAGCTTTATAGGTGTTTTACTTGCCGCATTTTGCCTCTATCTCTTTAACGAAAAATTGGGATTTACCCCTGCCGGAAGCTTTGGAATTATTGGAGGTATAACACTAGTTTTTAGCATTACTATTTCCGGAAGGCTTTCAGAATTTTTCCTCCCTTTTATAAGTCAAAAACTCCTCTCTCTCCGTTATAAAGTACTAGCAAAAGAAGGGGTCCCCAAGCCAGGCAGCATCTTAATTTACCGGTCCAATTCTTGGGTGTATAATTTTCTCATTTTTTCCTTATGTCATCCTATTTGCACCCTCTTTCTCGCGAGGGCCATAAAATGTTTCCCTTATTTTAACGGATTAATAAGTTGCCTGTACCGAGTAAGGCCCTCTCATGGTATCAGGGCCTCTTATGAGAGAGTATTTAAACGGGCAAAAAAACTGCTGAATAAAAATGAATATATGTTAATAATCTTCAAAAAAGAAGCCCCACTGGATCAAATTTTATTAGCCTATAACAAAGTATTTGGAAATCTAAATATTCCGGTAGCTTTTATTACCATGGAAAAAGTAAAGCTTCCCTTCTCTTTCTCCTCTCCTTTGAAGAGGCGCATTATCTATTTTCGATTCTCTACTCCAAAATAATTCTAAAATGCATATACAAAATCTGCTTCATATTGATTAAACCTAAACATAGGTCCTAATGACTTAATTATAGCACTAGACATTTTAAGTTGTTGAGAAACAACAAAATTATTAGTAATATAATAGGAGTGTTCAATAACCCACCCTTTATTTTTGAATTTTCCTAATGCTGCCAAATTACTTTTCACCCATCCTTCTTTATTAATGGTATAAATATTACTGCTCTTTTTTATAGCCTTAGAAGTTTGAAAATCATAAAGACCTTGAAGCGCAAAGTTATCCTTTGCTAGCTTTAATATAGGGTAAAAGCAAATACTTTCCGGAAATGCAGAGGTAGATGTTTCGTATAACCATCTACTTGAGATGTAATTTAAATCGCTTCCCCGCTCCAATCCTTGAAGAGGAAAAAAGACTGGCTTACCTATTGGTGTTAGCAAAAAGGTAGAAATAGCTTTTTTGTTTTCAATAAAAGTTTCTTCTGCAAAAAGAAAAAAGAAAGAACACACAATCACAAAAACTACTATTAACGAAAAGAAAATCCTAGCTTTTATTATCATTTCCTTACTATCCAAGTTTGTTTGTTAAATGACAAAAGAATACAAGAAAATCTAATTAGTTGCAACCAGTGTCTAAAAAAAGGCGGCAATATCAAACCTCAATTTTTAACGGCAAAGCTAAAGATTCCAACAAGCCCTATAAAAAATTTTTTTGACAGTATATTAGCGTCATTTGAATTTGCTATACTCCGAAATTGAAAAAGCCCTTTCATAGGCGTTGATATACTCCGTTGCCCCTTTTTCCCAGGCAAAATCCATATGTATGCCGTTGAGGAGGATCTCTTGGTATTTGTCTTGTTTGTTATACCAATAGTCTAGCGCTCTGTCGATCGTTTTATTGAGGCTGTGGGATTCAAAGGCGTCGAAGGTAAAGCCGTTTTTCCTCGCATTTGGGATGTCGGACGAGTCGATATCGAAAACGGTATCGGCAAGCCCCCCAACCCTTCGGACGATAGGTATAGCTCCGTAGCGCATGGCGATGAGCTGTGTTAAGCCGCAAGGTTCAAAAAGAGAAGGGACGATGATAAAATCGGAAGCAGCATACATTAGGCGGCTTAAGTTTTCATTATACTGATAGAAGAAAAAGGCATGTGGATTTTGCCTCATTTTCTCCTTTAAATGGTCGAACTCGGCTTGAATATCAGGAAGAAAACTGGTGCCGAGAAGGGCAATTTGTGCTTTTTTTTGTAGAGCATATAAGAGCCCCTCTTTGATGAGGGTAGGCCCTTTTTGGGGTACCAGCCTGCTGATACAAGAAATAAGGGGGCTATCGGATTCACTAAGGTGTATCTTTTTTTGAAACGCCTTTTTATTTTCTTTTTTAGCCAGTAAAATTTTTTTTATGCTCTGCGAAGGAGAATAGGCATAAGGGACATGGATATCTTTTTCAGGATTCCAGATGTCGTAATCGACGCCATTTAATATTCCGATGATTTTAGATTCATGTTTTCTTAGCGTCCTTTCTAACCCAAAAGCCATCTCTACGGTAAGGATTTCTTTGGCATAGTTGGGAGAGACGGTAATGACGAGATCTGCATAGATAATACCTCCTTTGAGTAGGTTGATCGGATCGGGATGAGAAGCGGGATCGTCTAAGAGTTTATCCGGAGTCAAATAATTTTTACCTTGAAGGCCGATTTTATCTAAATCAGAAGCAAGGCATTTTCCTTGATGCTCTAGGTTGTGGAGATTGATGACGACAATGGCCGTTTTTAGCCCTTTTACAATATAGAGATCTTTGTATAAAGGGGCCGCTAAGGCAACATGCCAGTCATGGAGATGGAGGACATCGATCTCTTCTTTCCGGGATAATAGATATTCTAACGCTAGTCGGGAAAAGTAGGTAAATCTCGAAATATCTTTTTTACCGGTGTAAATGCTCCCTTCTTGAAAAAAGTTTTCCGGATGGTGGGGTTCTAAAAAAAGGACTTCACACCCCTCTACTTCCCCTTTCCATACCGAATAGGTCTCTCCATCAAAAGAGGGGAGGTGGGCCTGCATTATTTCCATGTTTTTCAAATATTCAGTCTGCAGGCAGCTATATTTGGGTATGAGGATTTCGATTTTATGCCCCAGCTTCTTGCAGGCCCTAGAGAGGCCGAGGACAACATCTCCCAGCCCTCCGATTTTGGCTATCGGAGCAAGTTCGGCAGAAATATGGACAATTCGAAGACAATTTGGCATTTATTTGTATCATATAAATGATTGCAAATAATTCAAATATTAAGGTAGTATTCAACGTCTTAGGATCATGAAGTGATCCGTTTATTGGGGTGTCGCCAAGCGGTAAGGCAGCGGTTTTTGGTACCGCCACGCGGAGGTTCGAATCCTTCCACCCCAAGTTTGAGTAGAAATGGAAGAGTGGCGAATATTTGCCGGAACTCTCACGAAGCCCTAGCCACAAACATTGCAAAAGAGCTTAAACAATCAGCTAAATAGAAGGAAAATTGAATTATTTCCCGATGGAGAGATCGGGGGTACAAATCGAAGAAAATGTGAGAGGAATGGAGGTCTTTTATTGTCTCTCCCGATTTTGGAAGCAATAAGATAGTGAAAAGATTTGCCGACGACCTAAAAATGGAGGTTGCCCTTACTGGGAAGAGGGGGACTATTTCGAAGACAGTGGTTGCCGAGATGGTTATTGGAGAGGTGAAATTTATTTGAGGAAACTATGAAACTGAAAGTTATGAAAAGGGATGATATAAAAAAAAGTAGCGTCAAACGTCTACGTCGAGCGGAAGATATTCCTGCTGTCCTATATGGAGGAGGAAGAAAATCGGAGTCTATTTATGTCAAAGCATCCGATTTTTATACGATTATCCGAAAGATCAAGCCTGGAAGGCTTTCCACTACTATTTTTGAGCTGCTGTACGGAAACGAAGTATTGAAAGCATTAGTAAGAGATATCCATTACCATACGACCAACTACCTCATCCTTCATATCGATTTTGGAGTGATCGAGCAAGATAAACCTATCCATGTCAACGTCCCTATCGTATTAACAGGAGAGGCCGATTGTGTCGGAGTGAAGTTAGGTGGTTTGCTTAGACAGTTGATCCGGGCTCTTAGAGTCTCCTGCTTGCCGAAACATATCCCATCTGAATTTGTGATCGACGTGCAACCTATGAACCTTGAAGATTATAAGAGGCTCTCTGATATCGAGCTTCCGAAAGAGGTAAGGCCTCTTGCAAAGATGAACGAGATTGCGGTTACCGTAGCTAAGCAAGTAGCTTGATAAACAATGAACTGTCTCATTGTAGGGCTAGGAAATCCTGGGAAAAAATATGTCGATACGAGGCATAATTTGGGTTTTTCTGTCGTAGAGGCGATAGCCACAAGGATGGGGCTACGTTTTCGTAAGAGCTTAAAGCTGAAGGCATCCATTGCCGGAGCAGTAGATTTTTTTTTAGCTAAACCGCAAACCTACATGAACTTAAGTGGGGTGGCAGTGAAAAAAATTGTAGAGGCTTACCAGGTTCCTCTAAAAGGAATTTTGGTAGTAACCGATGATATCGCCCTTCCTTTTGGAAGTCACCGTTTGCGCCTCAAAGGTTCAAGCGGTGGCCACAATGGCTTAAAAAGCATTGAGGGAGAGCTCAAAACTGTGGAATATGCCCGCCTCAGAATGGGGATTGGGTGTCCCGATGGAGATATTTCTTCCTATGTATTGGAGAAATTCTCCGAAATGGAAAAAAAGATATTACCAGAGATCATCGATAAGGCTCTAGGGCTCATCGATGGTTGGTTAAAAAAAGGAAAATAGATGAAAAAAGAAAAAAAGCAGCTATATGAAGGGATGTTCATCCTCACCTCTACGTTAAGTGATGAGTCCCGCAAAAAGGCTTGGGATAAGATTATAAACGAAATTACCGGTAGAGGCGGTGAAATTCGCAAAGTATTTGACCAGGGGAGGAAAAAGCTTTCCTATGCTATTCAAGGGAAAAAAGAGGGGTATTATTTTCTCCTCTATTTTTCTGCGCCCACACAGGTTCTTACAGAATTAGTTAAAGAATATAAATTACATGAAGACCTCCTTCGTTATATGACTGTACAGGCAGACGATGTAAGAGAGGATCTTAATTTTCCACCTATCAAATTACAATAAGGAACTATATGAATAAACTAGCGCAGATAGAGTCTGTTTTTACTAAGAAAAAAAAGACCTGTCCCTTTACCGCGATGAAGGCAAAAACCATCGATTATAAAGATATTGAAACTCTTAAGCAGTTTATTTCCGAGCGTGGCAAAATCCTCCCTCGAAGGATTACCGGACTTACCCACCACTATCAACAACTCTTAAAGAAGGCGGTCAAGAGGGCAAGATATGTCGCCCTTCTCCCCTTTGTCTCTGAAGATTAAGAAAAGGATTATATATGAAACAGACATTACTCCTCTTAGAAGATGTAGATGGGCTAGGCCGTAGCGGCGATATTGCTTCTGTCAAGGCAGGGTATGCTAGAAACTATCTTTTACCCCAAAAAAAAGCCGTTATCGCGAAACCCCACACTGTAAGGATGCAAGAGCGACTACAAGAAGAAAGGGCTAAAAAGGCCGTTGTAGACAAAACCGAAGCTGAAGCTCTCGCCTCTCGCCTCCAAGGGATGACCCTCACAACTGAAGTTAAAATCGATCCCGAAGGAAATATGTACGGTTCGGTCGGAGGGGCCGATATCGTGGAGCTTTTTGCTAAAGAAGGCTTTATTTTAGAAAAAAAATATATCCTTCTTCCGCGCCCTATAAAAGAACTCGGTACTTATCCAATTAACCTTCGCTTGAAAGAGGGGGTCCCTGCAGAGATCACTCTAACCATTTTAGGAGAAGGGGGGGTCAAAGCCAAGGTGAAAGAGGTCTTACAAGAAGAAAAAAAAGAGGAAGAAGAGGAAAAAGAGATACAAGATCTTGCAGATGAAGGCAAATCGGGAGAATAGCTACTTTTCTCCGGCTAAGCTTAACCTCTTTTTAAAAATCATAGAAAAAAAAGGAGATGGGTACCATGAGATCCACTCCCTTTTCCAAACCGTCTCACTAGGAGATACGATTACCCTATCTTTAGCATCTACAGATAGTTTTACCTGTAACGACCCTAGCCTTCAAAAAGATAATCTTATCTTGCGAGCGGTCCGATTATTTCGGCAAAAAACTAATCTTTCTTTCTACTTAGCTATCCATTTAGATAAAAAAATCCCCATAGGCGGAGGCTTCGGCGGCGGCTCCAGCAACGCAGCGACTACCCTTTTTGCTTTAAAGGATCTTTTAGACAAACCAATCGCAGAAAGGACATTGGCAGAATGGGGGGGGGAACTTGGTTCCGATGTCCCCTTCTTTTTTTCTTCCGGTAGAGCCCTTTGCCAAGGAAGGGGGGAGGAGGTTTTCGACTTGCCTAGAAAAGAGTTACAAGCGTGGATTGCCCACCCTGGCTTTTCTATTCAGACACAACAGGTTTACCGGGCGATCGACTACAATCGTCTTGGCATTTTTCATAACGACCTAGAAGAAGCCGCCTGCCGTCTAGAACCCAGGATGGTGAAGATAAAGGAGAGTTTATTGCAGATGGGATTTGCTAAGGTAGCTATGACAGGAAGTGGTAGCGGTTTCTTCTGCTTAGGAGAGGGGGTACAAAAAGAGATAGAGGGGGTCAGCTGGTATAGGGTAAAAGAGGTATATCGGACTCATAGAGGAGGGTGGTACCCAATATAGAAAAAAGGCAAAGGGAGATCGAAACAGTTCCACAAGGTCTCAAAGGTTTCCATTTTAAGAGATGGAGAATTTTAAAAAACCATTCGGTTAGGTATCATAGACGTATGATTGTTATTACCGGTGCCGCCGGCTTTATCGGTTCGGCGCTCGTCCGCTATCTAAATGACCAAGGAATCTTTTCCCTTATCCTGGTCGACGATTTAAAGGGAAAGGAGAAGTGGAAAAATCTGGTAGGGAAAAGATTTTTCAGCCTCATCTCTCGCCACAAGATCTTCGAATACCTGCAAGGGAAGGAAAAAGATATACAAGCAGTAATTCATTTAGGAGCCTGTTCGAATACTTTAGAAAGAGACGGCGACTACTTGCTAGAGAATAATACCCGTTTTTCTATTAGACTGGCGGAATTTTGCATAGAACACGGGATACGTTTTATCTATGCTTCTTCTGCCGCTACTTATGGCGATGGCAGAGAAGGGTTTTCCGATGATCACGGTCTTATTGTAAAACTTCGCCCACTCAATCTTTATGGCTTTTCCAAACATCTATTTGACCTCTGGCTTTATGAAAGGGGGCTGCTAGATAAGGTAGTTGGTCTGAAGTATTTCAATGTCTTTGGCCCTAACGAATACCACAAAGGGGAGATGGCTTCGATGATTTATAAGATGGCCGGCCAAGTCGCAAATGGGGGTGTGGTATATCTGTATAAATCTACAGAACCGGGACAATATGCCGATGGTGAGCAGGTAAGGGATTTTATCTATGTTAAAGATGCGGTCAGGATGACGTGCAGTTTTTTAGATAACCACCTTTTTGGGATATTCAATATCGGAAGGGGAGAGAAAGGGACCTGGAATCAGCTGGCAAAAGCCCTTTTTAGGGCGATGAAAAAAGAGATAAGGATTTGCTATATCGAAACCCCGCAACCTTTAGTCAAACAATACCAAAATTTTACTTTGGCAGACATGAAGAAATTTCCGAGCGGATACTCTTGCGCTACTTTAGAAGATGCTGTATCCGATTATGTTCCCTATATTACGAGACAGGAAAGGTGGTAATGCTGACCCCTTTTAAAGCTCTTGTCATAGGAGACTTTTTGCTAGATACCTATATAACGGGGAAAGTGAAGAGAATTTCTCCGGAAGCGCCTGTTCCGATTTTGCAGGTTGAAAAAGAGGAGTCTAGGCCCGGTGGAGCCGGCAACGTAGCTGTTAACCTCGTCTCTCTTGGAGGAGAGGTTACGGCTGTAGGACGGATCGGCAATGACCGGGAAGGGGAAGGGTTGAAAAAAGCTCTTGCTAAAGAGGGGGTGAATGTTTCCGGGCTTATAGAAGAAGCCGGCTATGCTACGCCGGTAAAAAAACGGCTGATTGCTTCCTCCCAACAAATTCTCCGTGTGGATCGAGAAAAAATTGTCCCGATAAAAAAGGAAATAGAAGAACAAATAGTGTCGCAACTTACGAGATGGATAGGTCGGGTTCAAGTGATCGCCATCTCAGATTATGCGAAAGGTTTTGTCTCTCCCTTTCTCCTAAAGAAAATCATAGAAATAGGAGTGCAAAAAAAACTGCCTGTCATCATCGACCCTAAAGGGAGTGACTTTACCAAATATCGGGGGGCTACTCTTTTAAAACCCAACCTTTCAGAGGCCTATAAGGCGGCAAAAATGGATGAAGAGGAGTCGTTAGATGTGGTAGCTGCCGATATTTTGCTGCGCTCGGAGATAGAAACCCTCTTGATTACCAGGTCAGATGCGGGGATGTCGGTATTCGAAAAGGGGGGGCGGTTTGATTTTCCTGTGAGGATGAAGAAAGAGGTAAAAGATGTGACGGGAGCAGGAGATACGGTCCTTGCCGTAATTTGTGCCGCTTACGCTAATGGTCTTCCTATTTCTCAGGCGGCAGAACTTGCAAATATTGCTGCAGGGATAGCCATTGAACATATCGGCTGTGCCAGAGTGACCGTATCCGAATTGACTCAGAGATTAGCTGAAATTAGGACAATTTCGTTTTGATTTTTCCTCCACCAAGACATCTATCCTCTTTATAGAAGACAACGGCTTGACCGGGGGTGATGGCTCTTTGGGGTGTGTCAAAGACAACATGGGCTTCCCCATGTTCAGTAAGGGTCACCCGGCAAGGCTGATCCTGTTGTCGGTAGCGGATTTTTGCGGTGCAACGGAAGGCATCAGCAGGAGGGTGGTGGGTTATCCAAGCAAGCTCTGAAGCGATAAGGGAAAGGGCAAAGAGGGCGGGATGATCTTTGCCTCGGTCGATGATGACGACATTTCGAGAAATATCTTTGTCCATCACATACCACGCCTCTCCTTCCCCTCCGAATTTAAGCCCCTTCCTTTGGCCTATCGTATAATAGGCAAGTCCATCGTGTTCCCCTAAAACGTCTCCTGCAAGATTTTCAAAGTGGCCTTTAGACAATCCGAGATAGCGCATCACGAAAGGTTTAAAATCACGTTTTCCAATAAAACAGATACCGCGGCTGCCACGCTTATCATAGACAGAAAGGCCCGCTTCTTTAGCGATTTGCCGGACTTTGGGTTTAGTGAGGTAACCTACAGGAAAGTGGACCTTTTGAAAAATTGAAGAGGAGACTGTATGGAGAAAATAACTCTGGTCCTTTTCCGAATCTTTTCCTTTAAAAAGGTTCCCTTCTAGATCGGTGTTACAGTAGTGACCCGTTGCAAGGAGGTCGGCACCAAATTGGAGGGATTTTTCAAAAAAATGTTTGAATTTAATCTCTTTATTGCAAAGGACATCGGGGTTTGGCGTAAAGCCGGCTTTACAATCTCTTAAAAATTCGTCGAAGACATATTTACGATATTCTTCTGTAAAATTCACTGAATAGCAAGGGATCCCAATTTGTTCACATATCGAAAGGGCATCTTCAAAATCTTGGGAAAAGGTACAATTGCCGGCATTTTCCGGTTCTTCCCAATTTTTCATAAAGAGGCCGATGACGTTATGCCCTTGTTTTTTTAAAAGAAGGGCTGAAACGGCAGAATCGACTCCCCCGGAGATGCCTACGCAGATCTTTTTTTTCACAGTTTTTGTAAACGCTCAATCCTCTGTTGTAACGGAGGATGGGTAGCAAAGAAACGGATAAAGCCCCTTTTTTGTGGTAGGGAGATTTTAAAAGTTTGGAAGGCCAGGTGTGTATTGCTATCTTTGATCTCTTGCAAGATACGAAGAGTTTGTAAGGCACCGATCATCTTCTCTTTTCCTGTCAAACGGGCCCCTCCCAAATCGGCTCTAAACTCTCGGTAACGGGAGTAGGCCGCAATCACCATCGATCCTAAAATCATGAAGACGATTTCAAAGAGGGTAACTAGGAGATAGAAGCTCATAGAAGAGTGGCTGCGCCGGTTATTTTTATTAGATCCCGAAATAGCTAAAGCTAGAATTCTAGCGAGGAACATGACAAACGCATTGACAACTCCTTGCAATAAGGTCATGGTGACCATATCTCCATTGGCAATATGGGTAATTTCATGAGCTAAGACCCCCTGAATATCTTCTGATTTCATCCGCTCTAAAAGACCTGTAGAAACGGCGATTAAAGAATTTCTTTTACTAGATCCTGTAGCAAAGGCATTGACCTCTTTAGAAGCATAAACCCCTACTTGTGGCGTGGAGAGACCCGCTTCACTAGCTAGATTTTCTACCATAGATAAAAGTTCTTGAAATTCTGAGTCGTTCCTTGAAATAATTTTTACCCCAACCATCCATTTAGCAATATGCTTTGAGAGAAAGAGGGAAATAAGCGCCCCTCCCATACCCCAAATAAAACAAAAAATAAAAAGATCTTGGTAGCTAATTCCATAGGTGTGAAGATAGGGGGAAACATGGAGAAAATTTAACACTACCAAGATCGTCATCACGACTAGGAAGTTGAGGCTTAAGAAAAGAAAAATTCTTTTAATGTAATTCATGCTTTTCATTTTACCTTAGCGGCTATTAGGAATCCATCCTAATAAAATTCTCTAGAAGTGTCAATCCAAAGTTACAATGTCACCTTTTGTAAATGGGAATCGGATTTCCTTCCTATTTTCTTTCTTTTTATTTCCATGGATGGTGCTTCCCCGGCTTTCTTCTAACCTGATTGGGGCCAGTATGCCTCTAATTATTTACTGTCTAACACTCTAGATCTTGCATAAGGAATCTGCTCCCAAGAGGTATAAGAATGCTCTTGACCATCGCTTTCTACCAAGATAGGTTTTCCGGGCCTTTGTAGGGACTGTTGAAATCTTCGCTTTTTTGTTAAAATTTGAGCCTTGTAAAGCCGGTTTGATTTTTTTTGAAAGTGACATATCCTACTAATGTATAGGCACTTTTAAAAAGATCAAATCCGGGGAAGCAAGGGTAAAATTTTAACCAAATGGGAGATTTCAACAGTCCCCTCAAAGACACCCCTAGCACTTCACCGGCTCTCTTCAAGTTTAAATTTTCACTGTCTATCTGTATACTCAGTCGATTGGCTTCTTTTATGCTCATCATGTTCTCCAAAGCTATCCCCTCCCTCTTTTTTAAGGTTAGGGTGACATTTTAACTTTGGCGAAGTGGTGACATTACAACTTTGGTGTTACATAAGGGGCAGGGCAATCGCATTAAAATTTTGAATCAAAATAAACCGATTTCGTAGAGAATCTCCTCATTGACAAGGAGATATCGATGAAAAAGCTAAAGACGATTGTAAGACAAGATGAGTTCGTTAAGAGCATCATAGAGTTTTTT
>DAHXLK010000001.1 GCA_027366035.1 Chlamydiota bacterium
AACCAAATGGGAGATTGAAACGGCCCGAGCAGGCTAATTTCTCAATTGTGTATCATCTGTTGAGAGATCTAAGCAGGGTATTTGCTTTTTAGATATCTCCGTAGCTCTGACGATCATCCTCTACTGCCGGTACGCGTCACAGGCAGGTCTGCCGGTGAATCCTCCTCGGCTGCTGCTACAAGTCTCCCACATTTTTCTCAATTTATGGCTCAATTAGCGGCGTGGAGGCTTTCGGCAATAGCTGTCTGCTGTATGTTAGATGAATTATTTGCAATCCATTTATTTTGTAAAGCTTACTCACATCTCCATTTGGAGGTACTCTTCTAAGTATGTTGTCAATTGATGAATCCTCCTCGGGCTCTTCAGGAAGGACTATAATAAGCTTAGTTAGTTGTAAATTTGGTGGAAGGGGCTGAAAGTCTCGACCCTGTAATTCAATTTTAAGTGTTTTAATAGCAAGTATATTAATTTCATCTCTTCTACACTTCCCATTAAATGCCTCTAATGCTTTATCTTCTTTGATAGTAAGATGGCGATAACCGATATACCCAATGTTTTTGATGAGCACTCCTAGAAACGCTATAGGAATTGTGGAAAAAATGCCTAAAAAGCCTATAGGTACAGCAAAAATAGCTAACGCACATCTCATCACCCGCTGGGCAGTAAAACGCAAAGGAGAGGAGTCCACAGGATGACGAACCCATTCCCATGATTTGGAGAATGGTTTTATACACATTGCCCCAACAGAAACAAACTTATTCGCCGTAATAAAATCCATATAACTATCTTTTATTATACTTAAAATATAAATATAAATAAATATAATTTTTAATTTACATCTAATTATTTATAAAAATTTGTTTATAACATTTAAAAAATTACCATTTCTATAAAGGGACTATTTCTATCTCCTATTTGAGTTAAAGATCTATCCTAACTACCTCAGACTCTGGTTTTTGAAAGTGCCTATACCTTAATAGAATATGTCTCTTTCCGAAAGAATCGAATCGATTTTGTAAAGCTCAAATTTCAACAACAAATAAAAGACCGAAACAGTCTCATTAACCAAAAAAGGCTATTACAGCTATAATGAGACTATTGAAATCTTTAGCTTTGCTCAAAAAATTTGAGCCTTACAAAGCCGGTTTGATTGTTTTGAAAATGACATATCTTGCTAAGGTATAGGCACTTTTAAAAAGATCAAATCCGGGGAAGCAAGGGTAAAATTTTAACCAAATGGGACAGCCTCATAATAGCATTATTTTGATTTCATATTTGGATTAAAATTTTAGACCTGCTACCTCAGACTCTTGTTTTGAAAGTGCCTATACCTTAATAGGATATGTTACTTTCCAAAAGAATCAAACCGGTTTTGTAAAGCTCAAATTTTAACAACAAATAAGAAATCGATACATCTCTATAATGTGCTGATTATGATATACTTAGACAATAACGCAACCACTGGTCTCGATCCGGAAGTCTTTGCCGCTATGTATGGGCCTTTGCAAGGGGTTCCTTGCAACCCATCTTCGCTACACTTCTACGGAAGACAAGCAAAAGAAGCCTTAACTGAGGCAAGAAAATCTATAGCCGATTACCTCAAGGTGAGCCCTGAAACGATTGTTTTTACCTCAGGAGGAACCGAAGGGATCAATATGGCCATACGAGGGATGTTAGGCCCTAAACCTTCCGGCCATATCGTCTCTTCTAATCTAGAACACTCCTCGGTCTATGAGACGATCCGGGCAATGGTAGACATGGGTTGTACCGCTGACTTCACCTTCTCAAATATCCCCGATCACACAAAGCTCATCGCCCTCTCTTGGGTCAACTCGGAAACGGGAGAAAAACGGGATATCGCAGCTATCGGAGAAACGGCAAAAAAAAGGGAAATACCTTTGGTTATCGACGCCATAGCCTTGATGGGAAAAGAAGAGATTTCTATCCCCGACGGAGTCTCTGCGGCCGTTTTTAGCGCTCACAAATTCCACGGCCCCAAAGGGGTTGGTTTTGTCTATATAGAGAAAGGGCAAAAGTGGGAACCCTACCTTACAGGAGGGGGACAAGAGTATGCTAGACGATCGGGGACAGAAAATTTAGAAGGAATTATCGGATGTGCTAAAGCCGTTGAGCTTTTACAAAAATATTTGCCACAAAAAAGCTATGAAATGAAACAGCTACGCGACCATTTGGAAACAAGTTTAATACGACAGCTGCAAGGGGTTGCTATCAATGGAAAAGAACCAAGAGTAGTCAATACCTGTAACCTCTACTTTGAAGGAGTAGACGGAGAAGAACTCCTCTATCACTTAGATAAAAAAAAGGTGGCGGCTAGCCACGGCTCGGCCTGTGCCTCAGGCTCCATCGAACCCTCCAGAGTCCTTATCCATATGGGACTGGGAAGGAAAAGGGCTAGATCATCGGTCCGATTTTCCCTAAGCAGGAGGACGACAAAAGAAGAAATCGATCAGGCTATCTGTATCCTCACCGATTTAGTTACGAAACTACGGAAGATGTAACGACCAAAATCGTCTTCGCTCCAAAAAGAGAGGGTTTTATAACTGTAAATGAAAAATTATCGGTTTGGATACTCTCCCCTTTAGCGGGAGGGTGGCCTAACACTCTTACCATAAGCTCACTTAACGTCTCCTCTTCTTTATGTTCTACATTGGCATGAAACTTCTCATTGAAATCGGCAACCTCCATATGTCCCGGCAACGTCCTTTCAATATGAGACGGCGGAGGCAATAGCTCCATTTCAGGGGGATAAGGGGCGTCAGACGGCTCGCCAAAAATTTCATCCACCAAATCATCTAAAGTGAGGATACCCATAGCCACCCCATGACTGCTCAAAACAATAGCTACACTTTGACTATTGCGACGAAATTGCTCCAAAATGTGTAAAAGAGAATCTGTATCAGTAATAAACCAAGGAGAACGGGAATGATCTACAACCTTTTTTTTGGCTTCTACCTGCAAAAGATCTCTGGGATATGCGACAGCTATGATATTGTGATGCTCTCGATGATAGATGGGGATGAAGGGGCTATAATGAAAACTAAGAAGCCTCCTCACCTCCTCAACCGTACACTCCGATGGAACAAGCTGTGCAAGATGTAAAGGGGTCATCACCTCTTTCGCCACTTTATATTTTAAATTGAAAATCCTAACCGTAATGGTCGCAAAAGGATCGTGGCCAATAATTTGCGTGTCTCTCTCTTCAAAAGCCTTCTGAATTTCCTCTCGGGTGAAAAAAAGCTTCGCTTCGATCTTTTTCTTAAAAAGATGATGGAGAAATCGGTTGACCCCATCGATAAAAAAAATGATTGGGGTAAGAAGGCGAGAAAGAAAGTAAATAATAGGAACACATAGCATTGCCACCTGCTCACTATGCCGTCTAGCCGCAAACATAGGAGATAGTTCGCCAAAAACTACCACTAAAAGAACTTGGGAGAGGGGGGCAAAGTCGGGAGATAAGTGCCAAGACTCATAAAGCTGCCTGGAAAACTCAGAACCCATCTGTAAGAAAGTATTCACCCCAATTAACGTAGTGCCAAAAAGATAGGAGGGGTTGCGGATCAAAGAAGAGAGCCATTTCGCCCTCCGGTTGTCTTTGCTTACATAGTACTGCAGCCTTATCTTATTAAAAGAAACCGAAGCCATTTCAAACATAGCAAAAAATCCCTGCAATGCTATGCATAAAAAGGTGAAAAAAAAGTAATACTTCCAGCTAAACATCTATCTCTTTTTTGGCTTCAATGCTCGGATATAAACCCTACTTACCCTGTTTGGCTCAGCAGAAAGGATATAAAAAAGTAGATCGTCTGTCACATACCTCATACCTGTAGTTGGAATATCTCCCAACTGCTCAGTAAGCCACCCCCCAATAGTCACCACATTCGAAGCCTTAGGAAGGGTAATACCAAAAATATCTTCTATCTCTTTAAGCTCCAGCTTACCACTTGCGATAATCACATCAGACCCAGACCGAGTATACCGATTATTTCCATCCCTGCGATCTTGGATCTCTCCGATAACCGACTCGACAAGATCCTCCTCAGTAATTAACCCGGATATCGTCCCATATTCATCGACCACCATTGCTATGCTCTCCTTCTTCGACCGAAATTGCCGTAAAAGATGAAACGCTTTCATCGATTCAGGGACAAATAAGGGCTTTTTTAAAATTCCCTGTAAATCCGACGGGTTCCGTATCTTGTCGGCATTAAAAAAATATCTTCTCGATGAAATAATCCCCAAAATAGTATCGAGATTATGAGAACAGACAGGGACCCTAGAACACTCTTCTACAGTAAAAATATGGATCAGACGGCTTAAAGGCTCGTCAAGATTATACGATAAAACTTCCTCTTTAGGCCGCATCAACCCTTTCACCGTCTCATGCTGCAGATCGAAATACCCATTGATAATCTCGGCCTCTTCAGAGGTGATGACCTTGGCCTCTTTAGACGTCGCCAAAAGATGGGTCAGCTCATCTGCAGAAATCTCTTTTTCCTTCTTTAAAAAAAAGAAAAGAAAACGGGAAATATACCCGGTAATATGGGTCAGCCTCCTCTGAAAAGGGAAAAGGACCTTCGCTAAAATAGACAGCGGCCTCACTATCAGGTAAGAAAGGGCCTCCTTATTAGGCAAAGCAAGCGACTTGGGAATGATCTCCCCTAAAAAAAGGGTGAGGACTAGAGGAAGCCCCACCTTCAAGCCCCAATTGGCAAAATCACCGAAAAGAGAAGATACCGTATTCTGGACAAGTAGGTTGACTAAAATATTTAACATCAAGATCGTAACGAGAAGCTCTCTGGGACGTAACAGCAGCTGATAAATTTGCCTCTTCTTCGGGTCGCTATCCGACCTATAGGCCTTTACCGTATAAGGAGAGAGAGAAAAAAGGGCCGTCTCAGAAGAAGACATCCACGCCGAACACAAGAGGAAAAAAACGAGAAGGATAATAAGAAAAGAAGCTATCACGACTTTTGAAAACCTAAGTTATTACCTTGCCATCTAAGCGTCTTATACCCGGATTTCCTCATGAATCTCGTGCTGATTGCGTTTACCGTTCCCTAGCAGAACAAGGGGATTTCAATTTGGGTTTTTGAAAGTACACTTTGATATAACCGTCCGGAACTACTCCAAGCTCCTTCATGAGAACTAGTTCTATCCACGCAGGATCATTTTGCGACTCTATCTTACCTAGTAGCTCTTCCCGCTCTTTCTTTGCTAAAGCCTTTTCTTTTAAAAGCTCACTCATCTGAAACTTAAGCTGTTTAATTTCAACATCTTTTGTACGAGATGCCTGCATATAAATTCCTCCAGAGAGAACAAGGGCCAAAACTACCCACCAAGATGTATTAAAAAAGGCTAACATATCCTTAACTATGGGAAAACACCCCTTTTTTTTCAAATGCAGGGAAAGGTAATATCGAGTTGGTTCATATATTTCCCCTTCCGGTCCTTATAGGAGATCTCGCAGGTTTCTACCGCTTCAAAAAATAGTACCTGCGCGAGACCTTCTCCGGCATATATCTTCGCAGGAAGAGGAGTCGTATTGGATATCTCGAGGGTGACATACCCCTCCCATTCCGGCTCAAACGGGGTCACATTGACAATGATCCCACACCTAGCGTAAGTCGACTTTCCAATGCAGAGGGTGAGGATATTTCTAGGTATCCGAAAGTACTCGACACTCCTGGCCAAGGCAAAGGAATTTGGCGGGATGATACAATAATCCCCTTGTATAGTAATAAAAGCATCTTCTTTGAAGTTTTTGGGATCGACGATCGAGCTATACAAGTTGGTAAATACCTTAAAGGTGTGGTCGACACGAAGGTCGTATCCATAGCTCGAAAGTCCATAGCTTACGATTTTTTTATCGACCTCTCGGACCTGCCGATCGATAAAAGGATCGATCATTTTTTTATCCTGTACTAACCGGCGGATCTTGGCATCAGATAAGATGGGCATAGAATTTTTCAACTATAGCCTTTGAAATCCTTTTCTTGCTATAATTTTTCTTATGCCGGAAAATGGATATGTCCAATCCTCTTGGTCAAAACCCGATAGCTCTTTTGAAACCCCACTAAGACCTTCCTCGCTAGAAGAATTTATCGGGCAGGAGGCAATCTGTAGTCGTTTACACATCTTGATCCAAGCAGCAAAAAAGAGAAAAGAGGCTCTAGGACATATTTTATTATCAGGACCCCCCGGTCTTGGGAAGACGACCTTAGCCCAGATTATTGCGAAAACTATGCAAGGAAATATAGTCACCTCATCAGGCCCTGCGATAGAAAAAGGGGGAGATTTGGCGGGCATTTTAACCAATCTTCAGCCCGGAGATGTTTTTTTTATAGATGAGATCCACCGCCTTCCGAAAACTATCGAAGAATATCTCTATTCGGCTATGGAAGATTTTAGCTTAGATCTCATCATCGATTCCGGACCATCCGCAAGGAGTGTCCCTATAAAGCTAAATCCCTTTACCCTCATTGCAGCTACCACGCGTTCAGGTCTTTTAAGTAGCCCTTTAAGATCGAGGTTTGCTATTAGTTTAAGGGTAGATTATTATGATCCTATGGCCTTACAAAAAATAGTCACAAGATCTGCCAGCCTTCTTAAAGTCTCTCTTCAAGATGCTGCCTCTTTAGTCATTGTAGAGAGAGCTCGCGGCACCCCCCGTATCGCCAATAATCTTTTAAGGTGGGTCCGTGATTTTGCCCAGACCAACAACCACTCGCATATCGACGAGGAGATAAGTCAAAAGGCCCTTAATATGCTTGGCTTAGACGATAAAGGGCTCGATGAAACCGATATCAAACTTCTCTCTATTATTATCCACCATCATAACGGAGGGCCGGTAGGGGTCAAAACGATAGCGGTAGCTTTAGGAGAAGAGGTAGACACCCTAGAAGAGGTCTATGAGCCCTACCTTATCCTACAAGGGTTACTGAAAAGAACGTCAAGGGGTCGCGAGGTCACTCAGTTAGCCTACAAACATTTAGCAATACCCTATCCTTATAAAAACAAAAACGGAGTCTCTTCATGAGAAAGCTACTTTTTTTATTTTTATTGTTCGCCCACCTCTATGCCGAACAACCTATAAGTTCCGGTAATATCCGGATATTACTCGCTAAAGATATGGAAGAGATCCTCCTTGAAGTAAAAGGGCCTTATACGGTCTTTAACCCGGAAGATGGCTCTAGACTTACTTCCGGTCTGGTAGGGAAACGATTCTTGGCGCATGCAACAGCTAAAGGCTTAAGGTGGGGTAACGATTTTATCGATATCTATCAGATCCGTCTCGAACCAAGATCGGCAGAATCTACCATCCTCGTAGATGGGATACAATATTCCGGAGGCATTGTAATCTATGCTGTCCAAGGGAAACTCCATGTAGTCAATGAACTTCCCATTGAAAACTATATCTACTCCCTTTTAAGCACCCAATTTACAGACTTAAGTGAAAATGAAGTTATTTCCGCCCTAGCTATTGTAGCCAGAACCGACGCTTACTATAGCATCTTAAAAGATCCGGGTGCTTTCTGGCATGTCGATGCAAAAGAGGTAGGCTACCAAGGATCGGCCCTCAACCGTCCGAATTCCCTTATCCAAAAAAATTTAGAACAGACCAAACACCTCATACTCACTCATACAACTGAAGGGACTAAATCTCCATTTCCTGCCAAATGGACCCTACATAGTGGAGGGAAAACCGCTCAGTATACTGCCATCTTTAGACACGACGCCTCCTTTTCTAATGTATCTGTACTAGCCCCTCACGCCGCCTTGGATAGAACCGGATCCAAATGGCAATATACTATTTCCAAAGAGCTCTTGGGACAAAAGTTTCAATTGCAAGGGATCCAAAGCATACAACCTTATGTAGACAAAGAGTCGAATAAAATTTATGCCCTCCGCCTTAACTATGCCAATGGAAACAAAGATCTCCCTTTCTTCGATTTTCAAAAAAAACTTGGAAGCTCCCATGTATTAAGCAATGATTTTACCATAGAGGAAAAGGGGGGTAAATTCACCTTCGTAGGGTATGGAATAGGCCACGGAGTGGGCCTTTGTTTGTATTCGGCTACTGCGATGGCTCAAAATGGAGAAAATGCCCTAAAAATTCTCACCAAGTTCTTTCCGGGTAGCTCCCTATACCGACTTACCTCTTCAGAAAAGGAAGAAATTGTGCAAAACGTAAGATGAGATTATAATAGTTATTTGCCGGGGACCTTGTGGAATAAATGATCTCAAACCAGGTCAGGATCGGAAGATAGCAGCCTTAGAGATGCCATTTATGCTACAAATTATCTCCGGCATTTTTAAAAAAAACTATGTGTTCCTCCCCCATCGATCCTTTGAGCGGCCTCGTACCTCTTCCGGGAATACCGGGCCAGCTAACTCATGTTATGGAGCAACTGGATAGGATCAAAGAAGGGGTCCCTCCACCGGTTATTTCTCGATTAGAACGTGCTCCGGAAATAGATGGGATAAATATCCAAGAATCCCTTCGTCAAAATCGTTTGCAATTTTCTGAAAAAGTCTCCCTATTTGCCACACTGAGTATATTAGAAAAACTCTTAGGGCCTATGAAAGAGCCCCTCCTCTATACCATCATCCAAGAAGCAACTACTATGAATCCAATTAGCGGTAAAAACCGTGAACTTTACCCCATTGTAAACGACCGGATATTAGCGATAGATAACGGCATTAGCTGGTGGAAAAGATTTCTAACAAAGACAATTTGTAAAAAAATTTACCCTATCCTCCAAAATTATACCGATCATATCCTGCAAAATGTTATCGATTCTATTCATAGTGGAATTACCGATACTACCCTTACCGGGTTTTTGCTAAAGCTTTCCATAGTGATTAATGACCATTTATCTAACTATCTAACTGCTATTGAAAATTATTGCTCGGCTACTACCCCTCTAGGGGACCCCGAGAGCTATTTGAGCCAAGCTATGAAAAATACCCTAGGAAAAACGGAAGGAGAAATTTTACAAAAATTAGCTTCTGTTATTGTGGAAAAGTTTTTACCATCTTTTCCCGTATATACATTTCCGGGGCTAAATTTCCTTGCCGATAAACTTTACAAAAAGTTGTTAAAGAAATGGGTAGTCCCTAACTTACTTGCAGCAGCATTACACGACTCGACTACCGCAGCGCAGTTTCGCCCTTATATGGATGCGGTTCACACGATTTTATTAGAAGAGTTAAGAAGGGCTCGCAAGACTTTCAAAGATAACTTTAGTTTTGCCCCCCCTTCAGAAGAACCTCTCATTGTCGATGAAATCATCACAAGGAATCTAGAAGCTGCGGCAAATTCTCTTTTAAAGATTTTAGCCTCTCGAACTGCTAACGGAGATCAGAGAAAGATGCAAGAGGCGCTCGAGCAAGGACCTGAGGGAGATACTTTCTTAGCTACCCTCTATAATTGGTGTGCCAAGCCCTTTTCAGGAAAAAAAATCTATAATCATATCCAAGATAATCTCCAGCCGGCTATAGCAAAAGCCCTTATTCAATCTTTTAATTTCTTAAGAAACCCGAAAAATGCCGAACGTCTATTAGATCAGTTCATGACCCTAGTAAATAGCTCTTTTGCAGCGAGTTCTTCTGTAATCCCTTCTGAAGCGTGGCACCGTGAATATGCTCAGAAAAAAAGGGAGGTAGCCCTCTTAATGGATAATCTTTTGCAATCCATTCTTCGTAAACAGGCAATAGAAGCAAGTGATGGAATACCTTTAGAAGAGCAAAATGCACAGCTCCTTCAAAAAATCAACCAGATCCAAGATAGCGCTTTAAAAGTGCAAGAGCCTCTTCAAATTATCTTAAGAGAAATCGCCAGTCTTCCTGTAGAAGATCTCCTGCCAAAGATAGGAGCTGCAAAAAGGCTATTGGAAACTTATGCCATCCCCCTTTCTGTCCAAAATTTCTCCTCTCTCCCTCCCCGGGTCAGAGAAAATCTGGAGACGGCAACAGAAGATCTTCATAGACAGATGGAATTACTTGCAGATCTTTTACTCGATCTATATCAAATAGCTAGGAAAAAAAAGCTGACAGATAGTGTTATCTTTTCCTTACAAAGTGGATATGAAGCTATCTCGTCTCAAGTCGCTCAATTAGAAAATCTTGGAAGTATAGCTACCGCTGCTATTACCGCGGCCTTATTTCAACAAAAAAATGTGCTCCAAGAGTTGGCGGATAAACAGTCTATCCTTCCACCGGAGCAACGGGTACTTTCTCAAGAAAGGCTTAATGAAACGATAGCGCTAAAATTTAAAAATTTAGAAGTAGAGATAGAAGAGTATCTTCAATTATATAATACTTCGAATTTTCTAGGGATTCTTCTTAGAGATGCCAATAGCCCTATCATCACTTTGATGCTGGAGAAAGGGAAAGCCTTGAAAAAAACTCACTGGCAAGATCGCTCTAATTCTTACAAAAATACCGCAAAGGAGACCATCACTTCTAAAATCTATTATGTTACAATTAGAGAAGAGCTACTTGCCGCTACCTTAGCCATCTACCAAGCTAACGATAATACCCAACTCTCCGCTACAACCTCTAATTTTAGACAAATAATAGAAAAACATCAAAGGGCCCTGGCTCAAAAAATGGAGGATAAGCTATCAACCATCCGCCGGCTACAGCAAGATTATAACGCCTGTATTCAGGAAACCATTACGGAGATGCAATTGCAAAACCAAGAACTTAAAAAAACGGCTGAAGAAATAACTCTGGGATTACAGCAACAAAAAACTGCGATACAAGAATCTATTGAAAACATGAGAAAAGAGCCTCTTAAAGCTAGAAACTGGACTAGAATTACCGCAACTACCACTCTGCTAGGGGTCCTTTCAGGCCTTATCTCTCCATTGACAGCAGGGGTCACTATCGCTATAGCTGCTGTTTACCCCATAGGAAAAAGAAACATCTACCAATATGGAGCCCAGTCTGTCGTATTTCCAATAGTTCGAAACTTAGTAGAGATGGCGCAAGAATTATTAAGTAGCAGATCTTTTTTAGAGGGCTTTGCCCTTACAGCCGCCAAATCGCTGTTACCACCTTCTTTCCCTTGATTTTTCAGTGTCCGGCTCTTTTTGTTTAGCTGGCTCTTCTTTTCTCTGAATACACTCATCGGTTTTTTTCCCTATTTTACTGCAACGATTGGAGTGACAGGAACTTAAAGTAACCAATAAACAGATAACCACCCAATAGGTTTTTTTTATTGTTTTCATAACTAACCATCCCCTATCCTATCAAGCATAGGACGACAAACTATCCTTTTAAACTAAATTTATTAATTATATTAATTTAAAACAAGAAAATTAAACTAATTAATTCTATGAAAATAAATAAAGCAATATTTATTGCCGCAACAGGACAAAATGTAGGAAAAACTACAGTTTCTTTAGGCGTCCTCTCAACCCTTACTCAAAAATACCACAAGGTAGGTTTTATGAAACCTATTGGGCAAGAGCATGTTGAAGCTGAAAAAGATCTGCATGTCGATAAAGATGTCCTCCTTTTTAAAAACTATTTCGACCTTAAGGATTCTTTCAAAGACATGAGCCCTGTCTTATTTCCTAAAGGGTTTACCAGGGATTTCTTAGACGGAAAAGTTGCTCGAGAAGAATTGACCAAAAAGATCGAAGAGGCCTTTCAGCAGATGGCCTCTCGAAACGAGATAACTATAGTGGAGGGGACCGGCCATACGGCAGTGGGATCTATTGTTGACCTCAACAATGCCCAAGTGGCAGCTTTACTTGGGATACATATCATTATGGTAGCGCCGGGAGGGTTGGGTTCTAGTTTTGATGAGATTGCTTTAAATAAGGCTCAGTGTGAGAAATATGGGGTAAAGATTGCCGGAGTGATTTTAAATCGAGTCTTGCCGGAGAAAAAAAGGATGATAAAAAAATACATGCTTAAAGCGTTAGAGGCATGGAAGATTCCTTTATTAGGCTGTATCCCATTTAATTCCTTTCTCAACACTCCTTCGATGGAAGATTTTGCGCAGCTCTTTCAAAGCCCCCTCCTTTCCGGAAAAGAGCATAGGTTCTGCCATTTTGAACAAATAGGGCTCATCACCACCTTCGAAGAGATGGGCTGCAAGCTAATTCGGCCAAATGAGCTCATTATCACCGATGCCTCAAGAGAAGATATTTTAGAAAATGTCTTAAGATGTCCCGGTGTATCCGTAGGGATGATTTTGACAGGAAACTCTCCCCCGAAAACTACGATAGTGGCTCGTCTAAAAAAAATGAAGATTCCTATGCTCTATGCCCCCTATGATCATTTCTTAGTCACGAAAATGATCTCCTCGTACACCACCAAAATACGGAAAAAAGATATAGCTAAGATCGAAGAGGCGATACGTGTAGTTCGGGGACACATCGACTTGGATCTATTATACGAGCTTTTATAAACTGAGACCGCTCCTATAACCCAATTTTGATCAAAATGCGCCCTTGCTTCCCCGGATTTGATCTTTTTAAAAGTGCCTATACCTTAGTAGGATATGTCACTTTCAAAAAAATCAAACCGGCTAAAGCAAGGCTCAAATTTTAACAACAAAACCAAAATCGAAAAAGGCCCTTTCATTTTGGTAATTTCTCTATAAGAAATTCTTTTTTTTTCTTTTCAAAAAATCTTTAAAAGATTAAAACTCTGGTAATTTTCCAAAGAGGACAATTGTGAGATATCCCTTCTGCTATTATGAAGAGTCGGAAGTGACCGAATTCTAGGAAGATTACCAAAATCCATCCAACCAAGCGTAGGGGATATTTGAAACGTTTGAGTCGGCAGATTTTACCATTCAAATGCAAAAAAGGGATAGGAGGTATTAGAATTTTAACGAACGAAGGTGGTTGCATGATCTAGGAGCGCTTGTAGATGTATGAAAATCAGTTATAGCCAAATAAGATTTTTTCCCAATTACCGGAAAGATTTGCTAGAAAATTAGGTCAGGGGAGTTTACCAAAACATTAGATTTGCTTACATTTACAAACAACGTAAAGAGATTAACGAGCTAGCAGAAACGATAAATAAATTAAATGAGGATCTCAAAGATGACATTCAAGAAAAGTGAACTGGAAAAGATTCGTAAAATATTATTAGATCTTAAAAAGCAGGTGGAACGATCTTTACAAGGGACAAATCAAAAAGTAAAAGAAACTGAAGAATCTAAAGGTTATTCGCAACATCAAGCAGATGAAGGGACTGATGATTTCCATAAAACCATCAGTTTAGAAGTTTCCACGCAAGGCTATACAATCTTAAGACAAATCGATCGGGCCTTGGAAAAAATTGAAGAAGGCTCCTATGGCATCTGCGATATCTCAGGAGATCCTATCTCTAAATCACGACTGGAGGCAATTCCCTATGCCACAATGACTGTAGCATCGCAGCAAAAATTTGATAGGGGCGAGGTATGAAAAAAGGGACTGTTGAAATCTTTAGCTTTGCCGTTAAAATTTTACCCTTGCAAAGTCGGTTTGATTTTTTTGAAAGTAGGGTAAAATTTTAACCAAATGGGAGATCGAAACAGTCCCCAAAGGTAAATTGAGACCCAAATCAGATTTTATGCAAGCAATCTCAATACTCTTTTAGCTTAACGAAAATAGGCAAAATAAGAAAAAAAAGAGCTATAAGTAATAGGAGCGTTAAAAAATAGCCTAAAAATACGTTGAGGACGGCTTTCCTAAGAGAGAATCCTTGCACTTCACGAATGCATTGAATCAGAATTGCTAGAGACCAAATTCCTGATACACAAAGAATTATGTATATAAAAACCATTTCCGGTCCTTTAGCAAAGCGAATAAAGACCGCCTCTGCAGAAAAGATAAGCAAGATCATCCACAGGGATAAATTGATAAGTAGTGGGACTTTGGACCAGGCGAAGGCGGCCCTAATATGGATATTTAAAGCATTGCCCCCTAACCATTTTCCGGTAATATGGAAAAACCATCCGTAAACATAAATCCAAAAGGTTCCCATAAATGGGGAAAGGATCAAGGAAAAGATGAAAGTGAAAAAAATATGATAGGAGTAGCCTAGGGAAAAATAGTTGGCGAAAAATAAAAAATTTTGAAAGGAGTAAAGAGTGGCTAGTAGGTAAAAAGAGCGCTTTGGATTGGTATCGATAATAGCCCGGATTGTCTCCCTTGGCTTTGTCCAAATCGAGATCCAGGGATTTTTATCCATCGTCTTCTTCAAAAGAATATTCGATCTCTTGTTCTGTCTCTTTTTGTTCTTCTTCGGACAGATTTGCAAAAACAAGGATAGGAAATAGTAAATAGATCCACATTCTTCTTTTTTATCCTTTTGTAAATATGGATGCAAGAGCCATATGAAGCTTTGGATAACGAAAGGAAAATCCATTCTCTAACAAAAGTTTGGGATAGACCTGAATACTGTCTAAGAGCATATGAGACATCTCTCCAAAAATTATTTTTAACAAAAAAGAAGGGAGGACAAGACAAGGTTTATGAAGTAAGCTAGCTAACAAATGGGCCAATTGTTTTTCAGGTACCGGGTTAGGGGAAGTGAGGTTAAGAGCCTCCTCATTTGGGGGATAGCGCAATAAAAATACTATTGAGGAAGTAAGGTCTTCGATATGGATCCAGCTAACATACTGCTCCCCCGAGCCAAACCTTACAGGCAAGATAAATTTCTTTAGAATTCCCCCTCCTTTTCCCAATACCAGCCCAAAACGGGTGGAGACAACTTGAACGCCATACTTTTTTGCTTTTTGGACACTTTCTTCCCATTTTTGACACAAATCGGCTAAAAAGCCTTCTCCTTTTGAAGACCCTTCGGTAATCACTTCATCTTTTCTATCCCCATAAAATCCGATTGCCGAAGCGCAAAAAAAGAGCCTGGGAGGATGGGATAAATTCTCACACATCTTTGCTAAGAAAGAGGTGACACCTACCCTACTTTGGATCAGGACCTCTTTTTTCTTTTTCGTCCATCTTGTAGCGATACTCTCGCCGGAGAGGTTGATAAACGTATCGAAATGGTCAAAATAGGTGAAAGGGCGTTGTTCGTAATCCCTAGCAAGCGCCACCACCTCATGGGAATCAGCTTCTAACGATTTTTTTAAAGCAGTGCCGATAAATCCGGAGGCCCCTCCTAAGAGGATTTTCATTTATAACTGCTTTTTTTATACACCTTTCCAAGGAAACTAAGTCCATAGAGCCCGCCAAGGCCGATAATTGCATAGACCAATCTGGCTAAACCGGTAGAGGGACCACCAAAGATATCTGCAATTAAGTCATATTGAAAAAACCCCCATAGCCCCCAATTAATGGCTCCAATGATCATCAGAAGATAAACGATAAATTGGATAACATTCATAGCTAAATCCTTTATTTTTTACTATACTCTTAAGTCGGTTATTTTTATACTTGCTCTCTGATGTTAAGCTCTGAAGATATTGAAAATCTACAAAATCTCTGCCGTATTAAATGTACCGCAACCGAACTGGAAGAATTCTTTGACGGCATTCAAAAGGTCCTCAGTTATGTTGAGCAGTTGCAAGAGGTCGATACCGCTGGGATAGTCCCCTGCAACCATGTCCTTTCCATCATCGCTAATGTCACTCGTAAAGATGAGGTAGGCGGACTACTTTCTCGAGATGCTTTTTTAAAAAATGCCCCGGATCAGGTTGCCGGGATGATTCGTGTACCACCTGTTATAAAAGAATGAAAGCGATATCCGCTCTCCAAATACGAGAAGCCTTTGTCTTGGGTAAAGTGAGTGCTCAAGAGATTACCGAATATTTTCTCAAACGGATCCAAAAACATGGGAAAAAACTAGGGGCTTTTCTCGAGATTTTCGAGGAAAAAGCCCTTGCAAAAGCTAAAGAGCTAGATATCAAGAGGGGGAAAAAGCAGCCCTTAGGGAAACTCGCAGCTATCCCTATTGCCGTTAAAGATAATATCCACATTCAAGGCGAGCGCACCTCCTGTGCTTCAAAATTCCTGGCTAATTATATAGCCCCCTTTTCCAGTACCGCAGTTCGTCTACTTGCCGAAGAAGATGCGATCTTTATCGCCAAGACTAATATGGATGAGTTTGCTATGGGCTCTTCCACAGAGACCTCTGCTTTTTTCCCCTGTAGAAATCCATGGAATCTCAACTGTTCTCCCGGAGGTTCTTCGGGGGGGTCGGCAGCCGCCGTAGCCGCAAGGCTTGTTCCGATTGCTTTAGGCTCCGATACAGGAGGATCGGTCAGGCAGCCGGCTGCTTTTTGTGGTATCGTCGGTTTCAAACCCACCTATGGGAGAGTCTCTCGCTATGGCCTTGTCGCCTTCGGCTCCTCTTTTGATCAAATTGGCCCTCTCACTACAAATACGATGGATACTGCCTTAATTATGGAAATCTTAGGCCATCCTTGCCAAAAAGACGCAACCAGTATCGACCTCATCCCCGAGAGCTACCACCTACGAGAAGACTGTAAAGGGCTTACTATCGGCGTCCCTTGGAATTTTTTAAAAGAACTACAAACAGAAGTGGCCCAAAATTTTCAAACAGCCATAGAGCAGCTAAAAAGCTTGGGAGCTACCATTATCGATATCGATCTCGATTTTTTAAAATACGGGATTGCTACTTATTACATCCTCTCTACCGCCGAAGCCTCTACTAACCTCGCTAGATTTGATGGGATCCGTTATGGAATCCGCTATAGAGACTCTAAAACATTAGAAGATGTCTATGACCTCTCTAGAGAAGAAGGTTTTGGAAAAGAGGTGAAAAAAAGGATCATGCTAGGGACCTATGTCCTCTCTTCCGGATTTAAAGACGCCTATTACAAAAAAGCACAAAAAGTCAGGACTCTTATCCTAAAAAATTATGAACAAGCCTTCGAAAAATGTGATCTTATCGCAATGCCAACCGCCTCTACCTCGGCCTTTGCCCTCTCTTCCATCCAAGATCCCCTTCAGATGTATTTGCAAGATATCTTTACCGTAACGGCGAATTTAGCAGGACTGCCTGCCATCAGCCTCCCTTCAGGATTTGATAAAGACAATAAACCGCTAGCATTACAGCTTATAGGCCCTCAGATGCATGATGTGAACGTGGTCCAATATGCCCATGCTTATGAAAAGGCTGCTGGGTTTTCTAACCATATTTCCCCCTTTTTTAACAATGAATAAACAAAACTGGGAAGCTATCATTGGGCTGGAGATTCATGTCCAGTTAAATACAAAGACAAAGCTTTTTAGCCATGCCCCTAACCGTTTTGGGGATGAGCCCAATGTCAATATTACCGAAATCTGTACCGGACAGCCTGGGGCCCTCCCTATCTTAAACGAAGAGGCTATACGAAAAGCGGTACAGTTTGGACTTGCTGTTGGAGGCAAAATTTCCCCCTACAGCACTTTTGATCGCAAGTCCTACTTTTATCCCGATAGTCCTCGCAATTTCCAAATCACCCAGTTCGAACATCCTATCATTATAGGAGGAGAGGTGACGGTAGGAGGTAAGACTTATGGGATTTCCCATGCCCATCTCGAAGACGATGCGGGTATGTTGAAACACTTTACACACTTTGCAGGAGTTGACTACAACAGAGCGGGAGTCCCCCTTATCGAAATCGTCTCCAAGCCCTGTATGCATACGGCAAAAGAGGCTTCTTCATATGCTAAAGCAATCAAAGCTATTTTCCAGTACTTAGATGCCTCTGATTGTAACATGGAAGAGGGGTCGCTCCGTTTCGACGCCAATATATCGGTGCGTCCCAAAGGAGAAGGCGGCCTTAGGACCAAAGTGGAAATTAAGAACATGAACTCTTTTACCGCTTTAGAGCTAGCTATCGAATCAGAAATTGCAAGACAGCTCGACTGCTATACGATCTCTCCCCATAAGCCACATGAAGAGGCGATTTCTGCCGGCACTTATCGCTGGAGCCCTGATAAGAAAAAGACTATTCTTATGCGAAAAAAAGAGCAGGCAGAAGACTATCGCTATTTTCCCGAGCCGGACCTTGTTCCGATTTTTTTGAACGAAGAATATATCGCCACCATCCAAAAAACCTTACCCGAGCTTCCTCAAAAACGTCTCAATCGCTATATTCAAGAACTCAAGCTAACCGAATATTCGGCGTCGATCCTCATTTTAGAAAAACAGCTCGCCGACTATTTTGAAGAGGCTTTAACATGTACCGCTAACGCCCAAGCTCTTTGCAACTGGATTACGGTAGAGTTTGCGGGAAGATTGAAAGAAAGTGGTAAAACCCTTATTTCTTTAGGTATTCCCGCTGCACATGTCGCTGAACTCATCCGCCTTATCGATACCGGGAATATCACTGGAAAAATTGCCAAAAGCGTCGCGGATGATATGGTAAAAAACCCAAAAAAATCTCCAAAAAAAATCACCGAAGAAAATCCCGACTATCGGCCAATAGGGAATGTGGATGACATCGAACCGTTGGTGGAACAGGTCCTTAAAGAAAACCCTTCGTCTATTTCTGACTATCAGGCCGGTAAAACCAAAGCCCTCGCCTTTTTAGTAGGGCAAGTCATGAAGCTTACTAAAGGGAAAGCCGATCCTACCGTCGTCAACAACCTCCTTCAAAAAAAATTGAAACCTTAGGGTCTCTCTACTTCTTCTGGGAAGGAGCAATCATCGACAATACTATCTAAGCCACTTTCTGTTAAAATATCTTGACAGACTACTGTAGCAATGGCGGCTCGGTCAGCTTCAATTGTCTGGTGAGAAGAGAGGGGGGATGCCAAGATACACTCTTCAGTCTCTTTTGACATGAAGCGCAAGGCTTTTAACGCAACATGAATTCCACAGTTATGAGCATCTTGTTGATCACGCACTTCTGTAAAATCTGTTATTATAGCATAAGGTCCCCACCCGCATTTCGTATGAATGGCTTGGCAAAACTGTTTTATAGGTAGACAAGTGTTATCGACACCGATCTGTACCTTCTCGGGATCTCGGCTATTTTTGGAATCGTAATAAGTAAAAGTCCTTTGTGCGACATCAACAATAATCATTGTAACGTGGTGATAGCGAGGGTCAACAAAGGGGATAAAAAATAGCCCTTGTCCTTTTTGAGCTAAAATAAACTCTGCAATCTTTTGAGTAGAACCGGTTGCCTGCGATTTCTCCATGGTTAAATTAGAATAATGGTGTGCCTTTGCCTCCGGAAAGGCCCTTTCGAAAATGGTCAAGAGAAGGTCGAGCGTCTGTCCTGAAATCCAGGTCCCGTGCCTGATCAATTGGGCGTGAGCAGTCAATAGCTTGACGCTGTTTGGCTTCTTCACTTTTTCTTTCAAATTATTTTTGCTGAGTAGTTTATCGACCTCTTGAGAGTGACGGTTCCCTATCACACTGATACCCAATCGATTACAAAGATATACTTTACACGTCACCATCCAATCGTGAATACAGTAGTAAAGCCTTATAGGAGACTTTAAAAGGTTTATAATTCCAGATAACATCATAAAAATATTATAACATAAACTAGATTTAAATAATGTGCATAAATTATAAAAATAAGTATTTTATTCTAAGTTAGTTAGAATATGTTTCTCTATTAAAATAGACCAAATTAGTCGTCTTGCTTTTTAGTTGGAAGCAAAGTCCTGTTCTAAAATACAATAATGGACTGTTGAAATCTCTAGCTTTGCCGTTAAAATTTGAATCTTGCAAAGCCGGTTTGATTTTTTTGAAAGTGACATATCCTGCTAAGGTATAGGCACTTTAAAAGATCAAATCCGGGGAAGCAAGGGTAAAATTTTAACCAACCGGGAGATCGAAACAGTCCCATCAAAGAAAGGTATGAGAAAAATAATGAAAACGTCTCTCGATTTTCTCCAACTCATCCAGATAAAATAGGTTGCAAAAGGAGAAGAAAAAGATATTGACCTTGCCGGTAGTTAGTGGTTCCTGTTATTTAGGTCCACTAAAGGACTTTCACCTTCTAGAAAGTTTACATGCCAGGCGCACTTTAAAAGTGCCTATACCTTAGCAGGATATGTCACTTTCAAAAAAATCAAACCGACTTTGCAAAACTCAAATTTTAACGGCAAAGCTAAAAATTTCAACAGTCCCAGAAAATACAATACTGTCAAGCGCCCCTCTTCAAGAAGCTGTTCAAATATAATGAAAATTGATAGAATACTAATCTAGCATAAACTTATAGCTATTTATAAATTTTAATCTTATGGTTAAATAACTTTATTAAAAATCGATTTAAAAGAAAAATGTTATGACCCATGCTATCTCTACTTTTACCTATCAACTCATTAGTCGAAAAAATACCTTGTTTTTGATTGCAGAAACTGGGCTTGCACTAGCTGCGGTAGTGGCTACCTATGCTGGCTCTTTCTTCTTAGCCATGAGCTTTATCGGTGGGACAGTAGGTCTTGCCATCCATTGGGTTCTAAGCCAGCCTATGAAAAGGGAATTTCAGCCAATTGAAGACCCCGTCCAACGCGCTAAGCAGCATGTTCAAAATGCTCTCCGAGAACAAGAATTGGCCTCCACCTATCACCGTATCAACACTGCAATCTTAGCTCTACAAGGAGAACTCGAGAAGGAAGACAACCCACTGCTCCCCTCACAATTGCCCGATATGCACGAAAATTTATTGCAAACTATTTGTGGAAATAGAATTTTGCCAAGAGATCGAGAGAAATATTTTCAGAATGTGGAACAGATGGTAGGTTCAATCTTGTTAAGCAAGACTCGAGAATATGCAAATTTTGACCGGTGGGTCGCCTGGGCCGGGCAAAGAGAGGATACTCCTTGGTACCAAATCTACCACCATCTTTACAAATTACAGACCGTTTCTGATGTTGATACAGCAAATGAAACTTGGGGTCAGCTTATATCTTCCTTACCTTCTGCTCAAGGGGCAATTCCATTGTCGGTAAAAAATGCCTTAGCAGGAGTCTTGCAACAGGTTCAAATCTCCCAATTGCAAATTGCCAACTTTCAATGGCGCCAGATATTTGAGCAATGGAACATTTGGGCAAAGCCCTTAAACCTACCGACTTTCGAATTCCCTTAACGTTTAGATTTTATGATTTTGCAACAACCTATCCAAGCTCTTTATCATATGTTTTTAGCAAATAACACACCTGAGACCTTTATCGACCTTATAGAGGGCTGTATCAGCCAATTTGACACCTTGACTCTTGAAAATATAGCTCCACAGCATCGATATTTGTGGGAAGAGTGGAAAGTGCGATTATGTGGTCTGGATGCCAGTCAGATCCACCCACCCTTGCCGGTTTATAGACACACAGCGCTCCTTCGAAAAATGAATATCCTGTTATACCAGCTATTTGATTCCGATCCAATCGTCCTTCTGATGGATACAGCACAAGATACTTTAATGGCAAGGGCCCTAGAGATTTTTTTAAGAAATTATAACCAAAGTAGGGACGAGAATTTTTCACCCAATACTACATGGAATTGGCTGAAAAATGAGCCGGAATCCCCAACTTTTGAGACATTTACGGAACAATGGGCGCCTAGCTTAACTCATGAAATTAACTCATAGAGAATTGTTTTGATCTTCGCTTTTCTATTAAAATTAGAGCCTTGCAAAGGCGGTTTGATTTTTTTGAAAGTGACATATCCTAATTAAGGTATAGGCACTTTTAAAAAGATCACATCCAAGGAAGCTAGGGTAAAATTTTAACCAAATGGAAGATCGAAACAGTCCCTATTCTATTATAGGTGTTTTTAAAAAGACAAAATCTCTAAATAAAAAAGGCCCAAGTCTTCACTTGGGCCGAAAAATAACCTGGCAGCAACCTACTCTTCCATGCTCTTGTGCATAGTACCATCGGCGATGAAGGGCTTGACTGCTGAGTTCGGGATGGGATCAGGTGTGTTATTTGCTAAAAACATATGATAAAGAGCTTGGATAGGTTGTTGCAAAATCATAAAATCTAAACGTTAAGGGAATTCGAAAGTCGG
>DAHXLK010000007.1 GCA_027366035.1 Chlamydiota bacterium
TTTGGTTCGAGGGGGTGTAATTCACGCGACCTTGGGAGAGCTGAGAGGCCCGAATTAGCAGGGATGGGCTTGTTCCAAAAAAGCTCATTCTTCAGCGACCTATCTCTGTCATTTAAAAATCCTTTTTAACGGGAGCTGCTGAGCATGAAGCTCTTAATCGACAATTATCTTTTATTAAAGTATAATCCCTCCTCTCATGACAACCGGGATCGCTGCAACCTTCACTTTTCCTATAGAGCTATCGAGAGAAACCCCTTTTGGCTTGATAGAGTTTTATGAGGTAGTTTTTCTGAGACGGAAAGTCACTCTTAGCGCAAGGGCAAAAGAGAGACTGCTAGAAACGAGAGGGTTTGTCGACTATCTCCTACAACAGCAAAAGCCGGTATATGGATTAACGACCGGTTTTGCCGATTTAAGAAAATGTCCGGTATCTGCCGATCATGCCACTCAGCTATCGATTAACATCCTTCGAAGTCATGATGCGGGTATTGGAAAGCCGTTGGATCCGGAAGTTGTCCTAGGAGCTATGCTCCTTGCCGCCCACTCTTTATCCATGGGATACTCGGCTTTTAAGCTTGAAAGCCTACAAACCCTCATAGGGATGATCAACCACCGGATCCTTCCGGAAATTCCCTCTTCCGGTTCTTTGGGAGCCAGCGGAGATCTCGCTTTTTTAGCCAGACTGGGGAGGGCGATGTGTGGAGAAGAGGTAGCGGTGACTTACGATGGTAAATCCCTGTCAGCAGGTGATGCGCTTATAAAAGCAGGTATAGCACCCTTTAGACCGGGGGCTAAGGAGGGGCTCGCCCTTACTAATGGAACCGCCTTTATGACTTCGATGTTAGCGATTGGTTATATAAAAGAGATACATCAACTAGAAAATATCTTGGCGCTAGAGACCCTTTTTTTGAATACCGTCTCAGCAGTCGATGCTGCCTACTATGAGAGTCTACACCATGTACGTGGACAAGAGGGGCAAAAGCTGGTTGCGAAAATCCTCTCCACCTCTTTTAAAGACTCTCCTTTCATCGATCGACAAGGGATACAAAATGATTATTCGACCCGGTGTCTGCCACAGATTTTCGGGCCCAAAATCGAAGCTATCCTCTCTTGCTATCCCCCTTTACGTAGAGAGATGAATGCGGTGACCGATAACCCGCTGCTCTTTAAAGATGAGGAAATAAGTAGAGATGTCGAACCCGATCGGATCCTTTCTCACAACGGTTCTAAGTGGATGGTGGTATCCGGAGGGAATTTTCATGGAGAGTATTTAACCACTATTGCCGATACTATCGCCACCGCCAATGTAAAAATTGCCCTTACGATGGAAAGACAGATGACCTTTTTGATGAACCCCTGGAGAAATGATCAGATTCTCCCCCCTTACCTGATCGCTGATCCAAAAAATACAGGGCTATTATCGGGATTCATGATCGTACAATATACTGCTAATGCCCTCGCGCAAAAAATCTCCGCCTTAGGACAACCCACTTCTATTTATAACCTAACTAGCGCCAACGAATCGGAAGATGTAGTAAGCTATGGAGCAACCGCAGCGGAAAAGCTTTTGCAACAACAAGAGTTATTACAAGAACTAACTACCCTTTTTTGTACTGCTATTTTACAAGCCTATGCTATCCAAAGAAACAAATCTTCACCACCACCGCATCTTATTTCGGAACGCCTATTTGCCTTTTTACAAAAAGGGCACAGAGTAAAATTTCCCCTTGAAAAGGATCTTCCTTTTTCTGAGATCTATGAAATTACTCAACAATCTTTATTACAAGATACTCTACGACATCTCCTTCATTTTCCTTTGATGGAAGCACTAGGTTTAAAAAAAGTGTTTAAACAGCAAGGCTCCTTTTGAATTTTCTTTGGGTGAATCTTAATCCTCAAGATCGAATACAGGATATCGCAAAAAATATTTTTGGTGATGGGTTAAATGATTGTGAAAATTCAGAGGAGATACAAGACCCTCATAAACTACAATAAGGGACTGTTTCGATCTTCGCTTTTTTATTAAAATTTGAGCCTTGCAAAGCCGGTTTGATTTTTTTGAAGACAACACATCCTACTAAGGTATAGGCACTTTTAAAAATATCAAATCTGGAGAAGCAAGGGTACAATTTTAACCAAATGGGAGGTCGAGACAGTCCCATATCCTAAATGGAAGGGGGAACCCTAGCGGGGAAACAGCCTATTTGGCAACATAGCAAGCTGAGTCTTTATACTGCAAGCCAAGGAATTTCATCCGGATTGATGTTCCCTAAAAAAAATTATTCTTTTATCGTGCTCTTCATCTGCCCCTGGTGTAAGAATTTCTTCCATATAAAGCTTGCTGCCAATCAGAGCCATTGGAGAGTCTACAGAAGTCCGCATAATAATATTTTGGGCAAGCTCCTGAGCACGCTTCGTTAAAGCCGTAGCTATCTTTGTAGCGATACCGTTCTTCCTGACTCCCTGATCGACCATCACTTCAGAAATATAGAAAAAGGGGCCTTCTCCATTTTTTTCTTTAAATAAGGCGATGATTTTTTCCTGCATTGGTAACGTTTTATATTTTTCTGTTGCAAATTCTTCCGGCTGATAAGAAAATCCCCAGCCTGCCCCGACAACATCTGCATTTTTTTCACAAGTAAAAAGGGTCCCATTGAGGTGAGCCATCTCCTGAGTAATGTATGTTTTTGTCTCTTGTAAAGGATAATACAAACTTAAAGACTCCGTACAGTTCGGAGCCAGACAGGTGGCTGCACTTTCTGATACATCTTTACCGAAATAATGCCCCTTCGGACATTTTTTATATTCATTCCACGGTGAATTTGCAAAAGCCTGTGCATAAAGGCTTGCTATTTTTTCTAGCTTTTGATCCTCTAGCTCTTGCTGCTGTGTGATGTCATATGATGGAGTCGGAAGACCGCCGATTACCGGTAAAGAGTGTATGGTCATAGTATCTGCCTAATTATTGATTGGAGAAAGTTTATCAATATTTTCTCCTTTTTAAAAAGCAAATTATTGTACAAAAGGGGAAAAATTATGTTGAAAAAAAGTTTTGCTAAGGACTTTGGTTAGAAGGCTGACCACCGACTGAGATATAGAGATCTACAAGGGACTGTTGAAATCTTTAGCTTTGCCGTTAAAATTTGAGCCTTGCAAAGCCGATTTGATTTTTTTGAAAGTGACATATCCTACTAAGGTATAGTCCATTTTAAAAAGATCAAATCCGGAGAAGCAGGGGTAAACTTTTAACCAACCGGGAGATTTCAACAGTCCCACTAAAATCGTATCCATATAGATTGATTTCGTATATTATATTTTCTTTCCTTAATTAAGGAGTTAAATATGGGGAACATATTAAAATTTTTATCTTCTTTTATCCTTTACCTCTTTTCTGCCTATGCGGATGGGGAACTAAGAATGGGGACGGCATCCGGTTATGCCCCTTACGTCAGCTTAAACGCAGAAGGAACCTATGAGGGATTTGATATCGACGTATCGTATGCCTTAGCAAGAAAGCTGGATAAACAGCTAGTTTTAAAAGATTTTGGCAGCATGCCTAGCCTCCTTTTAGCCTTGAAACAGGGAAAAGTGGATGCCATTATTTGGGGACTTTCGATTATTAAAGAGAGGCAAAAGGAAATCAACCTTATCCACTATCAAGGAGAGAGAGAACCCTATATATCTTTTCTCTTCTGGAATGAACTCCCCGAAGGGTTACACTCTATTGAAGATTTAGAGAAACTACCCGACAAAAAACCGATAGATATAGAGGCCGCTACCTCTCAAGAATCGATTTTAAGGAATTATCCGAATTTACCATTAAAATTTGTCGATAAAATCTCTGACGCAGTCCTGGATGTAAAATATCAAAAATCGATAGCCGTCGCTATTGATCCTGCCTTGATTCCAACCATGATCAGTAAAGAGCCCAGGCTCAAGCCCATACATTTGGTCGTTCCTTCCGACTTGCAGGTCATGGGGCTAGGGATTGGCGTTGCTAAGGAAAATGCCCTACTCACTGCACAGGTAGAAAAGGCTATTTCCGAGTTAAAAAAAGATGGGACTATCCGTCAGCTAGAACTCAAATGGAAGTTGGTGAAATGAACGACCTTGTAGAATTTTTTCCACTATTTTTTCAAGGAGTGGCGATGACGCTACAAATCTCCATTGCCGCCATTTCTTTTAGCTATATTGTCGGGACCCTGTTTGGTGTTTTAACCTGCAATCATCTAAAAATCCCAATTATCTCCCCAATGATAGAGGTGATAACTTTCATTTTGCGAGCTGTCCCTTTTTACGTGCAGCTATTGATCGTCTATTTTGTCTTACCCGATCTGATAGGCTATAATTTTGACCCCTTTCTAGCCTCCATCCTCGCCTTAGGAATGTGCTCTTCGGGATATATTGCCCGGATTACCGGGGGAGGGATCAATAGCCTTTCTCTGTCGAAGGGGGGGATGAATATTATCTTCGGAGAGATGCAGCCTATGCCCATCTATTTGGGTGTGGCATCGTTTTATATTTGCCTCTCTTTCCTCTTGAATCTTTGCACCCGTTATTTAGAAAGGAGATTTTCCTATGCTAAAACTTGACCGGCTTTCCCTGGTTAAACAAGGAAAATCTATCCTTCAAAAGATCTCTTTAGAACTTCCCTTGCATCAGCTAACACTTCTTTTGGGAAAAAGTGGCTCGGGGAAAACCAGTTTATTGAGATGTATTGTACAGCTAGAGCAAGCTTATCAAGGTACCATCACCTATTACAATAGGGATATTCGAACGATTCTCTTGAAAGACCGCGCCGGAATTTTTGGGTTCCTCTCCCAATCGTATTCCCTCTTTCCTCATCTAACCGTACTGAATAACTGTTTACTGGCTTTACGAGTCCTTCAAAATCTTTCAAAGCAAGAGGCTAGGGAAAAAGTGGTCCAACAGCTCTCTATGCTAGGAATGGAGTGTTATCTCAACACCTATCCTTGTGCCTTGTCAGGCGGCCAACAGCAGCGTGTAGCTATTGCAAGGGCCCTCCTTCTTGAACCGACCTATCTTCTTTTTGATGAACCGACCTCTGCCCTAGACCCGGAAAATACGGAGATATTGATTCAAATCCTCAAAAAGCTCAAACAAGAAGGAAAAGGGCTCATTATCGCAAGCCAAGATATGACGTTTGCTTCAAAAATAGGGGACTTTGTCTGCTTTTTAGAAAATGGACAGCTGCATGAAAGCCACTCTTTTGCAGCAAAACAATCGCTTCACCCTGAATCGAAAATCTTTCAGTTCCTCTATAAAGACCTCTCCCCTTCCCGAAGAGATCCTTAGATCGTAAAATTTAAAATCCCATGTCTTTGGGGATCATAGGTACTTTGTAATTCAGCTACAACCTCTGTTATTTCTTGATGAAACACCCCTTGTGTTCTTAGGGTAAGATCCTTCAGAGCATATTGGATTTCATTGTTTTTATTATAGCTGACAATAATAGCAAAGGGAAACCCCTTTGTAGAGGCAAAACTAAGCTGTTCTCTGAGGTCCCCATTCCCCGTATAAATATCTGTAGGGAAACTACGTTGAGCAACATTTTGTACTGTAAGAGCCGTATTTTGTAGATCTAACTTTTGATAGAGGACAATAACATCAGAGGTCACCTCTCTTGTAGGTTTTATAATCCCTTCCCTCAGCAATCTATCAAAAAGACGAGTAGGCCCAATCGACCCCCCTACCGCTTGAATGTCTGCACCTTGTGAGTTAAATACCCCTACAAGGTCGTCAAAACGGCCTCCGCTCGCTATACTGCCAAACTGAGGATACTGGTTCAAAAAAGTTTCAAAGACGATTCCGGTATAATAATCCAACCCTCGTACCATTCCAGGACAGAACCCAATTTTCTCCCTATTCGCTCCGGCACTTTCAAAAGAGGCGAAAAGCTGTTTCATTTCTTGTAAAGCGGTTACTGTCTCTGGAGCCCATTGAATATTTAGGTCTAAGGCTTGATCTATCTCACCTAAAGTCATCTTTTTTTTGCACAAAGCTAACACCGCATTTAACTTATCCCTATCTAAATTAGGTTGTAGAGTCAACAGTTCTTGAATTACCTCATTAAGGGGATGTTTTTCCAAACCATCGATGATATCTAACCCTTTTACAAAATTTTCTTTCCTCAGACCAAACTCGGCCAAAAGGGCTTTTGCAAAAGTAAGATGGTTAATATATATAGTAAAATTTTGGATCCCAATAGCTTCTAAAGCTTTCATCATCGTCATAACGCACTGAACATCATTAATAGGCGTCAACTTACGACCGGCAATATCGACATCTAATTGCCAAAATCCTCTAAACCTCCCGGGTTCGGCATGCTCTCCTCTATGGACTTGCCCAATAGCATACCGTTTAAAAATCCCATGAATCTCCGTTAAATGATCGGCCAACCAAATGGCAAAAGGGACAGTATGGTCAAAAGGAAGGGCTAACCGAGATATCCCATCATCTCCGGGCATAGGATTATTCCTAACAATCCCATAGGTTTGCTTCGCAGTAGCCCCCCCTTTTCGCATTATATCTTCCATCGTTTCGACAGGTCGGAGAGGAAAAGCATTAAAACCATTTTTTTCATACACTTTACGAACCGCGTCAATCATGGCTGCAAACATGACCTGTTGAGCCGGCGTGTAATTTACATGTCCTGAGATAGGTGTCTTTACTACTGGTGGTTTTACTGTCACTGTTGCCATAAATCTCCTAATGGTTATTATTGGTCTCACTCTACTGTTAAAAATTGTTCTAATAAGAGCTAGAACAATAGATTTTGCACTAATATAGTATCAATAACGAGTGAATAAATGTGTAGGAAAAAGCATATATTTTTCCGGTAATTCCCGCGATAAAATTGTTACAGTCTCTCATTTGGTTAAAATTTTACCCTTGCTTCCCCGGATTTGATCTTTTTAAAAGCGCCTATACCTTAGTAGGATATGTCACTTTCAAAAAAATCAAACCGGCTTTGCAAGGCTCAATTTTTAATGACAAAGCTAAAGATTTCAATTGTGGGGTCAGATGAAAAAAAAATCTCTATTTTTCGATAAGTAAAGTTACGGGACCGTCATTGATAAGCTCTATCTGCATATAGGCGCCAAACACCCCGACTTCGACCTTAGGAGCTAAATTTCTAACCGCAGCAAGAAAAGTCTCGTAAAGGGGCTTTGCCACTTCCGGTCTCGCCGCTTGGATAAAAGAGGGTCTCCTCCCATCGGTACAGTCGGCGTAGAGGGTAAATTGGGAGACAATAAGAATCCCTCCCCCACTATCCTTTACGGAAAGGTTCATTTTTCCCTCCTTATCGGGAAAAATCCTACAGTGTACCAGCTTTTCAGCAAGGTAGCCGATAGAATGTACCGTATCTTGCGCATGTATCCCTAATAAGGTCAAAAGACCGGGGCCAATTGCCCCTACCTCCTTCCCATCTACAAGAACTTTGGCCTCCTTTACCCTTTGTATTAAGAGCCGCATATTCGCTTCTTCAACTCCCTAAGCTCATCAACTAGCCCTTGTGGCAAGTCTCCTTCAAATACAGCAAAAAACTCTTCCATCTCCTGGACTTCTTTTTTCCATAAAGGGATATCCACATGAAGAAGCTTTGAAAGATTGTTTGCAGATAGCCCTTGCATATTGAGTGTTTTTGGAAGAAACCCAATAGGGGTCTTTTCAAAAGACCCCTCTCCATCGCACCTTTCAAAAATCCATTGAAGGACACGGATATTTTCTCCAAATCCCGGCCATAGAAACTTACCGTTTGTGTCTTTTTGAAACCAGTTGACATAGAAAATTTTTGGTAGTTTATCTGCAGAAGTTTTAGTTCCCATTTTAAGCCAGTGGGCAAAATAGTCTCCCATATTGTATCCACAGAAAGGGAGCATCGAAAAAGGATCATGACGCAATTTGCCTAAAGCCCCTTCTGCCGCAGCTGTCCTTTCCGACGAAACGCTAGCCCCTAAAAAAACCCCATGCTTCCAATTAAAAGATTGGTAGACTAAAGGGACGGTGGAACTCCTCCTCCCACCAAAAAGGATAGCGGAGATAGGAACCCCGTCTAAATTTTCAAAGGCAGGATCTAAGTTAGGACACTGCCGGATAGGGGTAGTGAAGCGAGCGTTAAGGTGGGCGGCAGGTGTTTTTGACCCTTGGATCCATCTCTCTCCCAGCCAACTAGTGAGATGCAGTGGGGGCTTTTCGGTAAGCCCCTCCCACCAGACATCCCGATCTTTTGTAAGAGCTACATTAGTAAAAAGGGTGTTTTTAGAAATGGTATGCATAATGTTCGGATTATCACGCATTGAAATGCCCGGCATCACTCCAAACATCCCATATTCGGGATTAATAGCGTAAAACCTCCCATCTTTTGCGAATTTCATCCAGGCAATATCATCTCCTATCAGCTCCACTTTCCAGCCGGGAAGGGTGGAAGTCATCGTCGCTAAATTGGTTTTCCCACAAGAACTTGGAAAGGCAGCGGCAATATACTTCTTCTTCCCTTGAGGGTTCGTAATTCCAAGGATCAACATGTGTTCGGCAAGCCATCCTTCATCACGGGCTAAGACAGAAGCGATTCGCAAAGCAAAACATTTTTTTCCGAGGAGGGCATTGCCCCCATAGCCGCTGCCAAAAGACCAGATGCTCCTCTCTTCAGGAAAATGGACAATAAGCCTATTTTTCGGGTTACAAGGCCATAGGACATCCGCCTCCCCTTTCTTCAAAGGGACACCTACCGAATGGATTCCGGGAACAAAAAATCCTCCACGAAATTCTTGCAAAGCTCTTTTTCCCATCCTCGTCATGATCGCCATGCTTAAGACGACATAGGGAGAATCGGTGATTTCTATCCCCACTTTTGCCTTATCTGAACCGTAAGGGCCCATGCAATAAGGGAGGACATACATCGTCCTTCCTTGCATACAACCCGAAAAAAGATCTTTTAGCTTCTTTTTCATGAGTTTCGGTTGTACCCAGTGATTCGTAGGACCGGCATCTCTTTCCTCTTTGGAACAAATGTAAGTACACCCTTCCACCCTCGCTACATCCTCGGGATCTGAAAAAAAAAGATAGCTATTAGGCCGTTTAAGAGCGATCGCTTTATTCTGGTTCACAAGTAATTGACACAAAGAAGCATATTCTTCTTTAGTTCCCTCACAGAGATGGACGTTTTTCGGCTTACAAAGGAATATGGTATTTTGTACAAATGAGATCGCTTGAGGATTATTAGACCAATCAAAGTCCCATTTCATTAAATAATAAGATTTTTTTTCTTTTTGAATTTATCGAGAAAGTCCAACGCTTTCCCTGTTCCTAGACATACAGCCAATAAAGGGTTAGGTGCAACAAAAACGGGAAGTCCCGTCTCTTTGATCAGAGCTTTATCTAATCCCTTCATCAAAGCGCCACCACCTGCTAACACCATCCCCCGTTCTACTAGATCGGCCGCCAGCTCAGGAGGACATTTTTCAAGGGTTAGTTTGACACATTCGATGATCTGCTGGATCGGTTCTCCCAAACACTCACGGATCTCTACCGAATTGATCCTTTTGGTGATCGGAAGCCCCGCTACCTGATCACGCCCTCTAACCTCCATTTCCAACTCGTTATTCCCCATGGGATAAGCAGAGCCAATAGTAATCTTGATCTCTTCTGCCGTCCTAGGTCCTATCATCAAATTATAGGTCCTACGCATATAATTTATAATACAGTCGTCAAACTCATCGCCAGCAACCCTTAGCGATCTCGACTCTACAATGCCTCCTAAAGAGATGATGGCGATCTCGGTAGTACCGCCTCCGATATCGATAATCATATTGGCAGCGGGCTCGTGGACGGGGAGGTCGACACCAATAGCTGCAGCCATCGGCTCTTCGATGAGGACCACCTCTTGTGCCCCTGCATGTAGCGCCGAATCTTCTACAGCCCTCTTTTCGACACCGGTAATTCCTGAAGGAACGGCAATCAATATCTTCGGTCTAAAGAGGCTACGAGCCGGAGTAACCCGTTTGATAAGGGCCTTTAACATCCCTTCTGCGATTTCAAAGTCGGCGATAACACCATCTTTCATCGGACGAACTGCATGGATCTTGCGAGGGGTTTTTCCAAGCATTGCTTTGGCCTTATGGCCAACTGCCAAGACTTCATTGGTCAAAGAATCAACAGCTACGACTGAAGGCTCTGCCAAAACTATCCCTTTACCTTTGACGTAGACTAGTGTATTCGCAGTGCCTAGATCGATCCCTATATCGCTGGAAAAGATACCGGAGAATTTACCTACTTGATCCAGAGTCCCCTTTTTAAAACGATGGAAGAATTCTAAAAACTGTTTTTTCGCGGTAATCGTATCCATAAATCTCAGATTTGAAGAAGCTCTAGTACATCTTCCCAAGTTAGTTTTTGGATGGCTTCATCATCGCAGCTTACCACTTTCTTGACCAATCCTTTTTTTGTTTTCTGCATTTCGACAATCTTCTCTTCAATAGTATTTAAGGTGATCAGTTTATAGGAAGAGACAGAATTTTTCTGTCCTAACCTGTGAACACGGTCGGTAGCCTGATTTTCCACAGCTGGATTCCACCACATGTCATAATGGATAACCGTATCAGCGCCTATCAAATTAAGGCCGGTACCTCCTGCTTTTAAAGAGACTAAAAAGACGGGAACATTTTTGTTTTCGTTAAACTCTTTGACAATCTGTAGTCTATTTTTGCTAGAGCCATCGAGATAGTTAAATCCGATACCCCTGGCTTCAAAATCTTCCCGCATAATCTGTAACATCTTAGTATACTGGCTAAAGATAACCGTCTTATGGCCACTTTCGACCAGCGTTTGCAAAAGCTCTAAGAGCATATCGTATTTGGAAGAGTCCCCTTCTTCTGCTTTCTCTTTTGCCAAAATTGCCGGATGGCAACAGATTTGTTTGAGTCTAGTAAGAGTGGCAAGGACATGGATTTGTACCTTGTCGAACCCATCTCGTTCCACCAGCTTGGCAAGCTCATTTTTTGCCGATTCGGCATAAGATCGATATAGATCCATTTGTACTTTAGACAGCTGACAATGGTAGACAATTTCAGAGACCGGCGGTAGATCCTGTAAGACATCTCCTTTCATCCTTCTAAGGATGAAAGGAGAAACTTTTTTCTTAAGATATGCCATATTTTCTTGATGTTGCTGCCCGCTGGAACGGATATATTTTTCAATGAAACGGTCATAGGAGCTGAGGAACCCCGGCATGAGAAAGTCAAAGAGGCTCCAAAGTTCATCCAAAGAGTTTTCGATAGGTGTACCGGTCAAGATAAGCCGATGGGCCGATTGAATCATCTTCACCGACCTCGCATTTCTCGTCCCCCTGTTTTTGATATGTTGCGCTTCATCTAAAACCGCATAGGCAAAGTCTATCTGCCTATAGAGGTCGATATCCTTTTGCAAGAGGGTATAGGAGGTAATAACCACATCGAAGTCTTTCAATGACCCTAACAGCTTTTTTCTAACATTAGGGACTCCATCTATCACTTGCGTTTGTAGTTTAGGGTTGAATTTATGTAGTTCTTCCTTCCAGTTATATAGAAGGGAAGTAGGACAGACGATCAATGAAACACCTTTTGAATGCTCTTGGAGATACTGAGTGATAGCGATAATAGCTTGCAAGGTTTTTCCGAGGCCCATATCGTCTGCCAAGATTCCATTGAGGTACATCAACCTTAATTTCTGTAGCCAATGGACCCCTTCTTTTTGGTAGCCTCTAAGATCTGCGAAAATCTCTTTCGGGATAGGTTTTGGAGTAAAAGCCTCTTCTCCGAGCATCTGTCTTCGTATCTGCAATAATTTTTTAGAGATCGAAAACTGTACAGGAAGCCCTTGGAAAAGGCCATCATCCATCGTCACTAAGCTCCATAAAGGGCGCTCTTCTTTATGGGTATCTAGCTTTTGAATGCCCAGTTCGTCGAAAAGCTGTATGATTTTGGTTGTTTTCTCCAAGTCCAAAACCAAAATCTTGGAAAACCTTGGTTCAGAAGAGATATTTTTTGTCTTCGTCTTTTGCCTAACGGCGTCAAGTTCAATAAAGGATCGCTTAGAAGAGATACACTCCCATAATACGTCGAGTTTGATCCCTTTTAAAGCTCCGTTGACTACAAGATCTAACGTGTAATAGCCCACCTTGTCGGTGTAATCTAAAGAGAGCTCAAAGGTAGTTTGATCATAGATAAACTGCTCCATAAGATTTTGTGGACAGTCAAAATGGATTTTATCTTGCAATCTTGGAACTGTCTCGGTCATAAATTCGACAATCTTTTTTTCTGTTTTTGCTACATAAGAGCCGGTCACCGGGTTGCAAACAAAATCTTGGAAGAGCTCTTCGATAAGTTTTCTCTCTTCGACCAGGTTCCTTGCCAAAACTCCATTTTCCGAAACAAAGGAGAGGATATCTTTATATTCTAGCTGCTGCAGCCCTGCCGGGATTTCATGGCCATCATAGAAAAATTTGACCGTCGCCTCTAATTCTCCATCCAAATAAGAGAGCTCACATCTTACATCGAGTTTTTTAGCAAAGGGCAAGGTGACAAATTTTTCAATCACTTCTTGGTCGGCCACCTCAGCATATCTTTTTAGCTCCGGTAAAGCATTTTCTACAAAGGTGCCGAAAAGAGGTTCAGGTATGGTCATATCTCGAATCGTAACGAGCTGTTTTAAATGCTTTCTTTTGATATGCGCAGGAAACCTAAAATAGGTCTCTTGGTATATCATCCCGGGCTGGGCACATTCAAAAAGGGTGACATCATTGAGAGGTAAGACCACCTGGTCGGCAACAATAGTTGGCTTTAAAAAAAGTTTTGGCGCTTCGGCCTCCAGATACTCACAGGCAAATCGAAGATGGGCAGGCATAGGAGAATAGCGAAGGGGGGCCTCAAGATTGCCGTAATAAAGGCAAGGAAGTACCGGCATCTCTTCTTGGTCATTGCTAAAGCCTCTTGGGGCTACCTTTTGTTCTCTAGCTACATCGTGGACATAAGCAAGGAGCGACCCAAAGGTCTCCATATCCATAAATGAAGATCTACTGGCCCTATCTTGAGAAGCTCCTTCTTGAAACTTGACACTATCCATGATAATTTTTAAAATTTTCTGGTCCATCTCGGCAAATGATTTCAAGGAGAAGATATACTTTTTCCCCCCCATGTAGAGGGGTTCTTCATAGCGAAGCGCCTCGACAAACTGTTTTATATTTATGACCTGCAAAGGCTTAGACCTAGATGGGAGGCGAAGTGCCAGCTGAAACTCTACCTTTCCTTTGACTCCTAGATTGGCGGGGTTAAATAGGAAAGCAAGCTCTGCAGAAGAGGGTTCTCCCTCTTCCGGAGATAAAAAGAATGGGGTGAAAGAGAACACATCGGCAGCGTGAATATATTCTTCTAAGATCTCTTTTTGCATATTCGCATCTTTTTTAGCTGCCTCTTTGGTCTCTGCTACTTTAATGACTTCTTGCAACTCCTCTTTTTTTTCTCCGAGGTCTTTAGCTTCTTTAGAATATTGGATGATGAGGGCGTCCATTTTATCTTCTAAGAAGAACATCAAAGCAGCGATATGTTGACAATCGTAGCGGTAAGGGCAGTCGCAGTTAGAGTGCAGGGTTTGTGACTGAAAGCGGTCGATTTCTATTTCACTTTCATAAGTATTTTCGAAGTTGCCAAGAATTTTTGCATGGAGGCGGATCGTCTCGCTATCTACCTTCAAAATTTTAGCGCTGACCACCTTATTTTGTTCATGAAGCAACCTTCCTTCTTTCAAGATATTGGAAGAGAAATCTTGTTTCAACTTTCTAAAATTCAGCATAATTTACTAATGAACTGCCTTAAAATCCGTTTTTACTCTATTTCCATTAGCGCTGCAAGAAAAATTTTACCCGTTCAGAAGTTCCTGAACTTGCACAGAAATATTCTCCTATAGTATATCCTATAACCTTTTGCGGGTGTAGCTCAGTGGTAGAGCATCACGTTGCCAACGTGAGGGTCGTGAGTTCAAACCTCATCACCCGCTAAACCTCGGTTTTTTGGAGAAAAATCTTAAGAAGAGACCGTTGCATAATCCGCTTTGAGACTAAAATTCGAGGATTGCAAAGCCGGTTTGATTTTTTTGAAAGAGCCATACCCTACTAAGGTATAAGCACTTTTAAAAAGATCAAATCCGAAGAAGCAAGGGTAAAATTTTAATCAAATGGGAGATTTCAACAGCCCCTTGTACGACGCCTTTCTCTTTTTTGTGTCGTAATAAGGATGTCGTAAAATGTCGCAAAAAATCAACCAAAACGGTTCAGCCTATAGCGGGCTGCTTTTTTAATTCCTTCTTGCGTGACAATCCCTTTTTCTATGAGATCGGCAAGATCCCTTTGCAAAGTGCGTCTGTTTATGCCAGGGCAAAGCGACTCATATTCCTGAATATTAAAATCTTTCTCATTTGCCATCAGGTTCTCCAATGCCTGCTTCTGCCTCTCGGAAAGCTTATGCTCAAGGACTAGGACATCCAGTTTCATAGCTTGCGATCCTTTGAACTGGATTTCATGCATTTGGGTTTCTAATGCTTTGCAAAAATATTCAAGCCAGCCGGTCATATCCATGTTGTTGTTTCTAACTGATTGGAGAGCCCGGTAATAGTCCTCCCTATTTCTGTCATAGTATTCGCTGATGGTGAAAAGCTTTTTGAAATCATATCCTGAGCGATAGAGGCATAAAGTAGAAAGAAGCCGGGACGTCCTACCGTTTCCATCTACAAACGGGTGGATGTGGACAAGCTGAAATTGCGCTATTCCGGCAGCAAGTACAGAGGGAATAGTTCGTTCATTTTGCAACCAATCTGTCAGCTCAACCATCAAAACAGGGACATCATAAGGCGCCGGCGGAGTGTAGAGGATCTCCTTGGTTTTCGAGTTAGCAACATAATTTTGGATGGTCCTGTATTGTCCCGGCTGGGCTGCATTCCCTCGGACATCTTCCACTAAGCGTCTATGAATTTCCCTAATCAAACCTTCAGTGATCGTTCCTTGGGAAAAGATATAATCAGCAACAAAATCAAAAGCTTTTTTATAGTTCAGTAATTCTTTGACATCTTCGGAATCCACGCCTTGCATTTTTTCGCCTGAAATGAGTCTTTCAGATTGGTCGAGGCTCAAGTGAGCGCCTTCTATGTGCGTTGTATGGTGGGCTTCCAAAATTAAAGCGCGGGCTTGCATTTTGGATGTCCAGTCTTTTGAAAGAGTTGCCGCTTCCAAAAAACCTCGGGTGCGCTCGATAGCAGTAAGCGCAGATGCTATGGGAATGGAAATAGTGAATTTAGGTTCAAATGGCATGATTTTACGACACTTTTTTCTTTATTATGTCATAAAAAGCGATATTGAGTAACTTTTTTACGACATTTTTTATGACAATTCTCTCTAAAATCCGTCGTAAAAGCATAATAAAATTATTTTTTATCCCTTGCTTGCAATAGGGAAATAGCTCTTTCTCTATTCAAAAAAACGGGGCATTTGCATTAGATTATGGGATTGTTTCGATCTCCCATTTGGTTAAAATTTGAGCCTTGTTTTAGCCGGTTTGATTTTTTTGAAAGAGCCATACCCTACTAAGGTATAGGCACTTTTAAAAAGATCAAATCCGAAGAAGCAAGGGTAAAATTTTAACCAAATGGGAGATCGAAACAATACCTTTACGGCAAATAAAAGGAGCAAGCCTCCGCGCTTTTATTACACTCCTTAGGCATCGTTCCGGTCCAGGCGTCAGAAAAGTTACTCGCATAGCCTCCATAGATGTAACCGGATGGATACCAGCAAGAGACAAGCCAAACTTTCCCTCCGGGAGAGGGCATGGCAGAGGCACTTCTAAACTGTCCTTTATCAGGAGTCTCCTCACAGGTAGTCCATCCCGGACCTGCATCCTTTGGTTTCAGAACTAAGGCAAAATAGGAGCCAAGCTTTTCAAAACATCTTCTAGCTAACTCACCGATCACATAGGGCAAAGTTTTAGAAGAAATAGTAATGGAGCCATCTACATCCACTGTTAAATTGCCGGACCCTTTAGCCGTTACGCAAACTGCTGAATACAGTGTTGAATTTCCAACATCCCCTCTCAAAATATCTAAAGACATAAATTCTATCCTCTGTAAAAATCTATGAAAGAACTATACTTTATTATTTTTTTTTGTAAACACTTATGGCGATGCTATATAACGGCTTATTTTCCTTAAAAAAGGCCGGGAGGGGCCACCTCTTCACTCTAATCATCCTAATTTAGGAGAATTTTTTGACAAAACCCCAAGAAGAGTCTCTAGAAGAAAAAAAAAATGAAGAGGTAACCCTCCTTGTTAAAAGGATGCCTGCCTGTATAGTGACATTGGAAGTAACTGCAAGTAAGAGGTTGATCGAAAAAGCACATGCTGATGCCTTAAAAGAGGTTGGCAAAGAAGTTATACTTCCCGGTTTTCGCAAAGGGAAAGCTCCCATAGACCTCATTCAAAGACAATTCTCTACCTCCATTGCCGATAAAGGAAAAAAACTTTTAGCCGATTACGCGTTTGCTTCGGCTTTTAAGTTAGCTGCTATCCCAATTTTAAACGACCGCTCCTCCATCAACTTCAAACTAAATAAGATTTCTGAAGAAGAGGCCTCCTTTACCTTCTCTTATGAAACCGAACCCCTCCCTCCTACAATCGATCCTAAAAAATTTGTATTACAGCCGGTACAGAAACAGGTAATTGGGGAAAAAGAGATGGGAGAAGCGCTAAAACAGATGCAAATGTTTTTTGCCAAATGGACCTTAATAGCCGATCGTCCCGTTCAAGAGGGAGATTATATCCTCATCGATCTAGAAACCAATGAAGATCCTCCTAAAAAGATCTTTTCCGATACCCGCTTTGAAGTCTCCGATAGCCATATGGCAACTTGGATGAAAAAGCTCGTTCTCGGGAAAAAACCGGGAGATATATGCGAAGGGATCAGTGAAGCCGACCCCGATATGAGTGAAGAGCAAAAAAAAGCATTTCTTCCCAAAAGGGTCCTATTGACCCTCAAAAAAATTGAGACGGCCGAACTCCCTCCTTTTGATGATGATTTTGCCAAAAAAGTCGGCGGCAAAACTATGGACGACGTCCGTAAATTTGTAAAAGAGATGCTGGAAAATAAAGCCGAAGAAGCCTTTCAAGGAAAACAAAGAGAGCAGGTCTCCCAATTTCTCCTCCAACACCCTTTCTATCTACCCGTCTCCCTTATGCGGCAAGAGATAGAACATAGAAAAACACAACTACAAGCAGATCCCCGTTACCAACACAAACTAAAACAGATGACCGACCTAGAGCGCGCCGTGGAAAAGATGCAGGTAGAAGAGGCTATTTCAAAGCAATCCGAAGGAGCTTTACGTATCTTCTATGCCTCCAGGCAAATTATTCGAGATAATCAAATCCCCATCACTCAGGAAGAGGTAGAGAAAGAGGCGTTAAATACCTTAAAAACCTTTGGACCGGTTAAAATAGATCCTAACAAAATCCCTCAAGAGGTCATGGCTCTAGCCCTTTCCAAAGTTATTTTGTCAAAAGCGCAAGAATATATCTTGAAAAATTGCTTGACCAACTAGCGGATACACAATATAACAAAGTAATTTACTTAAAAAAGAGAGCTCTTATGTCACTTACCCCTTATGTTATTGAAGATACCGGTCGTGGAGAAAGATCGATGGATATCTACTCCCGCCTTTTAAAAGATCGTATTATCTTCATTGGTACCGAAATCTATGATCAAGTAGCCAATACTGTGGTTGCCCAGCTCCTTTTCTTAAAAATGGAAGACCACAAAAAAGACATTAACCTCTATATCAACTCGCCGGGAGGAATGATAACGGCAGGACTTGCTATCTTAGATACGATGCAATTTTTAGGCTGCGATATTAATACCTACTGCATAGGTCAAGCCGTCTCGATGGCAGCGCTACTGCTCGCTGCCGGCACTAAAGGAAAACGATTTGCCCTTCCCCATAGCCGTATCATGCTCCATCAACCTTACGGCGGCGTCGGAGGATCTTCAGAAGATATCGCCCTACAAGCTAAAGAAATTTTAGAGCTTAAAAAACTAACCGCAAAGCTCATGTCTTCCTACACTTCCAAACCAATAGAAAAAATCTTGGAAGACTCAGAAAGGGATTTTTATATGAATGCCGAATCGGCTTTAGAATATGGTATTATCGACCATATTGCAAAACCATACCATGCCGATGCGATGGCTAAACCGGATGAACTTCTTCAAACTGCAAGACAATGACAAAAAATAAAGAAGAACTGGCCCTCTGCTCCTTTTGCGGAAGGGCCGAAGACTCGGTCGAAAAACTCATATCAGGACCACACGCCTATATCTGCGATAAATGCGTTCAGCTCTGCATGGATATCATTCAAAAAAAGCCGACGACTCATGAGTTAAAGGTATTAAAACCCAAAGAGATAAAAACTAAACTCGATGAGTATATCATCGGGCAAGAGGGGGCTAAAAAAACCATAGCAGTAGCCGTCTATAACCACTACAAAAGGATCCGCTCCCCTTCTAAGGACTCCGAAGTAGAGTATTCCAAATCCAATGTCCTTTTGATCGGTCCTACAGGATCGGGAAAGACCCTGATCGCAAGGACCCTAGCTACCCTTCTAGATGTCCCCTTTGCTATCTCTGACGCAACCACTCTTACTGAAGCTGGATATGTCGGAGAAGATGTCGAAAATATCCTCCTTCGCCTTTTGCAATCGGCAGATTATGACGTAGCTAAAACTGAAATGGGCATTATCTATGTCGATGAGATCGACAAGATTCGAAAAACAACAGGAAATGTTTCCATCACCCGAGATGTATCCGGGGAAGGGGTGCAACAAGCCTTACTTAAAATTGTCGAAGGGACCGTCGCCAATGTCCCCCCGAAGGGGGGGCGTAAACATCCCAACCAAGAATATATTAAGGTAAATACGGAAAATATCCTCTTTATCGTAGGCGGCGCCTTTGTCCATTTAGATAAAATCATCGCAAAACGCCTTGGGAAAAGTACCATCGGCTTTGAAGCTGCTAAAAACACAAAGAAAGATGAAGATACGCAAGAGATCAACTACCTCCTCTCCAAGGTAGAACCGGAAGATCTGATAGAGTTTGGGATGATCCCCGAATTTGTCGGCAGATTTAATAGCATTGCAAATTGTAATGAGCTAACCACAGAAGATCTTGTCAAAATTCTTATAAAACCTAAAAACGCCCTGATAAAACAATATATGCGCCTCTTTGCGGAAGAGGGGGTAAAGCTTGAATTTACCGAAGAGGCCCTAAAAGCCATAGCAAAACAAGCCAAAGCTACAGGAACCGGAGCTAGGGCCCTTAGAATGATCGTAGAAAATCTCTTGCGAGATCTGATGTTCGACGTTCCCTCAGATCCTACTATTAAATCTATCCTTATCGAAGAAAAAACGGTTATAGAAAATAGCCCCCCCCTTCTCAAGAGAGAAGGGGAAGAGACGGCTTAAAAAGTTGTAAGAAGATTTGCAGCAGCATTTAGGGCTAAGACAGGGAAACCTCGTGCATAGCGGACGTAGATCTCTTCCCTGGGATCCTTCCAGGAATTTTTTCCATCCAGCAGCTCAGAATATCTTTTGGCAAATCCCTCAAAAACATCCCTATTTTCAGGACTTCCAATGGTCATACCGGTCACAGCTATCGCATAGCGAGAAATAGCGTTACGTGCCTCTTGATCGGAGGACCCCTTCATTTGATTCATAAGATAGTTTTTTAGGTTATTACAGTTTGCTACCGCTTCGTTTATCATTTCTTCATCGGTTTTGTCTATCATGCTCTGTGGGTTAGCGGGATCGGGCTTTTGCAATTTAATATCGTGGGTGATAGCCCAGCCAATAGCAAAAAAATCGATGTTATTGACGGTGTCGAGTTTTTCGTTTAGCTGTGTCGGATCAGCGGCATTATCTGTAGTTACTTTGCTAATAACCGCATTATGGAGCAATATCATAGACTGCTTTTGGGGATCAGGTAATAAAGAAGGAGGAATACTTATAAAGTCCGGGTACCGGGGATCTTTTTGCGATAAGGAAACATTGGCGCCTCCTGAAACCGCCCCTTTTTTCCCCGTTGTATACTTATAGTTCGGATAAAGATTGAAGGGGTTCTCTTCCTTTTTTTCCGGAGAAAAAACCTTTTTTAATATATGGGGTAATATAGATTCCAAATATTCATTAAACTCTCGTACTGCCTGTATATCATTATGCAGAATGTATGTAGTGGTATTTGCACCATTTATTACGGTGAGCTTGTTTCGACTAAAATCATAACGAGCAGGTTCCGCTGTGTTAAGAACTGTCTCCCACATCGCTCGATAAAGTTCAAGACACCTGTCTTTTTCATTGTCAGGAATTGTGGATACAAAGAATTGCGTTCCATTCGGAGTCTCTAAAACGATACATAGCCCTTCATCTTGCCCAGAAACAGTTCTGTAACTACTCAACGATGATGATCTAGATACAGATGCTGACATAAAACAATCCTTAAAAGATTCTATTAATAATTTTAACAAATTTTCAGGATTAAATCAATAATGACGCCACAAAGGACATGTCGTATGTTATTTAAAATTAGCAGCTTGCAAATTATTTTTTTTACAAATGCCTAGGCTTAAACACTTTGAAATATAAAATATTACATATTATTGAAATAATTTTCATTATATGTTAAGATAGTATTAAGGAATATTATAGTTAATAATAATAACAGAGGATTACATGAATAAGTTCGAAGAGAAAATAACTGCTTTATTTGAAGATGAAAACGCATTAAACACAGATAAGCTGGAAGCTCTTGTAAAAGAATCGGTTACGGCTTTTGAAGAGATTGTTAAAGGGCTATCTTCTACCGATGAAACGGTACGAGATGAGTCTAAAAAGAAAGCAGAACGTTTACGAGACTCATTAGAAAAAGAGGCTTATAAAACATTAAAAAGTTTACACCTCGACCCTAAAGAGCTTGAAAGCTTTATAAATGACCCTAATAACTTCTCTAAAGAAGACTGGGCCGCTATACAAAAAGCTAAAACCGATCTTGGCAACCAAACCAAGGATATTGCCAAAGAAATGGAGAA
>DAHXLK010000012.1 GCA_027366035.1 Chlamydiota bacterium
ATTTATTGGCCCTGAAAAAGGCTTCACGGAACAAGAACTACACTATCTACAAAACAAGGGAAAAGGGGTAAGATTGCATCCAAATATTCTAAGAGCCGAAACAGCTGCTATTGCAGCTGTCTGCCTGCAAGCTTAGAGAAGGGAACTGTTCGATCTTCGCTTTGTCGTTAAAATTTAAGCCTTGCAAAGCCGGTTTGATTTTTTTGAAAGTGACATATCCTACTAAGTTATAGGCGCTTTTAAAAAGTGCAAATCCGGGGAATTCTGTAAACGACAAAAAATGATTTGAAGAAAGAAACTCGCTGAAATGTCCATATATTCCGTTGGTTATCAGAGATATAGTCGAAAGTTGTGGTTGAGAGGCTAAAAGGAGCGTATCCTTAATGATTTTTTCGACCGGGAAAAAATCAAGCAAAAAGGAGTACGCTCATGAAAAAGTTTGTCCTTCCACATGATAAAAATCCATCAGGAACTTCCCCACGATCAGCCTTCGAAGAAGTTCTGAGAGAGGGGGCGAGAAAAATGCTGCAGGAAGCAATGGAGGCTGAGGTCGCTGAATATATCCAAGATTGTCAGGAACTAAGAGACGAAATGAATCGACGGTTGGTCATCAGAAACGGACACCTCCCCTCAAGGGACATCTTGACGGGTATCGGCTCCCTGAATATCCGACAGCCAAGAGTCAGAGACAAGAGAGAAAACGCGTTCTTTTCAAGCGCTATCTTAAGAAAATACAAGAGACGGGCTCCTAGCCTCGATGCAGCTATCCCGGAGCTTTATCTCCGGGGTATTTCGACGAACAATTTTCCAGAAGCTCTCACCGCTCTTCTAGGAGAAAAAGCCTCCGGACTCTCCTCTACAACCATCACACGATTGAAAGAGGTCTGGGAACAGGAATACCAATCTTGGCAAGAGAGGCGATTTGACAATACACGCTACGTTTACATCTGGGCTGATGGGATCTATTTCAACATCCGATTGGATGAGGACAGGCCCTGCATGCTGGTGCTCATAGGAGCGACAGAGGATGGGAGGAAGGAGTTCATAGGGTTGCACGATGGGTCCAGAGAGAGCAAGCAGTCCTGGAAGGACTTTTTGCAGAACTTGAAGTCAAAAGGGCTGATTATGGAACCTTCGCTGGCAGTAGGAGATGGAGCTTTGGGATTTTGGGCAGCTCTAGAGGAAGAATATCCTCGATGCCGACAACAGCGATGTTGGGTACACAAAACGGCCAATATTCTGGATAAGATGCCCAAGAGTGTGCAGCCGAATGCCAAGAGAATGATCCACGAAATGTATATGTCTCCCACGAAGGAAAAGGCTTTCAAGGCATACGATGAGTTTTTGGCTCACTATTCAGCAAAATATCCGGGAGCCGGCAATTATTATCATTGAGAATTTTTCTAGAATCGGTTCATACTCCGATTTGATGAAGAAATATTTTCTTACCGGTCTTGCCATCTTCCTCCCCTTAGCGATTACCATCGCTATCGTGATCTTTATCGTTAATTTCCTCACCAAGCCCTTTATGGGACTCGTCGCAAAAATTTTATCCCATACTACGATCCCTAACGTCGATTTTCTTTTTTTATCTCATGAACAAGTAATCCGCTATGGAAGCCAGGTCGCTATACTTATCGCCCTTTTTTTCTTTACTATCCTCTGTGGCTTTTTTGGCAAGTGGTTCATCTTTAGATCTTTGATCCATCTTTCTAACCTGGTTTTGGCAAAAATTCCTGTGGTCAATAAGGTCTATAAGACAACGCAAGATATCATCAGCACGATCTTTTCTTCTAAAAAAGGGGCTTTTAAAAAGGTGGTGATGGTCCCTTTCCCCTATAAAGAAGCCTACTCCCTCGGACTGGTGGCAAGGGAATCTCCAAAAACTTGTCAAGACACCCTAAAAGAAGAACTCATCACCGTCTTTATTCCAACCACCCCAAATCCGACTACGGGAATTCTTATGATTTTTCCTATTAAAGATGTAGTCTTTCTCGATATGAAAGTCGATGAAGCGGCTAAATATATCATCTCCTGCGGAGTTGTCGTCCCAAAAAAGAAGGAGGGCTCATGAAAAAATATTTCATGGCAGGGCTGGTCATCTTAATTCCTGTAGCCATTACTTTTTTCCTCGTCGTATTTTTACTGGATTTTTTTACCGAACCATTTCTCAGCGTTGTCAGGGAGTTTTTGAAAGGTCTTCACCTCAACCTATCCCCTACTCAAACCTCTGCCATTGCAAGGGTAGGTATCTTCTTTATCCTTTGCCTCTTCATCCTCTTCCTTGGAATGGTAGCTAGATGGTTTTTCTTCCGCTCTCTCATTAATCTAGGCGATAAAATCCTCTCCAATATCCCCTTTATTAAGGGGATCTACCAACTCTTTAAAGATATTGCAAGCGCCCTTTTCACCACCGAAAAAAGGGCCGCTTTCAAACGGGCCTCCCTCGTCCCGTTCCCTCATAAAAATAGCTATTCTATCGGTTTTGAGACAGGAGAGATCCCTTATGCCTGTGGCAAAAAGCTTACCTCCTCCTACACACCTGTCGTCATACTCACCGCCCCCCACCCCATCTCAGGCTATCTTGTCTTCATCCCCAACAAAGATATTCACAAGATAGATATGACCAATGAAGAAGCTTTAAAATTCCTCATCTCTTGTGGCGTGATTATCCCGGAATCTCATGAATCATAAAGTTATCTTCTTACTCGTAAAAGATCTTAAGCAGAAACTAACGAAACTTGTATCTATCGTCCATTATCACTTTTCTCATAAAGAACATCTCCTTCTCATCACATCCGACTTAAAAGCCACCTCCTATCTCGATAACCTCCTGTGGGAAACCCCCCAAGACAGCTTTTTGCCCCATATTATCACTGATAAGCCTTGTGAAGAGCTAATCGTCCTGACCCAAGAGAAAAAAAACCTAAATGGGGCAAAATATATCTTTAACCTCTCCCCTACCCCACTCTTTCTTCCGAAGCCCCCTAAAATTATCTATGAATTTGAAGACCTTACTTCGCTGCCGAAACAGCTCCTTTCTAAAAAAAGATTCCAAGCCTATAAAGAGGCCAAGTATCCTATCGAATCCGCTTGATCATTTCCCTTTTATTCCCTATAATTGCCCTATTGCATAAGGACACCATCCATGACAAGGCTGAGCAAACAAGCGAGAAAAAGAGCAGTTAGCCCTAGAAAAAGACAAAAACCCTCTGTCAAAACAGGGGAAAAAAAAGACACGTTAAAACTATGCTATAAAGAACATTTTAATGCGGTCACCTCTCCCGCAACATTCATATCCCGTATTCAATAAAGGTTTGGTATATATGTCACGACATCCCAGTTATGGAAAATCTATAAAAGGTGCTAAAAAAAGAAATGTCCTTAAACGTTTTGAAAGAGTACAAATCTTAAGACAGCTAGGGAAGTGGGTAGATGGGGTCAATAAGAAGGTAACCGGCCTACCTAAAACTCCCAGTGGTCTATAAACGTATTACCGTCTATAACAAACAGAAGGCTATAGCCTTATCTCTACCCGCCGTTACAAAACTGGCAAAAGCCCTACTTGCGTTTCTAAAAATTCCCAACTATGAAATGATCCTCCATTTTGTCGCTCCGGCAACTATCAAAAAAATCCATAAAAATTTTTTTAACGATCCCTTAATAACCGACTGCATTACCTTCCCTTACTCCCCTCCTTTTTTGGGAGAGATTTTTATCTGCCCTAAAGCTGCCATCCTCTACTGCAAAAAATATGGCGGTAACGTAAAAAAAGAGGTTACCTTATATTTAGTGCATGGGATATTACATCTGATAGGATATGACGATATACAGGCCTCTCAACGAAGAAAAATGCGAAGAATGGAAGAAAAATGTATGAAGTACCTATATGAGCACTCCCTTCTCTTGGCTTAGCTCTCCTATCTTTCCTATCCTTTGCCTTTTTGGTGTGGGGATTTTGACCAGTTTTTATTCCTCCTCTCTTATTTTGGGAAGGTTTCAGGCTAAAGATTATCTAAAAAAAAGGGAGAAATCGTTTTTTTTTCACTCCCTTTTTATCCGTTTTTTTCCTAAGAACCAATGGGAAAATTTGAGTCTGATTTTGAGCTTTACGAAACAAATTCTACTTGTGCTCTATGCAACTTTTGCTTTTTTTTACACCCTTTTTACTCTATCTTCAGGAAAGCTTTCCGAACATATCTTCAGTCTTTTTTTTATAGCTCTTTTGTTAGTGTTGGTATCGATCGTAATCGATATCGTCTTTCGCTCTTTTGCTAATGCCTTTCCCTATGCCCTACTTTCCCTATCTACCCCATTTACCTCCTTTTTTCTCACCCTCTTTTTTCCGATTACCGCTCCTTTAATCAAGCTGAGTTATCTCCATAGTAACTACAAAAAAGAGAAAGAACCCTCTTTACAGGGTAAAGACCGGATCAAAGAGATGTTGAACGAGTCGGAGATTGGTCAGTATCTCGACCCCTATGAACACAAATTGATTACTTCGGTCATCTCCTTTCAAAAGCGGGTGGTCAAAGAAATCATGATCCCGAGGATTGACATGGTCAGCCTCCCTATAAATACTCCCCTATCTGAAGCAGCTTCCCTTTTTATGAAAGAGAGGTATAGCCGTATCCCGCTGTACAAGGAAACGGTAGATAAGATAGAAGGGGTCCTCCTCTATAAAGATCTCTTGCAGTACCTGCTTGAAAAAGAGACTCTTTCTACCTCAGCTGAGGTTTTGGCGAAACCGGTTATTTATGCCCCTGAAAATAAAAAAATTTCTCAGCTTTTAGCAGAATTTAGAAGTCAAAAGCTTCACCTTGCTATCGTAGTCGATGAATATGGCGGCACGGAAGGGATCGTTACTATAGAAGATATTTTAGAAGAGCTTGTAGGTGAGATCGAAGACGAATATGATTTGGAAAAGGACGAGCTTTTTTGGAAGCTTCCTTCCGGGAGTTGGGTCGTAGATGCTAAGATGAGTATTATCGATATTGAAAACAAGTTGGGGATCCATATCCCCGAACATCCCGAATACGAGACGATCGGAGGTTATATTTTTCATAGAGCGGGGAAGATCCCGTTGCAAGGATGGACCATCCATCATGATGATTTTGATCTAGAAATTCTCACCTCCTCAGACCGGGCGATAGAAAAAATTCGAATTACCCCAAGAAGAAGGGAAGAAGAGATTTCCATATAATAAAAAAAAGGATACACTTGCTTCTATGAGACGATCTATTTGTTATAGCGAACCTTCCAATGCCATAGCCGGACAAAAAGGGACCTGGAAGTTTATCTATACCACTGCTACCCCCCTCCCCAAAGGGACAAAAATAAAATTTGATCTCTTAACTCAAGGGAGAGCTATCGATTGGGATATCCCGCAAACCGATCTCAAAGAAAAAGCAAATATTATCTGGGCAGAAACAAAAAATCAGAAAATTTCTGCCGTCCCTTCTACCAACAAACAGACCGCCCAGACCTTTTTCGAGTTTTTACTCCCGTCAGAGCTAAAAATCGGCGAGACCTTTATCATCCATATCGGCACTACTTTATCCCTTCAAGAAAAAGGAAATACCTGCCAAAAAACTATTCAAAGAAAAAGGCCCTTTTACCTTTACATCGACCCTAAAGGAAAGGGGGACTACAAAGAGGGCGAACTGTTTCAAATGGATATCAAAGGCGGCCCTCTCAATGCCATTCGGGCAATCACCCCATCTCTAGTTGCCCGAAATAAAAGATTTGATGTCATCGTCCGTTTTGAAGATAGCTTCGGTAATCTTACCAACAATGCTCCTTTAGGGACTTTAATCGAGCTCTCTTACGAACACCTTAGAGAAAATCTCAACTGGAAGATCTTCGTCCCTGAAACGGGCTTTATCACATTGCCCAATCTCTATTTCAACGAACCGGGTGTTTACAAGATCAAACTTCACAATTTAAAAAATAACGAAATATTCTTTTCAGATCCTATCAAATGCCTCTCTGAGTCCAATGTGACCCTATTCTGGGGATTCTTCCATGGAGAATCGGAGCGTTATGACTCCCTATACAATATCGACTCCTCCCTCCGTCACTTCCGAGATGATCAAGCCCTCAACTTTTATGCTACCTCCTCTTTCGATTCAGAAGAAGAGACTCCTACCGATAATTGGAAAGCTTTAACTTCACATATTGCCGAGTTCAATGAAGACGATAGATTCATCACCTTCCTCGGCTCTCAATGGGAGGGAGAGCCTTCTAGCGAAGGGGTAAGGCAATTTCTCTACACCAAAGAGAACAAAAATATCTTTAGAAAAAAGGATACAAAAACAAGCGCATTAAAAAAAATCTATAAAAGTCTATCTCCTAAAGAGCTCCTCTCGATCCCTACCTTTACTATGGGAGGCAACTCTACCTATACCTTTGATGAGTTTCAACCTGAATTTGAAAAGGTGGTGGAAATCTATAATGCCTGGGGCTCTTCCGAATGCACTAGCGGCGAAGGAAACCCCCGTCCCATCAAAGGGACAGGGAAAGGGAGTGTGGAAGAAAACCCTGCCGGTTCCATACAAAGGGCTCTAAAAATGGGGTGTCGTTTCGGCTTCATTGCAGGAGGTTTAGACGATCGGGGGATCTATGACGGGCTCTATGATAGTGATCAAGAACAGTACTCCCCGGGCCTCACGGCTATCCTCGCTAAAGAGCAGACAAAAGCTTCCTTAATAGAAGCGCTGCACCACCGCTTATGCTATGCGACAACCGGCGCAAGGATCATTGTCGGTTTTTCCATTGCAGGCTCTTCTATGGGCTCCGAGCTAAATAATAAGACCAAACCGGGACTTGACTTTAACCGCCACATCTCAGGCTATGCTCTCGGCAACGCCGCCATTCAAGAGATTGCCATCATCCGAAATGGAGAGATCCTTCAAAAGTTACAACCTAAAGATTACCATACCGATTTCACCTATGATGATACCACCCCTCTCCACCAGATCCTTCTACAAGGAAAATTTTCTCCCCTCCCTTTCGTCTACTATTACCTTCGTGTAATACAAGAAAATGGCCACATCGCATGGAGCTCTCCCATCTGGATCGATTACCATCAAGGCAACCACACGCACAAGTTAAAACAAAAGAAATAAAAATTTTTTTAATCATAAGTTTTTGATCATTAAACAGATATAAATATTATTCCCCTTTTTACCTTTTCTTAATATCCTCTTTATAATTATGCTATAGGTTTTAAAAGAAACAAAAATCATTAGGAGGTTATTATGGGAAAAGGAACAGTACCAGTACCGGGAACGTCAACACCGGCAACATTACCGGTAGAAATAGGGCCGGCGGCAAAATCACAACCGGCAACCACACCCGGGGGGAGTGGTGCAGCTCGATCTTGTTTGATAAGTTATGCAGCTGATACAAGGGTATGCAGAACAGCAACTTACTATTTGCGTAGAGTAGCAGATCTATTCTTGCAGGGAGTAATTTGGATTAGAGATAAAATTTTTGGAGCACCACGATCAGAAAAGCTATCTACACAAACAGTAGTTTATCGAAAATCTACTCTTGGTGAAAAAGCATTGTGTCTACTTACTTTAGGCCTATTTGGAAGGATACGATCTGAAGAAGTTAATTCTTAAACAATACCCGCTTTACTCTTCTATAAAAAAAACCACGAGCAAAACTCGTGGTTTTTTTTTCTATAAGTCCCTATAACGGAAAGTATGTTTGCCCCTCTCCTCCTCTTTCTCCTTCTCTCGCAAGACTATACCCTTTCGGAAAAGCAGCATGCTCTTTACCTTATGCATACCGGAAAAACAGGTGCTGCTATCGAACGCTACCAAGAGATTTGCAAAAAGGAAGGGCCGGATTTTGCTATCCTTCATCAAATGGCAATATCCTTGATGAAACAAGGGATCAAAAAAGATCCGGAATCCAAACTCCTTGCCATCTATGGAGCAGGCCTAGCCAAAAGTTCCTCTTCTTTAGAAATCCTTCAAGAAGGGCTCGCTAGCAACGATCCGCAAATCCAGCTGGCATCGCTCCTTTTCATCGTCCAAATTGGAGACGACTACTCCGATGATCTTTTGCTGAGCGCTATGAGTTCGGATTTTTTATCTACTCGTATGGAGGCCTCCTTCCATATGGCTATAAAAAAACACCCTCACGCAGTGGGGCATATCGAAGCCCTCATGTCTAGGCTCCCTCCCTATTTTATCCCTTTCTTTCCCCAACTATTTGCCATTTTAGGGACAAAAGAAGCGATGGGGGTCTTGCAACGGCTTTTAAACGATCCTTCCCCTCAAGTCCGTATCGAAGCTATCCACAGCCTCATCCAGACAGGAAGGGACGATTTCCTCCCCCTCCTTAGAAAACGGCTCAGCCATAAAAGCTATGGAGAGGTAGAAGCTTGCGCCTATGCACTCGGAGTGTTAAAAGACTCTTTCTCCATCCCCGCCTTAAAAAAATTAAGCCAGGATCCTGCCGACGCCACACGCTTAGCTGCTTTAAAGTCTTTGTATCTTCTAGGCGATCCCTCTGCCCAAAAAGAGATAGAAGGGATGGCGCTAAAGAAAGATCTCTTTGCCATTTTTGCTTTAGGCTCTATCCGGGATTCAGAAGGTGTTTTAGCCTCTTTAATACATGACAGCAACATACAGGTAAGGGTCAATGCCGCATTAGGCTTGCTCCAAAGAAAAGATAAAAGATGCCTTCCCGTCCTTAAAGAGATCTTGATACCTGATATCCGAGACCTCTCTTTCCAACCCCGTTTCTCACTTGGAAAAACCCATATGGCAATCAAAGTAGTTTCCGGCACAGGAATTAAAGAAGAAAATCCTTTTATCGATCCCAATCTTTCGTTAAGTATGAGAGAGGCTTTTTTAACCGAGATGTTAGGTCTTGAAGAAGAATCTTTTTTACAAGTAGCTACCATAATTTTTGACGCCAAACAAAATGATCTCGTCCCCCACCTGATACAGCTATTAGAGACACTAAAAACGGCAAAAACAATTGACCTTTTGAAAGAGCAAACTCAAAAAATGGGAGCCCCCCTGATCCGTGATTATTGCAATTTGTCACTCTTTCGTTTAAAAATAGAAGGTCCTTATGAAGAAACCTTGGTGAAATGGATCATGCTACAAAAAGGGCAAGAGCTCATAAAACTCCGTCCCCTCCTCCCTGCCAAAGAGAGGCCAAAAGGGAGTGTCTATGCCCTAACTCCTGAAGAGACTTCTAGATTGCTCATAGAGTCGTATGCCGCTATTGCCGAAAGGCAAGATATAAAAAGTATCGATCTCCTTTTAGACGCACTGAAAAACGGTAATGAAAAAAATAGATATGCACTAGCCGGTTTACTCATCAAGGCAACAGAATAACCCTATTTTTTATGCGGTCCTTTTTTCTTGTTTTGATAGCTACGGCAGCCTTTGCCGAAAACTTTGCCATACCGGAAATTTTATTCAAGCAAGCCATTAAATTAACTCACAACCATATCCCAACCCATCCGGAAACTGCTCCAACACAAATTACCGTCGACCTACACAACCCCAAATACTCCGAAGGGATCTTATATACCGATTCCGGGGGTGTCATACAAGGAGATGACCTCCGGATACAGGCGAGATCTATCGAATATATCAAGAGAAAGGACCGGCAACAAATTTTTGCCTCAGGAGACCTCCTCTTACAGTTTAAAGGAAAGGCCTACGTAGGAGAAAAGCTAGAGTTTGATTTAGACAATAAAACAGGGATCCTCCACAAGGGAAGGACCCATGCTCCCCCTTTTTACGTAGGAGGAGAAAAAATCTATCTCTTTGCCAACGGAAACTACAAACTAGACGAGGCTTTTTTAACTACCTGCGAAAATGTCGACAGCACCTGGGATATCCACGCCGGCCATTTACGTATTTTAAAAAATAACAACCTTCTGCAAGCCCAAAAAGTCCGCTTTCGCCTTTTTAGTTTTCCCATCTGGCTCCCCTCCTTTAAATGGAATTTAAAAAAATTTGAAGATCCTTTTTTAAGCTACAACTTCACTTGGGATGCAACGGCAGGGCCAAGGGCGATGGTCCGCTACCAGCTCTTCTCGTGGAAAACTTTTGCCCTCTACGTACGAGGACAGTACCGGATAACTAGGGGACTTGGAGCCACCCTAGAAACCGAATTCTACCCCGAAAATGGGAGGACTGAATTTGTCACCCGCAATTACGTAGCAACCGACATTATTCCTAATAACATCTTCAAAACCAGGAGATATCGATTAGTTGGGATATTTCACAATCATAGTGAGTCGGGAAATACCCACACGACCCTTACCTGGGACAAGTATAGCGATGTGATGATGCCGGGAGATTTTAAAGACCCCGACTTTTCTTTAAATGCTGCTCAAAGAACCGAGTTTTATGCCCAGCATAAACAAGAGGATTTTACCGGTTATTTCTATGCGAGAAAGAGGATCAACCCTTTTCAATCGATACGAGAGGAGCTCCCCACCATTTTTGCCAATATGCGCCCCATCGCCCTAGGGCCTACCGGCATCGTCTCGGAAAATTGGGCCAAAGTCTCCTATCTCAACTTCCGGTACTCCGATAGACTCCCCTTCGTCACGATCCCGAGTCCTCATGCAGCTAGGTTAGAAACTCATAATGAGCTCTATCGCCCCGTACATATGGGGTCCCTCCTTTTGCAGCCATCCATAGGCGTTATCGGCATCTATTACGGCAATAATCCCGATCATAAACCTATCGGTTTCGGCCTTATCCAATATGGGTTAAATACCAAATGTGCATGGAACCGGATATTTGCTAAGCATAAACATGTCATCGAAGCCTATGCCAATTTTATCGGCTATACTAACCCCACTACTTCGATCGATAGCCACTATATCTTCAGTATACAAGATGGTTACAATCGGCAAAATCTGCTCCGCTTCGGAATTAAAAACTTCATCTATTCGAAACGAAAAGAAAAAGCCGATCCCACCTTCGTTGCCGATCTTTACGCCGATCTTTTCTTTGGCGCCCCAATCTTGCCTAAACCGATCCCTTGGGGCTACCTCGTCTTTTCTTGGAACCTCCCATCTATCTCTTTCATCTCGGAATCGTCTTGGACTTTTCTCTATCAAATGCTCAACTTTTCCAAATTTAGGTTTGAATGGACCATTAATGCCGATGTGGCATTGAGCTTGGAGTTTCGCTATCGCTCTCAGTGGTATTGGAGAAAAGCCGATAAAGAAAATTTCTTCCTCGATCTTACCCGGACGCAAGAGTCGATGAGAGATTCGCCCGTTTCCGACAGGAGGATTACCATCATCACCCATCTCTACTGGCGCCTCCATCCTTTTTGGTCGCTTAACTTCCGCTCTCACCACGGATTTTACCGTTATATCGAACCTCCCTATAACGAATATTTCATTGATCTTTTCACCTGGATTTCAAGTAATTGGCAACTGCGAATGACTTATGAACGGGTATATAAAGAGGAATCAGGAGGAGAAAGTAGATTCAACTGGGAAATTAAATTAATAAAATAAAATTGGGACTTGCAAAGCCGGTTTAATTGTTTTGAAAGCGCCATATCGGGACTATTGAAAATTCCCATTTGGGTAAAATTTCAACCAAACGGGAATTTGAAACAGTCCCCTAATCTATAACAACCCTTTTCTTTAGCTCTCGAAGTTTCGGTTCGATCCTCTTTCTCTCTTCCTTAGAGCATCTATCGATATACAAAGTACCATTGATATGGTCATTTTCATGCATGACCACTCGGGCGTTAAACCCATCGAGCTCCTCGGAAAATACCCTTCCTTCCAAATTCATCGCCTCGACAAGGATCCGATTAGGCCTATTTACTTCGATATGGATCCCGGGAAAAGAGAGGCAGCCCTCTAAAAAGCTATTGGTTTCTTTTGCAGGATGGGAAAGACGAGGATTGATATAGACCTTTGCCTCTCCGGGGACAAACTCTCCATCTTCCTTCATCTCTTCTATCCGAATGACAAAAATGCGGAGGAGCTTGCCTATTTGATTGGCGGCAAGGCCTATCCCTTTATAGGCATCCATGGTCTCGATCATATCTTGAGCTAGCTGACGGATTTCCGGAGTTACCTCTTTGATTTTTGCCGCCTGTTTACGGAGAATAGGATCTCCATAATAGCGCATCTTAAGGAGCACTCGTTTCCTCAACCGTAGTTTGCAAAGGGGTAGTGGTATATCTTCCTAGAGAAGAGGTCCAGACAGAGAGGAAGATCGAAGAAATCATAAAAATCGCAACCACGTAAGCGGTAAATTTTTTGAGTACTTCGGCTGTCGATGTTCCAAAGACCGACTCGCCGCTATCCCCTCCAAAAGAAGCGCCAAGACCTAAGCTTTTCGCCTCTTGGATAAGGATGGTAAAACAGAGCAAAGAACATAACAATAAGAACAAGCAAAGAAATATATAAAATAACGCTGTCATCACCTATCTCGCATTGGCAATAGCGGCAAAACTCTTAGGGTCCAAAGAAGCTCCACCAACTAAAGCACCATTAATATCATTTTCTTTCAATAATGCCTGTATAGTATCAGGCTTTACCGACCCCCCATAAAGAATCGGTATCGATTTCCCATTTTTCCCAAAATGAGAAGTCAATATCTTACGGCAAAAAACATGGGCCTCTGCAGCTAATTTTGGCGTTGCCATCTTCCCTGTCCCTATCGCCCATACCGGCTCATAGGCCAAAATCACGTAGGCATCCTTAGGAGCTTTCTGAAATCCTTGAAAAATTTGCCGCTGCAACACCTCTTTCTCTTCGCCCCCCTCCCTCTCCTCTTCGGTCTCACCCACACAAAGGACCGGAGTAATCCCCACCTCTAAAGCCTTGCCCACCTTTGCGGCAATCATCTCATCGGTCTCGTGAAAAATCTTTCTCCTCTCCGAATGGCCTAAAAGGACAAATTCTGCTCCCCCCTCTTTGAGCATCTGGCCGGCAATCTCTCCGGTAAAAGCCCCTTCGGAAGCCTCATTCATATTTTGCGCTCCAATCTTGACTCCTTTTCCTTTAGCCTCCTCGACACACACTTGCAAAGAGGTGAAAGGGACCGAAAGCCATACCTCATTAGGGCAGTTCTGGATAAGGGGAAGTAAAGCTTTAATAAACTCTACCGCCTGGTGTCTTGTCTTATACATCTTCCAATTGCCGATAATAATCGACATAAAAAACTCACTCTTGAGAAACTATCATATAAAAGTTGTAGAAGCCATGCAAGAAATATTGACCATTAGCCAACTTACCCAGCTCATCAAAAGATCCTTAGAAACCGGCTTTAAAGAAATTGCTGTACAAGGGGAGATCTCTAATTTAAAAATCCAGTCTTCAGGGCATATCTATTTCACCTTAAAAGATGATGCCTCACAGCTCCTCTCAGTCCTTTTTCGAGGCAATGCCCTCCACTTATCGTCTTTGCCTAAAGATGGGGATAAAGTAATCGCACGTGGAGAGATTTCAGTCTATACGCCACGAGGGCAATACCAACTCATCGTACGAGAGCTCAAGTTAGTCGGAATAGGGGAGCTATTACTCAAGTTTCAACAGCTAAAAGAAGAGTTAAAAAAGCGGGGGTGGTTCGACCCCTCTCATAAAAAACCCCTCCCCCTTTTCCCCAAAAGGATCGGAGTCATAACCAGCCCCACGGGGGCTGTCATCCAAGATATCCTCCACATCTTGACAAGACGTTTTGCCGGCTTTCACCTCATTTTAAACCCGGTAAAAGTACAAGGGGAAGGATCTGCTAGAGAAATTGCCCAAGCGATCTATGATTTCAATCATTATGAACTTGCAGATGTCCTCATCATAGGACGTGGAGGGGGTTCATTAGAAGACCTTTGGTCTTTCAATGAAGAAGAAGTAGCTAAAGCGATTTTTGATTCAAAAATTCCGATCATTTCCGCAGTTGGGCATGAGACCGATTTTACCCTCTGCGATTTTGTAGCCGACGTCAGGGCCCCAACCCCCTCTGCCGCTGCCGAGATCGTCCTCAAAGAAAAGCTCACCTACCTTACCTTTCTGGAAAATGCCCGAAAACAACTACTCAAAGAGGTTCTGCAGCTTCTTTCGTTCAAAAAAAGCCGACTGGAAGACGTACAAAAGCAACCTGTCTTTTACTCCCCTTATACCTTGTTGGGTCAGAAGATGCAAAAGCTAGATGATAAAAGGCAGGATCTAGATTATGCGATAAAACAGCATATAGAGAAAAAAAAGATGCAGCTCTTATTCCAGGAAAAACAAAAGCTAAGCCTCCATCCCAAAAAAAAGCTCTCCCAACTTATGGAAAAGTTTGCCGCCGTATCACAACATATCCATTCTCTGAACCCTAAAAATCTTTTGAAAAAGGGGTACAGCATCCTCTTTTCGGAAAAAGAAAATTCGATTATCCTCTCTGCAAGAGAGGCAAAAAAGGGAGATCCTTTTTATGCCCTTATGGCAGACGGGAAAATTCATGCAACCATTAACCAAACGGACACTCTATGACAACTAATGAATCCTTTGAGAGTTCCTTTAAGCGGATAGAAGAGATCTTACAGCTGATGAATGACGGTAAGCTCTCCTTAGATGAATCGATCCAGCTTTTTGAAGAGGCCGATCACCTCATTGGCTTTTGTTCTAAAAAACTCGTCTCTGCCGAGCAAAAAGTAGAACAGCTCATGAAAAATAGAGACGGCTCTCTCAAAATGGGAGAAAATGAAAAGCCTTTGATGAAGGACTATGTTCCTATCTAAAATTCATTCTATTGAAGATTTTCAAAAGATCGCTGTAAAGGATCTCTCTTCTCTAGCAGAAGAGATTCGGCAAAGAATTACCAAGGTCCTTTCGATCAAAGGAGGTCACCTCTCTTCCAACCTCGGGATCGTAGAGCTTACGATTGCCTTGCATAAGGTCTTTAAATCCCCGATCGATAAGTTTATCTTCGATGTAAGCCACCAAAGCTATGTCCATAAGCTTTTAACAGGAAGAAATCCTTATTTCGATACTATCCGCCAGTACAAAGGGCTCTGCGGCTTTTGTCATCCGAAAGAATCCCCCCATGACCATTTCTTCGCAGGGCATGCTGGCACTGCTTTATCCTTAGCTTTAGGGGTCGCTAAAAATCGGGACCTTTCAGGAAGAAAAGAACATGTGATCCCCATATTAGGCGACGCCTCACTTACCTGCGGCCTTACTTTAGAAGCCCTCAATAATATCCCTAAAGAGCTTAAAAACCTCGTCGTTATCTTAAATGATAATGAAATGTAGATCTCCCCAAACGTTGGCAATATCAAAAATATCCATCCGGCCACTTTTTTCGAACAGTTTGGCCTAAAATATGTAGGCCCTATCGACGGCCATGATATCGATAAGTTGATTGAAACTTTGCTGCCGCTAAAAAACCAGCCCCATCCCGTTGTGATCCATGTGATAACCGTGAAAGGAAAAGGGATGCCCATCGCCATCCAAAATCCGACCGCCTATCATGGCTGCAAGCCTTTTGACCTCATCAGCGGCAAATTCCTCCCCTCCCCTTCCATCGAACCCACTTTTCCCAAAATTTTTGGAAAACACATCCTCAAGATGGCGGAAAATGACCCTAGCTTAGTCGCCCTCACTCCGGCGACTCCTGCCGGCTCTTATCTCGACGATTTTATGCAACAGTTTCCCGATAGGTGTTTAGACGTCGGCATCGCAGAAGGGCACTGCGTCACCTTTGCAGGCGGCATTGCCTATGGAAGCAAAATGAAGGTAATTGCCGTCATCTATGCCACCTTCCTCCAAAGAGCTCTGGACAATCTCTTTCAAGATGTCTGCCTCCAAGGGCTACCTGTCGTTTTTGCCCTCGATCGGTCCTTTGTCTCAGGCCCTGATGGCTCTACCCATCATGGAATCTACGATATCGCCTTCCTCAACGCAATGCCCAACATGATCATCTGTCAGCCACGAGACGGACACCTTCTCAAAGAACTATTAGAAAGTGCCTTTCACTGGGGAAGGCCGACTGCGATCCGTTATCCTAATCTGGTCACAAAAGAGCCGAGCTTACCTCTAGAACAAAAAGAGGTAGGAAAAGGGGAGGTTCTAGCCACAGGGGAAGACCTTGCCATCATAGCACTGGGTCATATGAATGAAACGGCCCTGCAGGTAAGAGAGATGTTAAAAAATCATGGGATACTCGCAACTGTTGTCGATCCTATCTTTGTAAAACCTCTTGACGCCGACCTTTTTTGCGATCTATTCTCCAGTCATAGCAAGGTAGTTACGCTAGAGGAGCATGCGGTAACGGTGGGGCTTGGCTCGATCATCAACTCATTCATCATCAGAAATGGTTTTACCCTATCTGTTTTAAATCTTGGAATTCCCGATACTTTTGTGCAACACGGCTCCAACAAAGACCTTTTAAAAGAGTTGGGACTCGACCCTAATAGTATCACCCACCAAATCCTCAAGCATTTTGAATATTCCACCCAGTCTGTTTTATGATTATCGCCCTCTTCCCTTCCCATCAATTCGAAGAATCCTATGAGATAGCCAAAGGCATACGAGAATTTTTAGAAAAGAAAAAGGTGACAGTCGTTGTCGAAGATGACAAGGCGGCTGCTATCCAAGCAAAGCCCCTCTCTTCAGTAGAACTTCAAAAAATCGACTTCCTTATTTCAATGGGGGGCGATGGGACAATTCTCCGCCTTTTTAACAAATTTACCGATCTGAAAGCAGCCATTTTGGGAATCAATTTAGGTCACCTAGGTTTCATGGCAGATGTCCCTGTTAGCAATATCTATCCTAGCCTCACCGATCTTTTACAAGGCGAATATACGATCGAAAAGCGGTTAGTACTACGAGGGGAAAATAGCGAAGGGAAAAAATACCGAGTCGTTAATGACTTTGTCTTTCACCGAGGGGTTAATTACAGTTTAATCGAGTTAGAGATCCATGTAGATGGCCTCTATATGAACACCTATGTCGCCGATGGTATTGTCATCGCCACTCCTAACGGATCTACCGCCTATTCACTTGCCGCAGGGGGGCCGATCTTAAGTCCCAGTATCGATGCCTACGTGATCACCCCTATCTGCGCCCATACTATCTCTAACCGCCCCTTTGTCCTTACCGCAAAACATAAGCTCGAAATCAAATATCTTAGCCCTTACAATCCGATAGAAGTAAGGGCTGACGGCCTCGATTTTCACACGATGAATCCAGGAAAGACGTTTACTATTAAAAAAAGCAACCACATTTTCCGCCTCGTCAATCTCAAACGAAACGACTACTTTGCCACCCTTCGTAAAAAGTTAGGATGGTCAGGGGCCACAGTGCTCAAAAGCACTTAAAAAGTGCAATAGATCTCTTTCCTAAAAGGACTGTTTTGAAATCTTTAGCTTTAGAAGATCGAAACAGTCCCTTTAAGAAATTTTATGATCCATTTTGTTCCTCAATGGAGGGTAGGGAGGGGAGTAGGGCTTCTTTTAGGGTTTCTATCTTCTTAAAAATTCTATTTTTGATGAAGACATCTTTTGCTTGAGCCTCTTCTTTTTCTGAGGAAATCCAATCCCAGATTTTTTCGAAATTTAAGTAAAGTTCATCGAGGATTTTTGCATGAAGGGAATTGTTTTTAAAAAATTTTTTGAAGCCCTCTTTTTTGTCACTTTGTAATATACAGAGGTAGAGATCCAAAAGTTTTTCTATGTCCAAAGGAGAGAAGATATTTAAATTAAATTTTCCATTTAACATAAAAAATGAATAAAAAATAGAAGGAAATACTTCTGTCCATATTTCCGCATAGGTCACATGAAATAGAGTGGGTAATTTTTTAAAAACACACCGCAGATAAGATGCAAAATCTTTGTTTGTTAAGATCAATTTTTCAAAATTTATAGAGAAAAAGCTTTTTAAAAAAATTATTAGGTATTCTTTTTTTTTAGCTAAGCTAAGCCTAACATGTTGTATTCTATCCGTGTTTTCAGAAAAAATTAAAATAGGATCCTCTAAAGGATCAAAAAGTTTTGCTATTAAGCGGACATTTTTTAAAGCTAAAAAAGCTATAGATGTAATTAATTTTCTTTGATTGTCAGAGGTGAATAATTCATTAATTTCAATATCTAAAATCTTCAATATAAAAATACAAAATTCTTTTTCATATTTTTCTTTGTTTAAAAAAAATAGACCATTCCCATTGTTTTCATCATAATTAAAAAAAAGTCTGGTTTGCACTGTTAAGGAAAAATAATCTTGATTATTTGTGATTTTTTCAAGTTCAAAAAGTATTGTTCCAATTTTATGTTTATAAAAATCAAAAAACTTCGGTTCATCTTCTAAACTAATTCCTCCTTCATTATTAAAAAGAAGGGAGCTTAGCCTTTTTGAAGAGGCGATGCGAGAAAGAAAATTTTTGTTTTTTTCTAATTGCATTGAATCATCTTTTAAAACTCTTTCCAGTAAATAGAAAAAATTGAAAAAACACTTCCATTTTATTTTATTTATTGACTCTGAATCTTCATTGTATTCTTTTATTTTAAACAAAAATTCATAGAGATAGTAATGTGTCTCTAACATTATTGTTTTTAAATAAAAACCCTCTTCTCCCTCGAATTCTATTTTAAAACTTTGTTCCATTTCTGAAATCAAAAACTGTATTTCTTCTAAGCAATCTTTTTTTGATAAAATTAGAGTATTAATTAATCTTGTTTTATAGGAATAATATTCCGATAATTTCATTGGATCGGCTAATTGATTTGTGGGAATACAACTTAATCCTGTCAAGAAAATTTCATTCCAGGCATCCGCAAAATCAGGAGAAGATATTGAAATAATCTCTCTGCTCATAATAACATCATAAAATATCCTGTATTCAGAAATTACTCCATAAATCTTTCTAAGAGAAGATTGCCAGCTTCCTTTATAATAAATAAAAAACTGAATGACATCTTCGAGGTTTTTATTTTTTTCAAAAAAATCGAATAAATGATTTGCAGAAAAAATTCTCCCCATCATACAAAAAAAAGATGTTTTTTCTTCTTCAGATAAAGGGTTTCTATAATTTAAACAAAAAGAAATAATTTTTTCTGATAAATCCTTAGGAATTGAATTTCCTTTTTTAGAAATTTCATTGAGCCATGGAATGATAGAAGTAAATGGAAAAGAAAGGGTGAGCATATTTTCTACTAATGCAGAAACCTCTTTGAGTTTACCGTTATTTCTCTGATTTTTGATTCTTTCTAAAGAGAGATCGGATAGAAAGGGAATTATGTTTTTTGGCAAAGGAAACCCTTCTTTTATTTTTAGCAAAAAGAGGGCGAAAAATTCTTGATGCTGAGCTGCTTTTTCCCATAAAGTCAGATCTTCATGGAGTATATTTTCGCTGTTAAGAAAAATGCGGACCGCGTTTTTGCGTGCATCATAAGAACCATGATCAAAAATATAAGAGTAGGCCTTTTTTATGTTTTCTAAAGAATTTTGATTTATAGATATGTGAGGGAGAAGTGTTAACAAAAGCTCAATATCCTTCTTTTCTAAAGCTTTTGCAAATATTGATGGAGGAACTCCAAAATAACAAAGTTTCAGTACCCAACACGATTGGGAGTTTTCGTCGGGAACCAAGGCAAAAACTTCCTCTGTTTTTTCTGCAAAATTGGCTTGTTCATGATACACAAGTTTGGATAGATATTTTTCTGTAAAATAGCTTAAAAAGAGCGCCCGCTGCTTGCTATCGGAAAGTTTATGGAGAAATGACAAAAGGTCTGAGGGAGAAATTGATGAAATATCGTTGATAAAAGCAAGGGTATTTTCATAAATTTGAGTCGTTTCATCCCAGAGCCTTCTTACAAAAGCCTCTTTTTCCGTGATTGAGGGAATTTTTTCTAAAAGAAATGTATAAAATTTCATGTCTTGTAAAGTTTTTCCCGGCTTATTCCAGTTTTCAATAAAAACTTCTTCTATAAGGGAGAGGTCGTCCGTGATGGCTAAGAGGGGGGCTAGTTTCCCACATTTTATATGCAATTCTATAACTTCTTTTAAGATAGGTTCCAGGATTTGTGCAGCAGATTTTGTATTTCTTAATGTAGCTTGTCGTAAAAAATCTAAAAATATTCTTAGTTTTATTTCATTATTAAAATAAGGTCGGTTAATCATTTGCCATACTAAGTCCATGTGATTTAACCAAGCATCTGTTGAGTAGAAAAGAAGATCTCTAAGCGCTTTTTCAGAAACATTTACTTGGGATATAAAATCTTTAATGGCTTCTAAAGCTTCAGGAGTTTTATCTTTTTTTAAAAGATCTAATGAGGCGGTTATACTTTTAAAACTTTGAAATTTTTCTAAATGTTTTGAGGGACGCTGTTTGACTGGCGTATGAAGTTTTATTAATTTTCTATCCTGACTATTTAATAAGGGATAGATATCATCTATCAGAGCTTTTCTTTTTTCCTCCGGAATGGCGAAAAAGAGTTTTCCTATTTCTTTACGTAAATGGGTATAGGGGAGGTATTTTCTTGTGATCTCTTGCAGACATGCTAAAAAAGGAGTGGTCAGCTTTTCAAGCAGGGCGCTCCTTGAAGAGGCAGATTGCAGGAAAAGTTTTTTTAAAGGATGTCTTCCTTTTGTTGCCTCGGAAAACTGTATCAAAAACTCTTCGTCGGAAAGGGAGGAGAGAGCTTGTTCGATAAGGGAGAAATGTGAGACAAGCATTTTTTGCAATGTAAGAGAAAAAGATGGATTATTTAATCCTGCTTTAATCCACGTAGAAAATTGTAAAGAAAAAGGGACAAAAAAGGGGCGACTAGACTGTTGTGTCCATGCCATAATACGGTCGAATCGTTGTTTGTCATTTTTTTTGATTGCCAAGCCTAAAGCAAGGTACACCATATATAGATCTTCTTCATGAAAGGAGCGTGTAGCTATGCAAAAATCGAGGAAAGCAGGACTTTTTTGAAATTTCTCTAAGGATACTTCCCTTTCAAGCGGTAAAGGAATAGGGATCCAAACATGCATTTTTGGGTGTAATATTTCCAAAAAATCTCTTCGCTTGATCCAACTTTCTTTATTTGAGAAAAAAAAGTAATTTATAAGAGAAGTTTTGTATTCACTTCTAGAAATATCGCAACACTCTTTAAAAAAGTGATCCACATTATATGGCCAACGATATCTTTCTAACAGAAGGGTGGTATTCCATATAAAATTAGGGTAAAGTCCCGGATCCATGTGGCGAATTTCAAAAACTTTTTTTAAAGCCTCTTTTAGCGTTTCCGGATTTTTTTGTGCTAAAATAGAGGCAAAAATTTCAGGAGTTTCACATAGAAGCCCCTGAGAGAATTTCCATATAAGTGTTCCAATACCTGCTTCATTAATAGTGCTGTTCGAGGCAATGGAGAATGTTCTTTCTTGATATTGTCTTTTTGCTTGTTCAAGAGATTGGTTTCCTTGAAGAGTCACGGCGGGGTGCATTTCTATATTTACCGATTCTATAAGGGGAGGAAGCGGGGAGGCGCAGGCGGTCAAGTCTATTTTAAACACTTGGTCTTTGTGGCGTATTTTAAAAGAGAGTAAAGAAAAGGGGGTCCCATCTCCGGCAATGGCTGCTTTCTTGTTATGTAAAAATTTTCGTTTTACAACGGATTCAAAAATAGGGGCGAGGCGGTATATATCCTGTTTTTCTTCAAATTGGACTCTTAGATCGATATCAAAGGGGGGAAGGGGAGTATCGTGGGAAAAGTTTAAAAAGTAATGAAGCACAGAACTTCCTACGATTTTGAAACTAGTGATTGCTCCAATGTTTGTTGTTAAAAATTCTTTCAATGTCAACTTACAACAAACATTTCCCTCTAAATCTAAAATTTCCCATTCTGTATTAAAAAAATCGATAGCTCTCTTGAAAACTTCCTCAGATAAGAGATCGGAAGATATTGTGGAGGGTGGTGTGTGTATGGCAAGAAGAGAGGGGTCTTCTGCTGTGGTTTCCGGATACAATAGGGGGGCTGAAAGAGAAGGTGTTATGATAGTGAATGACATAAAGTGTTTTTCATAAAATTAGATCTCAAATTTACTCGTGTATATTATCTGTATTCAAAAATATTTATATGACAATTCTCGAAGTGTCTAGGCATCTTTGCCATATACCTATCTGAGCATAAAGTGTGTCATTAATAGTCTTTAATGAAAAACCTGGGAAACTGTCGGCAACCTTAACTCCTTTTATGAAGGCCTGCAAAGCAATATTTGCAGTGCAGCTTAACGAATAAAGGAAGGTTCGTCTTGCCCATCCTGCTTTATTATCATAAAAATCAAAAGAAAAGGAAGGATCTAGATAAAAGTCATTTATATCCTTATCGGCGGCTATATAGCCTCCGGTAACGGATATTCTAATATATTGAGCGGCAAGAACAGGGGAGAGAATAGTAGATAATGAGGCAGGTAAGTGTTTCATCCACATTTGAATTAATTCCATTGGAAGTTCGAGTGTGATAGGAGAGTGAAAAGAAAAAAAAAGGTAATTAGGAGAAAATTCTATAGGAAAAGAGGCGGGAATAGTAAATATAACTGGACAGGATAATGGGTGTGCATTAAGTATTTCTATTACGTTGGAGGATAACCCCCTTTTTACCTCATCCGGGATCTCCTCTATCTGTAAAGGTTTCAAGGGATGGGTTATAGTGCAAACGTTATCCTTTACATCTAAAGTTGTATTCCGGTTGTCAAAGAGAAACACTTGATTGGCGAGATTGGATAAAAAAGCTGATAACGAAGGGATTGCTGATCGGTACTTTGTTTGCGCAAGAGTCATCAGATAGATCACACTTTGAATGATAGGTAATCTTTGCCAATCAGCGTGAGGCTGAAAAAGAAGGATAGGATCATAAACGGCATCATAAAAAACATCGGTAGGATCTTCCACTGTTGATCCTGAAGAGGGTGTTAAAGTGTCAGAATCAGAATGCTCACTCAATAAATCTTCAGAGGGGGGCCTTCGAAGCGGCCGAAATTCTCCTCCTACAAAGGGAAAATCAGAGGTAAAACGAGGGTCATTAGGATAATCAGAACAGTCATAAAATTGTTCATTTGATCCTGAAGAGGGTGTTAAAGTGTCAGAAGAGGTAAAAATAGAAGGATCGTTAGGTAAATCTTTAAAGGCTTCTAGAGCTTCTTGAAATTGTTTATTCGTGTGAATTACATGGATTGCCTGCTCCAATAATGACTTATTTTTAAAGTAAGCCCAAGCAACATAACAAATCCTACTAACTATATAACAAAATTTATTAAAATAGAATCTAAAATAGGCCCCTTGTTCAAGGGTAATCTGTTTTTTAGAAAGGGAGCTGTTTTCGCTAGCTAATCTTATTAGGTCATTTTGGTCGAAAGGGTGATCTAAGTTCTTAATTTTACTTTGAATGGTATTAATTTCATTTCTTAAAGAAAAAAAATCATAGTCATTTAATAGGTAGGCGGATGCTTTCCATAAATTATAGATATACATACATTGAAAATTATAGTCAAAAGCGACAATTATTACTAGGGGGATGATTCAATCTCCCATTTGATTAAAGTTTTACCATTGCTTCCCCTGATTTGATCTTTTTAAAGTGCCTATAACCTTAGTGAGATGTCACTTTTCCAAAAAAATCAAACCGGCTTTGCAAAGCTCAAATTTTAAGAGCTATGCGAAGGTCGAAACAGCCTCTATACGGAAACGTGTACGTACGGTGGTGTGAGAGCGGAGCTGAAAGGCTCCCTCCTACCCGATAATCGATTTCAAATTAAAATTTTGAAATTTAATGTGCTTTTACAATAAAATTTTTCCACATGACACATCCAGTAACAAGATATACGCAGACACAAAATGAAGGCGAGATATGGGGTTTTATAGAAACTCAAGTGCAAACAGATATTCGGGAAATCAGAGATGAGGCTTCATATCTTCTTGTGCTTGATAAGTATAAAGTATTACAAGCATATCCACAATATCAGCAGTGGTTAAAAAAAGCTGCTACAGCCTGGTTAAGCTACGAGTCAAGACCGATTTCCCCGGCTATGAAAGAGTGTAAAAAAGAACTTATTAGCTTTTTAGAACAGGATAGACCTCCGGCTAAACTGGCCACTCTTTGGTTGTCATTTTTTCAATTGCCATTCTTCGAAAATAAAAGATTTTTTATCAGTCGTTTGGCTCAACACCTTATTCCACTTTTCCGAACTCTTAGCTCGACAGCACAGACTGTTAGCGGGGAAGCAAAGCTCCCTCTTTGCACCCAGCGCCTTTCTAACCCTTATTATGCTCTTATCGATGCATTAGCCTATGAAGATCTGCAGCAAGATTACTCTCCTGCTGCAGACATACATAGCACTGTAAGAATCAAATCCAGCGAGCAAGGAGAAGCTAACAACACGCAACCACATGAACACCAATTACTAGTACTAAATACCTTATACATCATTTTAATAGATCAAGATGAGAGATGCTTGCTACCAATTATTGAAAGATTGCAGAGAATCGAAGAGAAGATTCAACAACAACAGCCTTCAATTTTATTTCCTGCAAATTCCATAGAAGAGAGCTTCATCTTGCACTTGACAGATTTTTTTACAGTGTGGGTACGTTATGATAACAAAAACGCACTGAAATCGTCCCAGACTTCCCTGATAGATACCCTTATCAATCTTTTGCTTTTCGACCTGATGACCTCAGAAATTCCCAACCCTCACTTCCTCGAACATGGTTTTTGGCATCGACTCGCCTTGGGCGTCTTGGATACAAAGGTTGTACAGCGCTCCACTTCAAATAATGATATATCTTCTTTGTGCATGTTATTTAGGAACTACTGCCATATGTTTAGAGTATGGAAATTGCAAACGCATATTGATACTGTGCGCCTCCACTCCCTCATGAAGATAGTCGAACGGAGCTTGATCGGAGGACCCCTTCAAGTGAAAGCCATTTTGCCACAACGCCTGTGGCTTTTACTGAAAGAAGCTTTTGTTGATGACGTGCAATATCTCGAAGAAAATACGGCCTTAGCCAATAAAAACCTCGTTGTCGTCCCGGGCCCTCTTCTTAACCGGATAGCAATACTTATCGCAAATGGATATCATTTTGTCGGAGGGTTTTCTAAAGATAACGTCTTGAACGATCTTTCTGAAAATCTCCAAAATCCTGATGCCCTTTTCTTCTTTTCTCGACCTTTCCACTCGACAAATCGTATTGATAATTTCAAACATCCTTTTTTACACTCATTACAAATAAAAAAACGATCAAATGGTCAATATTTACCTATTCTTGAAGAAGAGAATGATGAAAGAAAGGAACAGGTAAGTTGTGTCCCCCCGAATCATAAATGAGAGTAATCAGCGAACTCATACCTCTTTTTATCCACGAGTATGTATTGGAGAAGATGCCAACCTGCCCAACCTGGGAATAGATAAGCTTCATACTTGTTTCAACAATGATTCACGTATAGCCATTCTACCTTATTTGCAGGTTGCCAGCTTGGCAAACCAATTCAATGTGATGGAATTTAACGCTGCACTGTCACCGGCCGGTGCTGCATGCAACGCTATCGCAACTGTTGTTATCTATAATTATCTGCAAGGTATTGTCCCTTGCAGATCTAAGGATATTATAGATCTTCTCCTGCAAGGATTAATTTACAAATGCCATAGCAGTTTGGGAGAAGAGGTCCTTCCAAAAGGTTTGTTATCTAAAAGAGAGCAGTTGATGAAAGAACTTTATCAAATGTGGCGCCGCTCCCCAACATTGTTAAACGATATATTTAACAATCCTACCGAATGGAATGATCTTCAAGGTGTGTTTAACAACCTCATAACACCCATTACCTATTTTGTAGAAAAGCCCGATTCCCAATCGGCAGGAGTTGCAGATGTCAGGGCCGCGATGAATTTCACACTTAATAGGATCGATGAATTGCAAAAAGGGCTTAAGTCGTTGGCAGCTCTAATCAGAGAAGAAGAAAGAATCGGAGCGACCCTGACAACGCACGCAGGATATTCTTATGCCGTCGGTCTGTGGAAAAGCGCATTAGGAGAGATTGCAGAAGTCATTTTTTTTGATTCTCATGGTGCTTTAGATACTTCCGGAGGGCGCACAGGGGCTTATTTATGCACATGGAAATTAGAAAATAATGTCAATCTCCTGGAAATAGTCGCAAACCACATAGGCCTTTTAATCGTTGCTGGATATGGTCCGCATAAAAACACAAAGGCAAGTGGGAGAGAACAAGCTCGTGAACAACAAATCCGTCTCGTCCCCTTCAAAATGAAATCAAATACAAATATGGCAGAAATGGGGGCCTCCGGCTCTTCCTCGACTTGAACAATCTCGGAAGAGTATCAAAAATTTTAGTAGCTAGTTTTGCAATTTCCTCTTATAATCTAAATAAAAAAAATAGGATATGAGTTATGTCAGGTGTAGACAGTGATAGACCTAATGTCTTGTTACTCAACTCTTTTGAGAAGAAAAATCTTTATAAGAACCAGAATTGGAAAATCTCTTCGCTAACACTGTCTACTTTCCTACTTGGAGCAGGGCTCTATATTTTTTTAACCGCCGATAATAATACGGATAAAACGGTAGGAAGTATCACCATTTCGCTCGGATCATTAGGATTAGTGACGACTATTGGCCATTTATTCTATCGGACCTTTCATCCACCTCAGAATGTAGTATCCGCGGCAGAAGCATGAAAAAAAAAGGGATAGCCCTCCTCTTATTTGCGATATTACTACGAGGAGCAAATGGACAAGAGCCTGAAAACAAGAAACTTGGAGACGCCTCTTATCAAGGGAGGGTAAGTTCTTCCACAGTGGCTTGGGCTACTGTAGGCCTCTTAATATTAGTAGGTGTGGGTATAGCGGTTGGAGTAGGAATATCTAAAAATTCTGGAGATTAAATTAAAGGTTATGAAATAGGAAAGCTATGAGGTGATATATGAAAAATAAGGTTATCCGGTTTTTTCTAGTCTCTTTAATGCCTTTGGTTGCCGATCCAAGCCCTACGACCCCTGCTTGTTCTGAACGGATTGGCTCAGGATCAGCCTATAGCTCTTATCATTCAATGGCAACTTCAATGATGGTATGGGGGACAGTGATGGCAGTGGCTATCGCCGGTCTTTCGGTGTGGTTAAGTGAAGGTACTTCTAGTCATTAGTTTTTTGCTTCTTTCTACTATCGGGTGGGCTGAGGAGGAGCTTTTTTGTTTTTTTATCCCTCCTGAAAAGTGGGAGGCGGTCGATCCTTCCAAGCTCAATCGCTATGTCCGAGTAGGTTTTGCGGGCAAAGGTTCCGGAAATTTTCGCCCTACGATCAATTTAGCAATTGAAAATATTGGAGATTCCAGCTTAAAAAGCTATTTGAAAGCGGTCAAAGAAATTCACGAATCGGACAAAAATACCCTCTGGAGAGATCTTGGCAAGTTCGAGACGGCGGCAGGCTGTGCAGAGCTTACCGAAATCACTACTAAGACTCAATTAGGGGAGCTGAGGCTTTTACAGCTGATCCTCCTTCATGACAAAAAAGCCTATCTGATGACCGGAGGGATGCCTACAGAAGAATTCGCCCTTCATAGGGCCCCTATTTTAAAAGCCTTTCGCAGCCTCACCTTAACTTCCAATCTTTTTTCCACATTCCCCAACCTTGAAAAACGGGAAAAACTGGAAAAGGCCTTTGCCAACCTAAAAGAAGTAGGGTTGAATACATTTCAGCAGATGGTCCTTGAAGAGGGTAAAGAGATGGGGCTACATTGGCAAATTGTAGTTTTACAGGAGGCAGAAAAAAAATAAAATGCCTTGGGATCTTCAAAAAATGCCTGGCGAAAAGAATTTTCGGTCGGTTCGGATACAAAGCCTCACTCAAGATAGGATTGGCGGCTTAAGTTTCGAGCTCCTTTTATTACAAGATAAAAAGATAGCCTATATCCATATCTTCTCCCAAAAATTGGAGTCAGGTCATATAAAAATTAGGGGGGGAAATATGGAGTATGAGGGAGAGGCAAAACTATTAGAAGGGGGGCAACGCCTTTTGTTATCGGAAGAGCTACAAAACACCATTGTCTCCTCTTTGCTTAAAGGAGAGGATGTGACTCTAACAGTAGGTCCTTATCAAGAAAAAATTGCCGCAGCCGGCTTTTTACAATATATACAAAAACGATGAACCAACTGGAAAGCTTAAGACAATTTACAACAGTCGTTGCCGATACCGGTGATTTTGATGCTATTAAAATCTATAAACCGACCGATTCTACCACTAATCCTTCCCTTATTTTAGCCGCTAGCTTAAAACCGGAATATAAACACCTTGTCCAAGACGCTATCTCTCATGGACAAAGAAAAGGGAAGAGCCTCGAAGAAAAAATCTCACAAGCCCTCGATAAAATTTTCATCAATTTCGGCTGTGAAATATTAAAAATCGTTCCCGGAAGGGTCTCTACCGAAGTCGACGCAAGGCTCTCTTTTGATGTCGAAGGGAGCCTTCGAAAAGCCCACCATCTTATACAGCTCTATGAAGAGCAAGGTATTGATCGTAGTAGGATCCTCATTAAACTTGCCTCGACCTGGGAAGGGGTCCAAGCTGCCAAGATTTTGGAAAAAGAGGGGATCCACTGCAATATGACCCTCATGTTTAGCCTTGTCCAGGCGATCGCTTGTGCGCAAGTGGGGGCTACCCTCATCTCCCCTTTTGTAGGAAGGATCTTAGATTGGTATGTTAAAAACGTACAGATTACAGGCTACCCTCCCGCCGAAGACCCGGGAGTCCTTTCAGTAACTAAAATCTTTCACTACTACAAAAAGTTTGGGATTAAGACCCAAATCATGGGAGCCAGCTTTAGAAATAAGGGGCAAATCCTAGAGCTTGCTGGCTGCGACCTACTCACCATCTCTCCCCAGCTCCTAAAAGAGCTAGAGTCCAGCCAAGATCCGGTCACAAGAAAACTCGATCCTAGGAAAATCGACCTTTCTATTCAAAAAATTACACTGGATGAAAAAGCTTTCCGCTTCCTCCTCAATGAGGAGGCGATGGCTACCGAAAAACTTGCCGAAGGGATCCGCAAATTTAGCGAAGATATTGTAAAATTAGAAAATGGGATCAAACAACAAATAAAATAAGACTTTTCAAATAGGTACTTTCCGGATGGTAAATGGATACCGGATGATCGTGCGCTGCTAAATGTCTGGAAAGAATTTTCACCTCCCTCCCCGCCATTAGCGCTGCTTGAAAAATCAATTGCCCAAATGCCTCCTCAGAGAGGTGGTAAGAGCAAGAAGAGGTTAGAAGGACCGAATGGAGGGGCATTTTCTTCAGGGCAAAGTAGTTTATTTGCCTATAGGCCCGCTTGGCATTTTCCAAATCCCCCCTCTTTTTCACAAAAGCGGGAGGATCGAGTAAGATAAGATCATAAGGAAGCTCTTTGTTTTTCAAAAATTCAAAGGCATCCTCACAGAGGATATTAGAAGTATAGCCATTTATTTCTAAATTTCGCTGTAACATCCTACAGGCCTTCTCACTGATCTCTACGCTATCTACAGAAATAGCCCCTCCTTTCAATGCAAAGAGGGAAAAGCCTCCGCTATAGGCAAAACAATTTAACACCCTCTTTCCTTTAGAAATTCTTGAGACAAAAAGCCTCATTTCCCTTTGGTCTAAAAAAAGGCCGGTCTTTTGTGATTGCATCAGATCGATATGGAATTTGACCCCATTTTCCTCCACTTGAAACTCGGGAGTTTTCTGTCCCCAAAGAAGCCCTTGCGATGGGTCAAGTCCTCCCTTTTTGCGAAGAAAGGAGGTGGATTTTTCATAAATCGCTTTGGGATGTAATAGCTCTACTAAGATATCGACAATAAAATTTTTATAATTTTCGATCCCTTTAGAGGAGATCTGGATCACCACCACCTCCCCATACACATCAATGATAAGGCCGGGAAGCCCATCTCCTTCCGCATGGATAAGGCGGTAGGCATTGGTAGAGGTAACTACCCTATTCCGAAGAGAAAAGGCCTGTTGTATCCTATCTTGTATTGCCCCTTCCACCGTCTCCTCTTTAAAAGCAATCATAAAGCCGGCTATCGACCTTCCCTTTTGTAAAAAAGCATGACCTAAAAGCTCTTGATTGTGGGAATAGACGGCTACCGCTTCCCCTTCTTCAAAGGGGGGAAGCGACTCAATAGCACCGGAATAAATCCAGTGGTGGCGGTGACGTATTGGCTTGTCCCTTCCCGGCTTTAAGCTAAGGCTAGCTTGCTTCTCCGTTTTGATGAGAGAACCCTCCCTATAAGATCATAACCGGCAAATCCGGTAATTTCGACAAAATAGCGTTTAGAAAAAGCATCGATATATTTAGGGTCGTTGATGAGGATCTGTCCATCGATATCGGGACACTGGCCATAGTACCTTGCCCTTATAAGAAGAGGGCTTTCCGGATGGTATCCTTCAACGATCGCCTCTACAATTTTCCCTACCAGCCTTTTATTCTTCTTTTCGACTACCTTTTTTTGCTCCTGCATCAATTCGGCATAGCGCCTTTCTTTTATCTCTTCAGAGATATGGCCATCTAAGGTAGCCGAATAAGACCCTTCTTCTTTGGAGTACTTAAAGACGCCAATATTATCGAGCTCATACTCTTGTACAAATTGTTTCAACTCTTGAAATTGCTCCTCGCTCTCTCCCGGGAACCCTACCATCAGGCTCGTACGGATTACCACCTGTGGAAGTTCTGTTCTTAGAAGGGAGAGGGTCGAGAGGATCTCTTGTCGATTTGTTGTCCTCCGCATTTTTTTTAAAATAACATCGTTGATATGTTGTATCGGCATATCGAGATAGGGGCAAATTCTAGGATCCGATTTCATGATAGCGATAAACTCTTCATCAATTTCATCGGGATAAAGATATAAAAACCGGAGCCAAAAATCTTTTTTTACTTCTAGCAATTTCCTTATCAACTGATGAAGCCCCTGCTTTTCATTTCGGTCCTTTCCGTAATCTCCAAGATCTTGAGCGATTAAGATAACCTCAAAAACCCCTTGCGATAAAAGAAGTTCAAATTCTTTTAGAACTTGCTCAATAGTTTTACTCTTTAAATGCCCTTTAATCATTGGGATGATGCAAAAAGAACACCTCTTCCTACACCCTTCGGCTATTTTGAGATAGGCATAATGTTTTGGGGTAGAGAGGGTTCTGGGAACTTCTCCCCATTGTAAATAACTTTTAGCATCGGTAATCTGAGATCCTTGACTCAAAGACTGAATTGCCTCTAAGATTTTCTCGACATCGCCTGAGCCTAATAGATAATGGATGCTTGGAAATTTTTCCTGTAAAAGATCTTTATGCTTTTGGACCATACAGCCGGTGACAATGACTTTAGCCCCCTCTTTTTTCTCGTTGAAAAGCTCTTGTAATATAGTCAGAGCTTCTGCCCTAGAAGCCTCTAAAAACCCGCAAGTATTGATAATCAGAAAATCGGCCTCTTGATGTTCCGGCGTGATCTCATAACCCGCCTTGAGGAGTAATCCGATCATCACTTCGCTATCGACTAGGTTGCGGGCGCACCCAAGGCTGGTAATATGAAATTTATTTCCTAAAAAGATAGCATTAGACAACATGTAATACTTCCTTAGGGAGCTGAAAAAAAACTTCTTCTTCGGTATAGGTAACCTCTTCTACCTCTGTCACGCCAAACTCTTTTAGTCTATCGATACAGTCTTGAACGATAAGTTCCGGAGTCGATGCTCCTGCCGTCATCCCGATCCGGGTGATCCCTTGTACCCATAAAGGGTCGATCTCCTCTTTGCTATTAATTAAATAACTGCCTACTCCCCTCTTTTCAGCCACTTCGCGAAGGCGGTTAGAATTAGAGCTTGTGAAGTCCCCTACTACGAGGATAAGCCGGACATTTTTGGCTATTTCTTGCAAGGCCATCTGTCTATTGGTGGTCGCATAACAGATAGAAGAAGAGGGGAGGGTCTCTATTCTAGGGTATTTTTTTTTTAAAGCGGACGTTATCTCTTCCACATCATCTAAACTAAGGGTAGTTTGGGTGAGGTAAAAAAGTTTTTGATCTTGGGAAAACTGTAGAGCTTGGACGTCTGAGACTGACTCTAAGATGGTGGTAACCCCTTCAGCCTCCCCCTTCGTTCCGATGATCTCGACATGATCTTTATGCCCGATGAGGAGGATATGATACCCCTTGCCGGCAAACCGTTTAGCCGCCGAATGGACCTTGGTAACCAACCCGCAAGTAGCGTCGATCTCTATCAAATTTCTTTTTTTGGCTTCCTCTCTTATACAAGGAGGGATGCCATGGGCCGAATAGATCACCCGAGAACCGATAGGGACTTGTTCTAGATCCTCGATAAAGATTGCCCCCTTTTTTTTTAATTCATCGATCACATGTCGATTATGGACGATCTCATGCTTTACGTAAATAGGTGGCCCCCAAATACTTATAGCTTTATCAACCGTATCTATAGCCCTTTCAACACCGGCACAAAATCCACGGGGTTTAGCAAGGAAGAGTTTCATAAGGAAATAGTATAGATTATAGAGCATCCGCTGTGCAACGGAAACCATAGGTTCCATTAACAGCACCCGGATTATTTCTATGCCTATGAGAACAGCGTAAATCTTCTTTTAAACTCTTCCAACACCCCCCTCGAAGGACTCGATAGACTCCTTGAGGTGGGCCCTGTGGTGATTCGGGTTCTTGGACTGAAGTGTCGTAATAGTTGTAGGCATACCAGTCTTGGCACCATTCGTAAACATTACCTACCATATCATAAAGGCCATAATCGTTGGGTGGATAACTCATAACTGCAGTAGTATCCGAGCTAAAAAAATTAGCTTCCGACCTTTCAATCGTATCGCCGGTGGGATAGTGCCCCTCTTGTCCTCCTCGGGCGGCGACCTCCCATTCGGCTTCAGTAGGGAGACGTTTTCCGACCCATTTGGCATAAGAAAGGGCTCCATACCAGGTGACGCCGACTACCGGATGTTTCATATAGCCTGATTCTATGAGAAGCTTGCCGCCGCTTCGCTTGATACGAGAGTCTTTTAACCGGATGATGTCGTTGTTATTACTATCTTTTTCTCCACCCATTGCCATGAGGAATCTAACAAACTGTTCGTTTGTCACGGGATGGATGTCGAGAGCAAAACTCTTTAAAGTGACCGGATGGCGGGGCATTTCGTCTCTTGCCCCTTGCATACTTCCCCTCTGGTAGGTCCCTCCCGGAATGATCACCATCTCGGTTAAAATCGGCTCTACTTCTCTAATTTCTACCTTGGTAGGTTGATAACGAGAGACAGAGGCATCCCTTTGGAAGAGGGTCCCCGGATCTGGATCATAGGCAGGGCGATGGATCTCTTGTGGGTTCAATACCGGTTTTAATTTTTGAAGTTCAGAAGATGGGGGGAAAAAAGAGAAGGAATTTTTTTCTTCTTGTGTAGTTGGGGCAAAGGCAAAAGACATTTGCAAGGCATCGGAAACCTTTTTTTCTACCTCTTTCCAGGGGAACAAGCCGGAGATAGGCTCCTCAGCTAAAAGCTCTTCTAAAGACTTTAACAAATAAAGGGGCCTTTTATGAGGATCTCTCATCAAAGTCTTATAGAGGAAAAGATCCCAATTACGACTCCGATCAGGGAGAAAATGAGAGGGGGGATAAAAACATCCATCCGGAAATTCTTTGGTGAGAAGATAGTAGGTAAGGACTCCTAAAGCATAGGTATCGCTTTTGGCATCTATGCCCTCTAGTCCTATTTTTTGTTCGGGAGATAAAAAGTAACTATTTTTCGAAAGTATCCTATCGGGTTCCATCAGATCGATAAGGCCAAAATCAGTGAGAAAAACCCGCAAAGGGCCCCCTTCTTGTTGCTCTAAAAAGATATTAGTAAGCTTTATCCTACCATGAATGAGATATTTACCTGCGCCAACAGATACCTGGTGGATATAGTCTAAAGCAGAAGCAATCTGTGTTATAATCGATTCTACCTCTTCTTCCGATAGGTTTTTTTTGTAACGGTCCAAGTTCATCGGTTGTTGCAGCGAGTCAAGATAAGGGTCCATCACGGCAAAATATCTTCCATCGGCAGAGGAGATATTGTAGATTTTAGCAATAGAGGGATGTTGTAATCCTGTGAGGATAGGGGCTATTTTTTCTAGCCGCTCTTTAACGATTTTGGTAGGAAAAAGCTTTAATATAAAGAGCTTTTTCAAATAACGATGCTCTGCTAATAAGACCTGCCCCAGCTCTTTGATAATAGTGTAATCGCCTAACACGTCCATAAAAAAGGATATTAAAGAACCTATTCAAAAATTAGAAGTATCTTTTTGAATAGCTTCACAATATTTTGAAAAATTTTGCGATATACCAGATGAAAAGGATAACAAACATGGAAGCAAGCCCCCATAAAAGATTGGGCCTCCAACGGGGATGGTGGGCGCCACTACCCCCTCCCCTCTTTTCTAACGTTCCGATACCATAGGCAAATTCCTGTTTTTCCATACGCATTTTAAACGCTGAAGGGTTTTCTCGAACCAATTTTTCAGCATCATATCCTAGAAATGAAGCATATTGCTTGATAAAACCCATAGAATAGACGGCAGATAAAAACTGAGAGATTTTCCCCTCTTCAATAGCTTGTAGGTACATTTGGCGAATCGATGTAGCATTTTCTACCTCTTTTAAAGATAGGTGCATCTCTTCTCTTTTTGTCCGAAACATCTCCCCAATTTTTTTAATTTCTTCCATAACCCTCCAAAAAGCCATAAAAGATTATGGACCTATTTTAATAAAATTCAAGAAGGATATATTTCTTCTCTCTGGCTAGGGAAAAGATAGAAAACACTCTCTCCATGTACCCCACTGACCATGCCCCCCTTTTTGGTTTAGAATTTGAGGAGCATGTCATTTGCAAAAATAGATAGAAAACTCCATGACATTTGTCTAGCAAAATTTTATCGCATCTGATAGATTAGTCCCCCCTTCCAAAAGAAGAGGAGAAGAGAAGTGGCTATCCTAAGCTTCGTTATTCTCTTTTTCCATTGACCACAAACGTTAGAGTAAGTCTATTACAGCTAAAGTTTGTGAAGCGAAGCAGCATCTAGTTTAAAAACTATTTTTTTATTTACACTTTATAAGTCAATTTTTGATATTAACCTTTAAAACATTATGAAATATCTTTGGAAAAGTTTTTATTCCGGCCAAAGCTCTTACCTCGGATCTGTCTATGAGGGACAAGTTAAGTGTAAAACCGAGAGGTCAGATTGGATAAACACCCCTTTACCTGTCGTTGTCTTAGCGAGCGTTCGCTCGCAATTTCATGAAATGGAGGAAGGAAGTCTTAAAATGCAGGCCCTACTATCTTTGATCTCAGAAAATGTTCAAGGAGAAAAAACCTTTTTGATTACAGATTGCGCACATCTACATGTTTTTAGCCTTATTATTAACGGGGATATAGAAACAGCTAAAAAAATGGAGGTGCTTAATGGAAACAAATTAGCGACTCGTTTTCAACCCTTTCTCGAGGGCTGGAATTGTGTTTTTTGGCACTCTTATATATCTACCGATTCCGAATACTCCTCTTACCAGAAAAAAATTAGAGATAAATATCAATCCGACCCTTTATTTCGATCCTGTATAGATCGCGATATTAAAAAAAGCTATTCTGAAGAGAAAGTAGTTAAATTTCCTAATTTTTCTTTCTTTTCACAAAAGACTTTTGAAGATTTGGTGGAACAGGCTGTAGGGCTTTATATCTTATATAAAAAAGGACATAGATTTTTATTTTATCCGGGTAAAAGTAATGCTCTTTATGACTACGTAGTAAATGAGCTTTCTTTTTTTTATATTAATTTTGATGTTTCCATAGTCAAAAAGAAAAAGATGAAGACTGCGTTGCAAAAATCGACTGACGTAAGGTGAGCTATTTACCAAAGCTCTGTTATATTCTGGCCAGTTGCGGATACGGTATTTTGTTTCTCCGTGTTTAGTCATTTTGATCCTACAGTTTTTTCGGATACAAAAAATGTATAAAATCATCTGGCTAACAGCAAGGAAACCCTTATCCACAGCTATTTACGCAACAAAGCTGAAAATAATATTACCACGTTTTAAAGGAGCAACCCTTTTTTGCTAGCAATTTGTATCCTGCTAAGACAAAAGCGCGATTACAGTATGTCCCTAAGGCTAAAAAATGTCGGCGAAATCGCCTATCTATAATAGAGGTCCCCACCGACTTATCCCTTAGTCTCCTAGCCACTGGACTTTAAACTTTTGCTTCGTCTTCCTTCAGGATCCTTTGTAATTGATTTTTAAGTAGCTATTTAGTTTAAATCTATCCAATAAATTTTTGTTGTAAGTATACAATGAATAAAAAAAAAATTCCTTGCTTCACGGCAAAGATCGACCTTTCCTTAGCAGACAAACTTAAAAACGACCTTGTCTCACAAGGCTTTACCCTTCACAAGCCTGAATATACGATTTTCCAAGCACTGAAAAGTGGGGTTACCTGCACCTTATACGAATCGGGCTCCCTTACGGTACAAGGGAAAAATAAGGATGAATTTATCGAATTTTATTTAGAGCCGGAAATTTTACAAAGCTTTGTCTATACCCACCCCCTTGCCACGATCGACTTTACTCCGAGAATCGGAGTCGATGAAGCCGGGAAGGGAGACTATTTTGGCCCCCTTTGTACCTGCGCCCTTTATGCAGATAAATTGGGGATTAAAAAGCTGATCGAAATGGGGGTAAAAGATAGCAAGAAGCTCTCAGATACTACTATCCTAAAAATGGGAAAAGCCATTAAGGAAGATTTTCATTTCTCTTTAGTCCGCCTTTTCCCGGAGAAATATAACGAGCTATATGGGAAGTTTCACAATCTCAATCGCCTACTTGCCTGGACCCATGTGGCGGCAATCGCCGAAGTCCAAGGAAAAACAAACTGCAATAAGGCAGTAATCGATCAATTCGCCGAAAAACAGGTGATGATAACTATGCTGCAACAAAAAAAAATAACTATTGACCTAGATCAAAGGCATAGAGGAGAAGAAGATGTAGTAGTAGCGGCGGCTTCTATCTTGGCGAGGATGGCCTTTGTAGAAGGACTTCAACAGCTAGGAGAAAAAATAGGAATAACCCTTCCCAAAGGGGCAAGTCAAGAGGTGATTCAAGCCGCTAAAAAGATCTTAAAATGTTTCGGTATCGAAGCCTTAGATACCCTCTCCAAAACTCATTTCAAAACCAGGGCAGATATTTTATCATCTTTATGATAGGACTCGGCAAAGCTATGAAATAGCTCCTGAATGTTTTTTTCTTCGAGGGCTTCTACCGCAATTAAAAATAGTTTGCTTCCGGCAAGAAATAATTTGCCACGAAAAAAAGATCGAGGCGATTGGAGGAAAAACTCCAATGCCTTTTCTCCTTGCACCTCTATGAGATCGGCAAAAATAATCCGGCTTTGCCCCGCAGGCCCTACCATTCCTTTTAAAAAAGCTTGTAAGCAGTAGACCTCTTTTTCCTTCTCAATAGGTTTAGGATACTCGGCAATCATCATCACAAAAATCGCCTCCCTTCGAAGGGGAGAAAGATAGACATCATAGTTGATCCAAACACTCTCCTTGGGAAGAAACATCTTTTCATGAACATGCTGCGGCTCTATAGGAAAGGAGATCGAGCAAGACCCTTCCGGAACCGAACACTTTTTCCATCCTTCAGAGGCATGAGCAAATGGGGCGATAAGAAGGGCTAAAGTCATTAAGATAGAATTCATAACATCTCCTTATTTTAAATAAACTAAAGCATTTAAGATTAATATCCATAATATTACTAAACAGATTGAACAAATTAACGTAGCAATTACCACATTTACCACTGCCCTTAAAATAGAAAACTTTTGCACCACGGCAAGACAATAGAAAAAGATGATTAAAGACCAGATAGCTCCTACCAGCTGTGCAACGTAAAGCATTAACACAAAGTACATAAAAGATGCGCTCATCGGCATGCCGATGGCATAATTGGTAAAAATTAGTTGGGGGAATGAGAAAATGAGAAAAAGCCAGGTGACTACATTGATAACAAGAGGGACATAAGACCAGGCAAGGGCTAATCTACATTTGGAGTAGGTAGCCTGTCCATGAATAAGCTTGCCGGCGACGTAGATAAAAAAAGCAGAAAAGCTCAAATAAAGATATCCTATAACAGGGGCAAGGAAAAAAGCGCTAAGTAGAGTCCACCAGGAGCCAAAGCGGGTGCCCAGGTTATAAAACTGGGCGCAGTTGACGAAGAAAAGAAATCCACAAATCGATGCAAGGGGCCAAAGACCACGGCCGCTGGTGACCTTCGCCATTGTCTTTTTAGGATGTAGCCAAATAGTTAACCAAGCCATCAACGTCCGTCCCTACCTTGAGGCTACAGAGTTTGCATTAATTTGACAAGTAGCTTAAAAGGAGGGAAGCCCTTATCTCGACTTTGTATATTTTGCTGAGGCGAGTTTTGCAAGATTTTGACTTTCAATCTGTTACAGACTCTTGCAATCGGCTTGAACACACCATTGCAGGAGCTTGAAACAGATTACAGGTCAAAAGGTTGTAAAAATCGTCCGGGAAAATATACAAAGCCTAGCTTATGGATATCCTTTTATTTTTACACTCTAAAACTATGCGGCTTGCCGAAGCCATCGGCGAGTGGAGCATTATGATCTTAGAAGTCACCAAGGCAACTTTCAAGCACCCTCCGAGGTGGTCCCTTTTGCGCGAGCAGATTTATGAAATTGGAGTCCTTTCTACGAGCGTAGTTGCCATCACCGGCTTCACCACAGGGTTTGTATTAGCCGCCCAATCGATTTATCAACTCAGCGGCAAAGGATTAGCAGCTGTCACCGGGGTTCTCGTCTCCAAAGCTATGATCACCGAACTGGGGCCTATTCTTACCGCCTTTATGGTAACCGGAAGGGTCGGTTCAGCTATGTGTGCAGAGCTAGGGACGATGCGGGTCACCGAGCAGATCGACGCTCTAAAATCGATGGCTATCAACCCCAATCGGTATCTGATCGCCCCCAGATTCCTAGCCGGGATTGTAATGGTCCCCTTGCTCACTATTTTCAGCATGGCAACAGGGATTTTAGGAGGGTATATTATCAGTGTGAAATACTTTAACATGGCCTCCTCTACCTATTTTGATCCTATTCCACTGCATATCACAGGCTTTGATCTATTTATAGGTATATTCAAGTCGATCTGTTTCGGGATTCTTTTAGTTACTATCTGTTGTTTTAAAGGGATGAGAACCTCAGGAGGGGCTGCGGGGGTTGGGAAGTCTATCACACAAAGTGTAGTGATTACCTATATTCATATCCTCATTTGGGATTTTCTCTTGACAATGGCCTTAAATACACTACATCAAGAATTTAACTGGGATTGGTTTTAGATGATCCTTATCAAAGACCTTTATAAATCCTATGGAACTAGGAAGGTTTTGCAAGGACTATCTTTAGAAATTAAAGAAGGGGAAATCTTGGTTATTTTAGGGAGATCGGGTGTAGGCAAAAGTGTCCTTTTGAGGCAAATTATCGGCATTGAAAAACCCGATTCGGGATATGTCGAAATAGACGGGGTCCGTATTTCTGAGCTTTCCACCTTAGAGCTTTATGAAGTGGTCAAAAATATGGGGATGCTCTTTCAGGGAGCCGCCCTCTTTGATTCGATGGATATTGGAGAAAATACTGCTTTTTATTTAAGACAGCATGGGGATACCAAGACAAAAAAGAAGTTATCAGAAGTGGAGATCCAAAGTAGAGTACAAGAAGCGCTAAATATGGTGAACTTGCATGGAGAGGAGAGGAAAATGCCCTCCGACCTATCCGGAGGGATGAAGAAAAGGGCAGGCATTGCGAGACTTTTAGTCTACCGACCAAGCATCCTTCTTTATGACGAGCCCACTACAGGACTTGACCCCATTACTGCCCAACAGATCAATGAACTTATCGTTAAGACACAAAGAGAATTGAAAGGGACCAGCATCATCGTCACCCACGATATCCATTCTACCCTTTATGTAGCCGACCGGATTGCCCTTCATATGGATGGGAAAATTATCCACTGTGCCGATCCAGAAACTTTTTTAAATATCGACGATCCCCTCATTAACTTTTTGAAAAACACCCTCCACAATCATCCCCGTGCATCTGAGGAGGTAAAAAAAGGATGAAGTATGGTGTGAAAAACACGATCATCGGCTTTTTCATCCTAACGGCTATCGGCACTACCATTTGGCTCATCCTTTTTCTTAAGCCATCGGTCGGTAACGGAGAGAAAGTCTATCTAGTTCGATTTACCAATATCTCCGGGATTAGCGTAGGTACAAGGGTTACCTTTGCCGGAAGAGCCATAGGAGAAGTTGCCTGTATATTAGAGATATGCAATGCAAGGGAAGGGCCGGTGGATTCTTTGGGGCGTGTCTATTTCTACCAGCTCGTCTTACAGGTAGACTCGAGTATAGAAATCTATGATACCGATGAAATCACCTTACAAACTATTGGCCTTATGGGAGAAAAGACCGTTGCCATCGTCCCTAAAGGACCTCTGAAAGGAGTGGTTCCAAAACCGGTTGCCAAAAACCAGATCATTTATGCCAACTCCTTAGATCCTTTAGAAAATGCCCTCAACAATTTTAGTAAAGTTTCTAACTATATAAATACCTTAGTCATGAATCTCGATAATTGGTTTATGAAAAATAAAGAAGAAATCTCTTATTCTATCTCCTCCTTTTCCGATGCAATGGCAAGTTTGCATACTGTCCTAGCCTCGGTCGATCGAGAACAGCTCGTCTATAAAATCACCCAAACAGTCGACTCGCTGCACCAAGATCTCGACCTTGCCGCCGATGTCTTAATAGAAATCCGAGATGAGGGAAAAAAGATTCTTCATAATCTGACTCTCATCACTACCGATATCGCTTTTGGAAAAGGGACTTTAGGAAAACTGGTTATCTCCGACGATATCTACCTAAAAAGCTCTGCTATACTTAGCAAAGCAAATACGATGATGAACGACATCAACCAGTATGGATTTCTATTCCAATATAACAAACAATGGCAAAAAAGCCGTGTGAAAAGGGCAAACCTCGTAACCGCTTTGCATTCGGCCAAAGACTTCCAAAAGTTTTTTGAATCAGAAATCGACACCATCCAATGCTCTCTGCAACGGTTGGGTAAACTTCTAGAAAAGGCCGAGAGCCCTGAAGAAAAGGAAAAAATTTATAATAACTCGTGCTTTAAAATGGACTTTCATCGCCTGATGCAAGAGATCGACACCCTTTACAACAATATCAAAATCTACAATGAAGAACTCCTCGATAAAAGAGAAGGGGATTGTAATTAACCCCTAAAACTGACCCTCTTTTAACCCGATCTGCTAAAATTGCCGTGATCTTACCATCTCCGCATTCGATATCTAAAACGTCTGCGTTGGATGCAAGCTGCAGGCGATTTATTATTTGTGTTGTAAGAGAACGTTGCAGGCAAGAACTCTTAGCATAAAATTCTGCATCTAAGTCTCTAGGAGTGTGAGATGGCAATAAGAGTGTTTTTGACATAAAACAGAGGCTTATTAAACATAAATTATATTAGAAATACTTTGATTTTTTCAACTTAATTTTGTGGTTTGCAGCAGCTCCCACTGGGGGGCGAGAGCTGAGAGAAAATCGGCATTGCTGAAAGTGCCAGAATTTCTTTGAAAAAACGTTTCCACTAGCACTTTTGCCGATAGACACCTCAAGTTTGTACAGGCTCAAAAACTGGGAGCCCCCTCAAGCTCATTTCCTAAGAGGTATTTACACGAGTCTGGAGACGCTTACGAAAGGAATTAGCGACAGGTTTAGTGCGAATAAACATGATTCACAGGTTGCTCGATAATTATACCGGAGGCCAGAGCTTACCACCTGGGCACGGGTCTTTTTGATAATAATTCTGATGGCAGCCATGTGGATAAGATCCTTTTAAAAAAGGACATAGGGTACCTGTTGGCAATCCAATTCCAAACCACTGTAAACAATTGTCGGTAAGTCCGTGTGGAGAATAAGGGGACCAGGGATCAGGAGAATTTACGCACTGACACATTCCATTTATTCCCTCATTATTTGTGATGTATTCATGTAAATAAAACACCCAACAATCCGCGTGCGTTGGATCGAATGGTTTAGGTCCACAGGCCAATACGCAATCTGTCCAACGACAATGAAGTTCATTGCCATTAGCTGTATCATTTGTAACCGATATCGGCTTTGCATCGGCACCTGGTAATGAGGGAGGCAAGGCTAAGACACATCTCCTGAAATGGTGATAGGCAAAACTAGCAACTTTACCTAGTAGCTCTCCCAAAGAAAAATAAAAATTTTTAGGGACAACTTCCATCGTTCCATCACTATGTTCTACAAGTCTTGGATTTCCAGTGCCCGAATGTGAAGCCAATTCTAAATATCGGCTATCTACTAGTGTAGAAACTGTTTCTGGACATATAGCAGGAATTGTAAGAGACATAACCATCCTCCTTTTTTGAAGACACAAAACTACCAGTTTGTCATCTTTATAACAATAAAAATTTATATGTAATAGGCAAGACTTAATCTGACGTTTATGGTAAATTGAAAACGCTGATCACTCGTTCAGTCCAGCCAGGTGCTCCCGTTAAAAAGGATTTTTAAATGACAGAGATAGGTCGCTGAAGAATGAGCTTTTTTGGAACAAGCCCATCCCTGCTAATTCGGGCCTCTCAGCTCTCCCAAGGTCGCGTGAATTACACCCCCTCGAACCAAA
>DAHXLK010000014.1 GCA_027366035.1 Chlamydiota bacterium
TGCAAGTACGCTTACTTCCTGGTTTTTTCTTTGCCTTATCCCAGAAAGACTCGCATTCGTAAACATACGTGACACCTGTAACTTTGTTTTTTAGAAAAACTCGCGACATGACAGCCCCCTTTTCATATGTATAATTATACATATGAAAAGACAAAAAAAGCAAAGATAAAACGATCTAAAAAACAGAAATTTATCTAGAGAGAATGAAGATGGAAAAGAATCTAGAGAATGAGGCTATGTATAAAATTCCGGCAAATTAGGATCTATCCGTTTGGTTTCTCGATGGATTTATTTTTCGGGATTCATCGTCTGGATGGTATTATTTAAAACATTTAACCAGTTTAACGATTCTTTGGAGAGCTGCTGCAAGATAAAATACCAGGCCAGCAAGAGAAAGCCTATACCTACCCACGACTTTAAAGGGATACCGAGAAAGACTATTTGTACTTGTGGGGCGAGACGGTTAGCGATTCCTAAGAACATCTCGGTCATCAGGATTCCTACGATGGAGGGGGCTCCTAGCTGTATCGAAATGCTCAAGACAGTGTTCAGAAGGCTTACCATTACCTTCCAAAAGGGGAGGTGAAGGCTGAAGAAGGCTGTGTTAAAATAACCATCGACAGGGATGACCTGAAAAGAGGCCGCAAGACCGTCAAAAAAAAGGAAAGGACCTCCGATAGCAAAGAAGATGACGATAAGAACATAATTATAAAGTATCCCGATAGGGCCTGTTTGTGTTTGCGTAGTTGGATCGGTTACTTGTAACGACTGAGCTCCTCGGATGAAGTCGATAAGGCTACCACTAGACTGAGCGATGGAAAAGGGGATGGCGACTAGGAAGCCTATGATGAACCCGACAAAAAGCTCTTTGAGCGAATAGCCTACAAATTGCCAGTTAAAATCGACAGGGACGTGGGAGGTAAAAAGGACACGGGGGATCATGATAGCAGTAATAGCTATCCCAAATAAAACCCTTATCGGAGCAGGAACATTTTTTGCTCCTAAAAAGGGGGCGAGAGTCATGATCGGGATAATACGAAAAAAAGTGAGGAGGAGTAAGCCAAAAAGGGTATTTCCGGACATATTGGGAAGGGCGAGGTAGAGGTTGAGATAGTTCTCACTTGCGTCTAATGCCATTTAGGAAACGAGTCAAAAATGGTTTGGGTATAGCTTAAAATTTGGGCGGCCAGCCATCCGCCCAGCAACATGATCGTTACAATTACGGCAAAGAGTTTTACCGTAAAAGAAAGGGTTTGCTCCTGGATTTGGGTAGCTGCTTGAAAGATAGCAACTAAGAGTCCTAAGACCATGCTGATCAAAATGGGAGGACCTGATAGGAGAAGTATGAGGAGGAGGGCCTGATAGGTGAGCTGATAGATTTCATTTTGATACATAAAATTTTCTCATAGAAACGTTGACACCAATCCTTGGATTAGCACTGTCCATCCATCTATCATTACAAGGAGGAGGAGTTTGATAGGCAGGGCGATGGTTAAAGGAGAAAGCATCATCATACCCATAGCAAGGAGAATGTTGGAGACGACAAGGTCGATGACAAAAAATGGAAGGTAGATAAGGACCCCTACTTCAAAAGCCGATTTGAGTTGCGAGGTGATAAAAGCAGGTATTAAGATAATAAAATCGGTAGTTTTTAAATTTTTCTTGAATGGGTCAGGAAAGATCCGGTAGGCGATTTGATAGAAGCTATTCATGTGTTGCATCTGAGTATTTTTTTCCAAAAACTTGCGGAGGGGCTCTTTGGCTTTATCGATGATCTGGATCAGATAAGCAGCCGTCTCTCCTGAGATCATGACTTGCGGCGATTTGGCCATCACCTCTTTCGAGGCGGTATACATAGCAAGGCCTGTAGGAAACATTACATAGATGGTCATAAGTAAAGCGATACCGTTTATCACTTGGTTAGGAGGGGTCTGTTGTAGCCCTAATGCGTTTCTCAAAAGGGAGAGGACGACCACCATTTTCATAAAAGAGGTGAGGAGCATGACGGCAAAAGGGAGGATGGAGAGGCCTGCCAATATGGCCATTTTGGTGATGATCGATGGCTGCTCGATCTGACCGTGGGCAGTACTTTGTGCGAGCTGTTGCTGCAGAACTTCCGCCGAGGTTTGAGCGAAGAGGGTGGAGGCCAAAAAAATAAAGATAACGACAAAATATTTTTTCATTTTATTTTTTCATAAAAGCTTCGAAAGCAAATTCCATTGCTCGCCATTGATTCTCTAACTGGGCATTAATAATCCCCCCTTCGGTTTCGATGATACAGCCGCCCGGTTCGATATCCTCTCTTTCTTTCAGAGAAAAACTCTCGACCTGCTCTAACATTTTTTTAATCACCGGTTTTTTTTTCTCAACCATATCGAAATCATTTTTATGGACATAGATGGTGATTTTATGACTTTGTGTCACCGGCTTAAGGCTTTGTAGGACAATATCGACAATACGATCGGGGTGGATTTTGAGCTCTTCTCCTAAGATTTTTCTTGCCGCAGAAAGGGCCAAGGGTAGAATTTTAGTATGGATTTCTTTTTGTACATTTTTTAAAAGATGGTCTAAAGCGATAATATGTTTATTCAGCTGCTCCAGCCCTTCTTGGAAGCCCGCCTCGGAGGCTTCTCTTTTCAAAAGTTCACACTCATTAGCTACTTTTTTGCGAAAGGCTTCGGCTTGCTCCTTGGTTTGGGAGAGGAGCTCTTCGGCGCTAATTAGTTTGGAATATTCTTCTTGAGGGATAACTTTTTTATTCGGAGTTATCCGAACCTCTTTCCCTGCAAGGAGTGAAAAAAATTTCATAAGGCCCTTGTCTCAAGGGGTTGCGATCAACGGCAGCAGATCTACAATCTGTCGCTGAAGAATTTTTTTTGCTTTCCCCTCATTTTTTTTCTTAGAGGCATGTATCAAAGCGGTCCCTCTTCCAATATCTAAAGTATGAACCACATACCACAGAAGATCGGGATGTTCTTGTGAGAGAGCGATTCCAAGACGGGTAAGCCCTCGCATGTGGAGCATAGAACGAAGCGATTCTTGCTTAAGTTCTCTCCGGTCAAGTCTAAGTCTTGGAAGTTGGAGCTCTTCTTTTTGTAACATAATGGTTTTAATAAAATTCTTCTGATCTTCTGATAAAAGACTGTAAATTTTCTTAAGAATTTTTGTCTCTACAATTTGTCGAAGCTCTGCGGCAAGATCATAAAGTGAGAGATAGTTGGTCAGTAGAACAAGGTTTTTCTTTTTTAGAAGAGCTAAAATATTTAGTTCGGAATCGGGTAAATACTCTTTGGGGATTAGAGTATTTTCCTCTCCGAGCAAGCTCTGCAGCAAATGGAACGAGATAAACTTTTTACCTATCTCGGTAATTTTTATTTTCGAGAGAAGGATCTCTTCCTGTTTTCGAAGACCTTTCGACTGATCGGGGCTTAAAGCTGTCAAAAAAAATTCCCCTTCTTTGGGGGTATAACTTTTCAAAGTAGGCAAAAACCACGAATAGTGGACTTCATGAAGTAGAGTGGGAAAGGTAAATGGATCTAGCGAGATGGCGGTGGTTACTTTAGGAAAGGTTTGCAATTCTTTTTTTGTTTTATCGGGCAAAAACCGTAAGAGGGCCTCTTTCTCTTTATGTGGCAGGTAGCTTAAAAAAGCATGTAGCACCCATTGCGAGGCATCCTTCATTGTTTCAGCCTAAATGTTTTTAAAGTTTTTTGTGCAAATTCCGGGTAGAACTTATATAACATCCAAATAATTACCCCTGCAAATAAAATAAGGAGAAAGAGGAGTAGAAAAAATATCGTCCTAAATTTTGCAAGAGAACTTTTGGTCATCACAATCGACCATATGCTGACATATTCTTTTCCCCTTTCTTGAGGGGTGACGATCTCCCCTTTAGAGTTTAAGGCTATCTCGGAAAAACGGGATCTATCGGAAATGACGGCTACATTGTCATATTCCAGCCCTGAGACGCTGCCTGCCATCAGCCTTTTGATCTTGCTTTCCAGGTGATTGTTGGGGTCTTCCATGATCCCTTGGTGTTTGACATAGACGGCTGCAGTCATTTTGGCAACCGGGGATCCGGGGACCATGGGAGTTTCCGGGAAGGAAATTTCGACATCGGCGTCGAGGACCCCATCGATTTTCCGTATTGTATTCTTTAACTGCTCGGCAAGCCCTGCTTGGAAACGGATAGTTTCTTCTCGCTCCGAAGACATCAGCCCTGATTTAGCAAAGAGTTTTAAAAGATTCGTCCCTTGTCTTCGTGGAAATCCCACTTGGTTGAGCAAGGCCATTGCCTCTACTGCCTTATCTTGTGGCACTTGAATGTTCCACATGTTGGAAGGTCCTGTCTCTCCCCCTGCCTGAGGGGCTGCGAGTTTTCCTGAGGCAATATTTTTTGATGCGAGGTAGACGATAATTTCATTGGCCTCTCGTTCATCGACATTGTTGACGATCACATTCTGCGTAGCGCAGCTAGCTAAGAAAAGGAGCGGGAGAAGTAAGAGGAATTTCATGATTTTTTTATAGCACATGCGGTTTTTTTACGAGAGGACCAAAATTTTTCTTATAATAATCGTAAATCCCCCGGCATCCTGCTTTATATCTTTCAAAGTTAGGATCTTTTCGTTTGCATAACCTTCTTCTATAGATCTTAAAACACTCTTTTATAACTATCCTGGCATATAGCAGAGCTTTTTCTTTTCGAGAGCAATTTTTTTCGATCCAAAGGAGCCTATTTCTCCACCAATAGTAGTCCATTTCTGCTTTTGAGGAAAAGGAGGCCGAACCTTTATGCCATAGTGTAGCAGCAGGGGTCAGCCACACTTCAAACCCTTTCTTTTTTGCCCGCATGCAAAGGTCGCTCTCTTCCCATAAAAGGAAGAAGCGGGGATCTAAACTCCCCACCTTTTGGATGACCTCTTGTTTTATGAGAATAGCGCAGCCGCAGATATAGTCTACCTCTATGGAGGTGTGGAGCTGGCCCATGTCTTTTTCTCCAAAATATAGTGAGCAAAATTTTGCTGTTTTCGGGTTCCAATAGCCGCCCATATGGTCAAAGGTATCCGGTCTGGCTAGTTTTAAAACCTTGCCGCCAAAGATCCCCCCTTTTGGTTTTAAAGAGGCAAATTCCACTAGTTTGGTTAAAAACGCAGGATCTAAAATCGTGTCATTGTTGAGAAGGAGGAGGTAGTCGGCGTGTTTCTTGAGCGCATGTTGTATTCCTAAGTTATTGCCTTTAGCATAGCCTAAGTTATGAAAGGTTTCTAATAGAGAAATGTAGGGATAAGCTTGTAGGATAGTAGAAAGAGAATCATCTTCTGAGCCGTTATCGACTACTAAAATTTCGAAATTAGGGTAATTTTGCTTTGTTAAAGAAGCTAGACAAGAAAGGGTATCTTTTTTCCCATTCCAGTTGAGAATAATTACTGCGACTTTAGGAGGCATGAAATGCCTTTTGTTGATGATAGCGCATTGCTAAATAGGGATCCCAGGTCATCCCGGTTGCAGACAAAGCGGCAGCTGCCCCTGCTTGCAAAAAGAGGTCAATATCGGAAGGTTCCATGATGCCGCCGCAACCTAGAAGGGTAAGGTCCAGCTTTTCTTTATGTAGGATCTCCTTTACTGTTTTTACAAATTGTAGCGCCTCTTTTTGGATCCCTGCCCCCGATAGGTAAGCGGTTTCGCTTTTATTTTTGGCATTTACAATAGAGGTGGCTATTGGACTTAAGCCGCATATGCCGCTTGCTCCTCCTTGCGAGATAGCTACAAGGATTTCTCGTAACTGTCCCGAATGTAAACCTTTACCTATCTTGATAATGAGGGGGATGGGTTTTATAGTCTCCACTAACCGTTTAGTGATTCTTTGCATTTCAGAGCCTTCCTGTTGGGAGAGGTCGACTTCGATAATTTTAGCTCCTGCACTTTTGGCAAGATAGGCTGCTTGGCAAGCTTCATCGAACATAGCTGAGACGATAAGTATCTGTCCTGCTGCTAACGATTTTTGAGCACGCTCGATATCTTGCATCACGAAATCGGGAGAACGGCAAGGGAAACCAAAGGAATGGGCGATCGTAAGATGTTTTAAGTCGTTGTTTGCCATCTCTCTTAAGACAAAGTTATCTTCGTTTTTCCTATCGACAAAAGATACGTTAGGTAATGGATGACCATAAAAACTAGTAGCTCTAACTGTATTGTAAGTAAGGATGTCGAATCCTAGCTTTGAGGCTAGAAAGACCCAATTGGAGTTGAGTAAAGGGCCTACGGGAACCCCAACAGGAGAATTTAACCGAAAGCCGAAAAAATCAATGTGGGTTTTAATAGGTGGCCGCTGGAAAAGGAGTCCGGAAAAAAAGGGGCCAAACTCGGCATTTTCCATATAGCTTTTTGAGATGTCGTAAATCGGAGGGTGGTTCGGGTGCCATTTGGGGATAATGGTCTTTTTATCCATGTATTTTTCGGGGTTAGCCTTAGAAATAGTCTACAGATTCTTATTTTAAAACCTATGTATTTTAGCTCATAAGGAAATCACTACGCCACTTAAAGCGTCTTAAGTGTCTTATTTAATATAGCTTATTGTTCCTTAGGACCAAAGAATGGGGAAAGATCAAATCTTCCTTTTTGTAACCGTAATATTCTTGCTGTATCCTTTATGGATACTTGGTGGTTTTTCATGAGTATTATGTGTGTAGCGCACCAGAGTTAAAAAAGTTTGTTCTATTGGAATATGTTTTTCAGACAAGAGCTGTTCCATTTTCTGACGATTCATAGTAATTTGTTCTAAAGGAGTTTCTTTCGCGGTTTCAAGGGTTGTAGCTATTTTCTCTCCTACAAGAGTCGTTAACATGACATGATCCACACAGGCAAAACAAATGCCGCGATGTTGTGAAGGCTCTATTTTACAATAATCCAAAAGGCTAGGGATTTTTTTTGCAGAGTTTCCTTTTAGCATTTGGTAAAAAACGGGTTGCCATTTTTCGGAAAGCTCTAGTTGCGCTAAAGAAATATGGCCGCTCATAACCTCATCTTTTTCTCTTTTAAGTGCGGATAAAATTTCGAACAAAAAATCATGAGTAGAAAGGCCGCTTAAGAGATTCTCTCCATAGAGAGCATCTAATAGACTTCTCATAAAAGAATAGAGTTTTTCCGAGGGGGCATTTTCCAGTAATAAAGCTAGGTTCACCCTGGCACAATAAGGACTATTTTCTTGTTTGAAATGTTTAGCCACAACGTCTTTGGAATTTTCTTTCTTAGCCTTGGTAGAGGACTTTTGGAGATGAGCCTTAGATTTATGGAGAGTGTCATAAGCAGATTTTTCTATTTTATTTTGCGCGTCTCTTGTGGCCTCTGAATAGCCGATATAGGCATTTTGCAAAGAGGCTGTTTTCATTGCATCCCTTTGCAGATAAGCAAAGGTTATTCCTAACATAAAGAGAAACATAGAGGTAAAGCCTAGAATATTCATCTACTACCGAGCGAAGTATAGGTTACGGTGGGCTTTTCCGTTGGTAGAAAAAAGACAAAAGTTTCTTCATTAAATCTACATCGAATGATGGAGGGGAAATCTTTTTTCTCTTTAGGCCAATGAGAAATCCATTCGACACAAGGATGTAGAGAAGCTTTTTGAGAGAGAAACTCCCAAGTAGGGATAATCGGCTCCGGGAAAAGACGCTCTATTTTTTCTTGCTTATTATCAAAAGAAAATATTTGTAAGGATAAATAATGGTGGGGATCTAAAAAAATCTTTGCCGTTAATAATCCGCTAAATTTAGGATTAGTCTCTATCCCATTATCAAATTGTAGATAGATCTCATTTTTGTGAGAATAAAAGGAAACAACTGTAGAAAAAATTTGATTTAATCTATTGCTAAGATTTTGCTTATGAATAAGGTAGGTTTTTGCAATTTCCATTTTTTTCTGACATTGGATCGATCCTACAAAGAAGGAAAATAGTGTCATACACAATAAACTTAAAAGAAAAAGGGAAATGGATACTTCTAAGAGGGTGAAGGCTCTTTTCGTATGAAATAGAAAAGGACTAGAGCTAGCAGAATAAAAGTAAAAAGGCCTACGCAAGGAGGTAGGAGGGGGGACTTCCCGGGTAACAGGGTGCCAAATACGGTAAGGGTTGCGATGAAAATACCGATACATGCGTCTCCACCTACAAGTCCAGAAGAGAAAAGAATACCTCTTTCTTCTACAGTTTTTGACTGAAAGAATTTTTGCATTATTCCAGCCATAAAACCGCCAAGCATTGTAGCAGTGCTAAGAGATAGAGGCAAATAAAGACCAATAGCAAAAGGGAGGATGGGGATGTGGATAATTTCTAAAAGAACTCCTATAACTATACCAATTATAAAGAGAGCATAGGGGAGCTTTCCCTCAATAATGCCTTCTGTAATCATAAAAAGAAGGGTAGCTTGTGGCGCAGGCATTGCTGCAGAGCCAATTTGGTAGGCGCTGTTTAAAAAGTAGATCACCCACCCTACCGTAAAAGCCGGAATGAATATCCCTAATATTTCTGCTATTTGTTGGTATTTTGGGGTGGCGCCTAAAAGAAAGCCTGCCTTTAGATCTTGAGAGGTGTTTCCTGCTAAACAGATGGCCACACAGGCTACACAGCTCACGGTAATCGCAGAAACAAGATAAGCCTTTTCGGTCCATCCTAGGCCAACAAAACAAAGACAAGTGATCAAAAGTGTTGTTAAAACCATTCCTGATGCCGGATTCGAGGTGCTTCCGACTAACCCCACTGTCAGGGAGGTGACGGCAGTAAAGAAAAATGCTAAGATAACTAAGAGGATAATAGTAAAAAGATTCATAGAAAGGTTGGGGAGGAGCCAGAGGAGTAAAATGATAGCTATTGAGCCTAGAATTAAATAAGCTAAAGAAATGTCCTGATCGGTTCTTAGTGCTTTTTCTTTTTTCTTCCAACCTGAAAAAAGCTCCAGGAATCCTACATGAATAGTTTTAAAGACTACAGGGCCTATACGAAAAAGGGAGAGCAATCCACCAATAGCCATTGTCCCGGCTCCGATATAACGAATATAGGAAGACCAGATATCGTTAGCACTCATGGATTCTATAGGGTTCGCTGAGGGGTAGATGGGAACTGTCGAAACGCCAAAAAGCGAAATTAACGGAATGAATACCCACCAGGCGATCGCCCCTCCGGCACACATGAGAACGGTAATTCGAGGCCCTATAATGTAACCGACCCCTAAAAGTGCAGGTGTCATATCCATACTGAAAGAGGCTCTATGAAAAGCGTGGAATTCCCAAGAGACACTTTCAGGCCAGAGGCGAAAGCCGCTAGAGCAGATTTTATATATAGTGCTGACAATAAATCCCCACCCTGCGTTCATAGCAGATTTTCTTGGTTGTTCCCTTATTTTTAGGATTTCGGCACATGCCGTCCCTTCCGGAAAAGGGAGGAGGTTATGTTCCTTCACAATAATGTACCTTCTCATAGGGATCATAAATAGGATTCCTAAAATTCCCCCTAAAGCTGAAAGCAGAAAGATTCGATAGATCGAAATAGGCTCTCCTAACAAGATGAGGGCGGGTACGGTAAAAATTACTCCCGCAGCGAGCCCCTCACCGCAAGTAGCAATAGTTTGTACCAAATTATTTTCTAAAATGGTGACCTTTTTAAAAAAAAGAGGGAAGACAGCCATTGACATGATAGCAGCCGGGATTGATGCAGAAATAGTCGTACCAATTTTCAATCCGAGATAAGCATTGGCAATTGCAAATAAAAAACTAAAAATGATCCCTAAAATTACAGATCTAGCAGTGAATTCTTTAATTTTTTTACTGGCAGAAATATAAGGACGGAACAATTTCATTTAGTGTATAAACCTAGTGTTTATTGTTAAGGAGCCTTAGCTCAAGAGACCTCTTCGATAGTTGTTTTTTTAATATAGATTATTCCTGAATTTTTCTGATTAAAAGATGATAATCGTAGATCCGGTCATCTACGCTCTTCCCATGTCGAAAGATAAGATGTAAGATTATTTCTAAATGCCCAAAGGTTTCATTACCTATTGTATCGTGATCTTGCAGAATATATTCAAAATAACGATCCACCCTTTTTTCTTTAAACCCTTTTAATTTTAAAAAAGTTGGAGGTAAATCCCGTCTATTTTCGCTAGAAGTTAACTCCTTCCAACTTGGGCTTTGTCGATAGAGATTTTCTTTGATATCTACAAAACTAAGATCGGCAATTCTTTCACATTCCATTAATTCTAATTGCTCTTGTTGGTGCATTAAAAATCTGACCGAGCTAAATGTGAGGGGAATCGCAATAAGGGCAACTAATGTTATTGCTAGGAGGATTTCAAAGAGAATAAAAAACCTTTTCACCATCTCAGTATACAATAAGAGACTGTTTCGATCTTCGCTTTTTCGTTAAAATTTGAGACTTGTAAAGCCGGTTTTATTTTTTTTTGAAAGTGACATATCCTACTAAGGTATAGGCGCTTTTAAAAAGATCAAATCCGGGGAAGCAAGGGTGAAATTTTAAGAGCTATGCAGAGATTACAGTATGTCCCATCAACTTCACATTAATATTTCTTCCACCTTTTTTATTATCATTTCAGGGGTAATCTGCAATAGGCAAAAAGGTAGACGGCACTTTCTCTTGAGGCAGGGTGTGCAGGTTCTTTCTTTTGCAATTACATGTCCTAGGGGTGTCCGGTAAGGCCCGCAGATGGTAGGATCCGTAGGGGCAAAGAGGGCAATTACCGGAGTATGTAAGGCAAGGGATAGGTGCATCGGTCCCGTATCGTTGGTGATTACCAGAGATACTTTAGTTAGTAACGCCGCAAAGAGATGAAAGGGAAGATTTATAGGAATTGCTCCGGAAATAGCAGAAGAGACCTCTTGAACTAAGAGGTCTTCGTCCTTTCCGCCGGTAATTAGAATTTGGAATCCTTTTTTTCTTAGGGTTTTCCCTAGTACGATATATTTTTCTATGGGCCAGCGTTTATAACCGTCTTTAGAGCCGGGGTGCAAGACGATGATAGGTGTTTTTCTATTCAAATGCTTTTGGACGAAGAGGGTTTTTATCTCTAAAAAATCCTTGGAATCCGGAAAATATTGAAGTTGAAAGGATGTTTTTTCCCCTCCCGCCGCTTCCACGATCTCAAGCCTTCGGAGGATTTCATGGCATTGGCTTGGAGCGATCAGGTCGGTAAGGAGGCTATCTAATCCTTTGTTAATTCCGGTAGTCCCCACAATATGGGCGGCTCCTATAGTAGAGACTAAGGGAAGGGCTAACCGCTGCGAAGTGTGAAAGATTAAGACGGTATCGAACTTTCTTTTTATGAGCTTTTTTCGCAAGGAGAATAAAGAGGCAAACAAGAAAATCTCATTGATAGCAGGCAGCGATTGTAGAACTTGGTAGCCAATAGGGCTTGTGAGTACGCCAATAAATGCGTTTGGAAAGGAATTTCTAAGAGCATTTATTGCCGGGGTTGCCCAAAGGGTGTCTCCAAGGGCCGTTGTCGACACAAGGAGAAAACGTCTTGGATGCATAGGGTGGTTTTTTTCCCTTTTAAAAAAAGGCAGAAGAGACAGGATGAGGGCATTTTTTAAGGAAGAGAGAGTTGCCATTTTTCCAATAGTTTTTGATATCCCATATTCTTCTTTAGCTTTTTTAACGCTGCATCAAAATCGTGTAGAAGGGGGGAAGGGAGGTCTTTGCCGGTGATCAATCGAATCGCATGGTTGTTTAAAGGCTCTCCTATGATTTTTAGCTGTTTATAAAAAGTCTCTTGTAAATAGCCGATTGCAGGGACTGCTTCTAGTAAAGCGCCGTTGATGGCCGAAGTAGCAAGGGCTTGTAAAAGAAAAGGATAGGAATCGAAAGTCGCAATAACAATTGTCGGATATTTTTCGAGGATGGAAACATAAGAAGATCCCGACGCAATCCCTACGATCTTAGATTGTAAATCTTGTAAAGTTTTCACCTTTTCCTCGGCGGATACCACTAGAACAGGGCCAATAGCTAATAGTATGTCGGAAAAAAGGTATTTTTCTTGGTTAAAATTATAAGGATCTAAGGTGTATAAGATTCCATCGACCTTTCTTTGTCGGAGGTTAGGCAAAAGGTTCTCCCGGTTAGTCGGGATTTTTTCAAAACTGACATTAGAAAGGCGTGAAACTTCCTGTAGAAGATCCTCAATAAAGCCGGTCACATAGTATTCTTTTTCTCCAAAATTAGCCGAATACCAGGTAGGATCGATCCCAATTCGATAGGTCGCCTTCCCCATAGGGTTAGAACAAGAAAAGACAATAAGAGCTATAAGATATAGAATATAACCCATAGAAGTAAGATAGTACTCGCACGTTTAATATGCAAAAAGCAGTTTATATTTTAGCTAATTTTGGTGGGCCTAGGTCGCTTAAGGAGATTGAAATTTTTTTGCAGGAGCTTCTTTTAGATCCGGCTGTCATCCGCCCCAAATTACCCAAAATTATCCATCAGTGGATGTTTCGACGTATTGCAAAAAAAAGGGCGGTAACCGTTGCCAAAGACTATGAGAAGATAGGCGGCTATTCTCCAATTTATCAATATACCGAAGAATTAGCTAAAATATTGCAAGGACGATTGCAAGATGAGGTGGTCCCTTTTCACAGGTACTTGCCGGAAACACATCAAGATTTTTTACAGAAGATCTCAGCTGTACAGAGAAAAGAGATACGCGTCTTCCCGCTTTTCCCTCAATATAGTAGGAGTACCACGGGGAGTATTGACGCTTTCTTTACCCGCTATCTCCCTACAGTGAAGATGCGGTGGCTATGGTCTTATGCGGTAAATCCCCATTTTCTTCATGCTTATGAGACGATAATACGGCAGTGTTTGGACAGCAATAACTTTGCAGAAAAAGAGACGTTACTTCTCTTTTCCTGCCATGGACTTCCTAAAGCTTATATAGAAGAGGGGGATCCTTATCAGAAAGAATGCGAAGCCTCCTTTCATTATTTACAGAAATCTTTTTTCAAAGCCGTCTCTTATCTTAGCTATCAATCCCGTTTTGGTCCGGAAGAATGGCTACAGCCTTATACCGAAGAGTTTTGCCAAAAGATAGAGGAGAAAAGAAAGAAGATAGTCGTAGTCCCTTTAAGTTTTACCTCTGATCATATCGAGACCCTTTTTGAAATAGAGGAACTTTATATTCCCATCCTTCGAAAAAGGGGATTTGAGGCTGTTAGATGCCCGGCATTACAGATGCACCCTGTATGGATCGACGGGATAGTCTCCATGGTAGAGGAATATTTTTACGGTAAAATTCTGCAGCGATCATGTTCCGAATAGGCCGCTTGTACCGACTTGTAGATGTCAAGGTCGATCGGACATTTTTGAATCCCCCAAATTTGTTTGGCATAATGGTGGATGGCGGTATCGGAAGAAAATTTCCCCATGCCGGCGATATTGTGTATGGCAACCTCCGCCCATTTTGTCGGATTTAGATAGAGCTCTTCTACTTTTTTTTGCGTTTCGTAATAGCCGGCAAGGTCTTTTAAGATAAAATAACGATCGGCAGGCTCACTATGATAGCCTTGTAAAAGGGAGTAGTAGAGACTACGAAGGGCCTCATCCTCATAGTGATTTTCGGTAAAAGTGCCGTTATTTAAAGAGTCGAGGGCTTGTTTGATCTGCTTATTATTGGCATAAATATCCCAAGGGGTATAAGTGTTGGATTCGCGAAGGGCTATTAATTCGTCTGCTTTCGAACCAAAGGAAAACGGCCACCAGGGATCCGATATCTCTTGCCTCATTTCGATATTGGCCCCATCTTCTGTGCCAATGGTAAGGGCTCCGTTCATAGCAAGTTTGATATTCCCTGTTCCGGAAGCTTCCATACCCGCTGTGGAAATTTGTTGGGATAAGTCGGCGGCAGGGATGATGATTTCCGCTTTAGAAACATTGTAGTTTTCTACAAAAACGATGGCTAGTTTGTCCCTGACGTCAGGGTCGTTATTGATCTTTTTCGATAGGCGAGAGGCTAAGAAGATAATCCGTTTGGCCATCTCATAGCCGGGGGCCGCTTTTCCTGCCAGTATTGCCACTCGCTTGATCTTCTTCGCTTTAGGATTTTCTTTTAGCTCATAGTAGATCATGATGATGTGGAGGAGATTCATCAGCTGTCTTTTATATTCATGGATCCTTTTGATATGGACATCAAAAAGAGCGTCAGCAGGTAAAGTAGTAGAGTAAGAGAGGACGTTTCCCCGGAAATCGCGTATGGGATTCTCCTTTTGGAGAAATTCGATCAAATTTTCTTTGTTTTTCTTTTTGATCTGTAAAAATTCTTGTTGCGACGTAATGTCGTTAGCGTAGCTTTTAAGTTTGGAGATTTCTTCGAAGGTAGTGATCCACCCTTTCCCAATTTTACTAGTGATCCATTCGCTAAGAAGGGGATTGGCGCTTAAGATCCAACGTCTATGGGTAACCCCATTGGTGATGTTGGTAAATTTTTCAGGATAGAGCTCGAAAAAAAAACGAAATGTCCTATTTTTTAAAATGGTGCTATGCAGCTGCGAGACGCCATTAATTTTATGCCCTCCGATAATGCTGAGATTTGCCATCCGAATCTGCCCATTTTCGATAATTGACATGTTTTGGAGCCTGCCGACATCTTTTGGGTATTTGTGATGCACTTGCCCACAAAAGTCATGGTTGAATTTTTGGATGATAGTATGTTGGCGAGGGAGGAGGTGAGAGAGGCGGCCTTCGTTCCATTCTTCCATAGCTTCCCGAAGGATGGTATGGTTCGTATAACTACAACAGTTGCCGGTAATTTCCCAAGCATTTTTCCAAGAGATGTCGTAGTCGGTTGTTAAAATTCTGACAAGTTCGGGAATGACAAGGGCAGGATGGGTATCGTTGATCTGGATGCGTACTTTGTCGGAAAAAAGGGAGAGATCTCCATAGATACGAAGGTGCCTTCGTAAGATGTCTTGAAGAGAGGCGGAGACGAGGAGAAATTCTTGTTTGAGCCGGATCCTTTTTCCCGTTTCATGGTGGTCATTGGGGTAGAGGACGTCGGTAAGAGAGGTGTTTTCAGAGGCTTGGTCGATATGGCCGGCATTATAGCGCTGCAATTCGAAGTTGTGAGGCGATTCGTTGGTCGACCAGAGACGGAGGGATAAGACCGAAAAATTAGAGGCAGGATAACCAACGATAGGGATATCGTAAGGAAGCGCTCTTACTTCTTCGAAGTCCTCCAGATGAAAAATCTCATCACCATGCGAGTTTTTTGCCGGCACTGCTTTTCCGCGGTAGCTGATTTTGGCAGATTCGTTGTCCCTTCGAAGCTCCCACGGATTTTGGTTTAAGAGCCAACAGTCGGGCCGTTCAATTTGCCACCCATTCCATATCCCTTGTTCAAAAATCCCATATTGGTAGCGGAGGCCATAACCCCAGGCGGGATATTGCTGTGCAGCTAAAGAGTCTAAGAAGCAAGAGGCGAGACGTCCTAACCCTCCATTGCCAAGCCCGGGGTCGGGTTCACAAGCTAAAATCTCATGAAAATTGCGATTCGTTTTGGTCATAATCGCTTTGACAAGCTCTATCGAAGAGGTAGTTCGAATATTTTTAGCAAAGAGCTTTCCGGGAAGATATTCCATCGACAAATAATGGAGGGTCCTTATCCTTTTTTTTTCAAAAGTCTGATGGGTGGCTGTCCAGTTGATCATGATCTCTTCCAAGAGGGCCTTCGAAAGGGCATGGTAGAACTCGTTGTTAGAAGCCTGTTCAAAAACAGTACCAAATTGGGTGATGAGGATATGCTTTGCTTTTTGTAAAAGCATTTCAATGCGTAGTTTTTCGATATCCATAGAACTGGATATATATTATAAGAAGATCGCTTGCAAGAGATAAAAGACAAGGATGCTTAAGGTGGCAGATATCGGGATTGTAGCCAACCAAGAAAAGACAATATCCCTAAGAGTTTTTAGGTTGAGAGCCCTTAGCCCTTTGGCAAGACCGATGCCGAATACTGCGCCTACCAGTGCATGGGTTGTCGAAATAGGAAGGCCTAGTTTTGTAGATAAGAGGATCGTTGCCGATGCACTAAACTCGGCACAAAAACCACGGGTAGGGGTCAGCTCGGTAATCCCCTTGCCCACCGTTTCAATAACCCTCCAACCTAAAGTAGCAAGGCCTAAAACAATACCGCTTCCCCCTAGGATTAATAACCACAAAGGGACGGATGTTTTAGCTAAAAATCCTGGGGTAGTGAGTGTTTGAAAAATGGCGGCAACAGGGCCGATAGCATTGGCGACATCGTTAGCGCCATGGGCAAAGGCGACAAGGCAAGCGGTAATAATTTGTAGGTAGACGAAGATTTTTTCGACATAATTATAAGAAGAGGCTCTAGAAGGAGTTTGAGAGGAAAAGACGACCACAGGGATGCGTGTGAAAAGCCGTATGGAGGCAAAAGAGGATATAGTTGCTATAGCCAGGGCAGTAGGGAGAGAAAATAGGTTGCTAGTTAACAGCGATAGAGAGATAAAGACGAGAAAAGGGGAGAGTTTTCGGGCAGACTCTACCGGATTTGTAGCGTAAAAGATTTTTCTTTGAAGGGTGAGGAAAAAGAAATAAGAGATGCAGCCACTTATAATTGGCGATAAGACCCAGCTCGAAGAAATTATTACCATCTGATTCCACTGTACTGCTTCTTTTCCTCCTATGATCCACCCAAAACCAAGGACGGCTCCAACGATGGCATGAGTCGTAGAAATCGGCATCCCTAGATAGGAGGCAAGGTGTAATAAAAGACTTGTAGCGAGGAGAGCCCCTAGCATTCCCAGGATAAAGATCATAGGATTTGCTTGAAATATCTCGGGGTGGATAATCCCCTGTTGAATAGTAAGGGAGACATGGTTCCCGGAAAAAACAGATCCCAGAAATTCTAAAATAGCAGCTAAAAAAACTGCCTTCTTTATAGTAAGAGCCTTGGAGCCAACCGACGTTCCCATCGCATTCGCTACGTCATTAGCACCGATACTCCAGGCCATATAGAAACCGGCCAAAAGGGTAAGGTATCCTATTATCGTCATAACCAATGTCAATGGATTTCTAAAATCATCCGGATCCGATCCCCTAGCTTTTCTGCTAAATTGGAAAGGGTTCCTATCTCCTTAATGAGAGCATTAAAATGGTGGAAGCCAATATAGGTAAGGCTATTACATGCATTGTAAAGCTGCTTTACAAGTTCGCGCTGTAGTATGTCGATTTCGTGTTCCTGATAGGCGATAGTTTCTACCATCTCTTTTACTTTTTCCGCTTCGATCCCTCCAAACGAAAACTCCAAGAGTTGATCTAACTGCTGAATTACATGGGCGGCAAGGAGGCAAGTGTCGATATTTTTTTGGCAAAAATAGCTAAAGGCCTCTCCATTGAACTGTTCTAATTTTCTATAAGTAAGGAGTATCCCGATATCTTCGGCTTTATCGGCAATATCATCTTGTAGCGTAAGGATATCCAGAAGAGTTCCTCGATCGATAGGGAGAAAGAGACTTTTAGGAAGGTGATTGCGGATCCCATTTCTAGTGAGATCTGCCTCATGCTCTAATTCAGAGATTTCTTGGCTTTTAGACGCAATCAAAACTTCATCTCCCTGCAAAGCAGCTTGAAGCAAGGGAGGCAGTTTTCGTAAACAAAGGACAACCTTATCCATGTGGTTTTGTAGAGGAGAGAAGGGGGATTTAGTGAAGAGTTTGGCAATAGTAAGCATGGGGTAATTATCTTAAAATTAGTTCTATGATGATTTGAAAAAAGGCAAAGACAAAAAGTATGGCAAGTAGAGGCTTTCCGAAAGGGAGGAGGCGGGGGGCATGTAATTTTTTCTTATATCTCCCATTCCAGACCATCAAAATGGGTAGAATCCCCAGTAAGATAGATACGCCGATGCCTCCGGCGTAGCCTAAAGCGGCGAGGAAAATAGAGGGATAAATTAGGGTGATGATAAGGGGAATGCCAAAGATAAGGGTGCAAATGAGGAGTTTATTCCATCCTTTTTTAGAAATTTTTAATCCATCGGCTAGGAAGTCGACAAAAGCGATCGAAATGCCAATGAATGAAGTCGTCATGACGAAAAAGGCAAAAGTCTGGCCAATGGTGGAGAGAAAAGCCTTTTCCGAAAAATGTTGTAATGGGGCAATGGCAGTCTCTCCTTTGGCTAAAGCTTCTAGTAGCCCATGAGGTCCTTGAAGGGGAATAGCTCCAAGTATGGTGAATTGCCATAGAAGATAAATCAAAAAAGGGATAAAAGTACCAATGAGTATTGAGATCCTTACTTTTCGGATATCGCGCTTTAAATAAGTGACGAGAGTAGGGATAATATTCTGGTAGCCAAAGGCGGTGAAGATGACAGGGAGGGCGACCCAAGCTTTATGCCAATTCATCTCTTTGAGAAGCTCAATATTGACTAGCGGAATGCCAAAGGAAACGAAGAGGATATAGGTGATGACTACGCCGATCATAAGGGTAATATTGAGACGGTCGACCCAAAGAGTGCCTAAGTAAACAATGGGAGCAAAAAGGAGGGTATAGATGATAGTTCCAAGCCATATGGAGATGGTGTCTAAGGAAATAGCTACTATAGCGCTGCCGCCACTGACCAAGTGGGCAATGATAAGGCAGTAAAAAAGGTAAAGGTAAATTATCCAGCAGAGCACTTTCCCCCATTTACCTAGAAGCCTTTCTGTGAGGGTGATGAGGTTAGCTCCTTGGGGCATCCAGATACAAGCTTCTAAGATCAAAAGACCGGTAGAAAGCATAAAGAGCCAGACGGCTAGGTAGAGAAATATAGAAGGGATGAACCCTCCCATGGCAGTAGCAACAGGTAGTGCTAGGATAGCTACTCCGATACTTGTCCCTGCAACAAGTAGGGTAGCTCCAAGGAGGTGTCCGTGATTATGGGAAAGGTGCATTTAAAAACTTCTCGATTTCTTTAGATTTTAATATTCTGTAAGCTCCGATGGGGAGTCTACCTAATGTAAGAGTTCCAATACGGATCCGTTTTAAGGTAAGGAGTTTCAGTCCTGCCTTTTCAGCGAGTATACGGACCTCGTGCTTTTTTCCCTCTTTCACGATGATTTTGAAGGTATTTCCCCTTACTTTACTGACACGGACAGGTTGGATCCATCTCCCTTCAATGTTGGCTCCTAAAGAGAGTTTTTTTAAGTGATCTATTTTGATCTCCACATTTGCTTTTGCCACATACTCTTTTTCAATATCGGCAGAAGGGTGGATGATTTTTTGGACCAGGAGACCGTCATTGGTGACCAGGAGAAGCCCGGTAGTATCTTTATCTAATCTGCCGACGGTAAAAAGGCGACAGGTGTCATCGAAAAGATCGATGACGATTTTTCCCTTTCCCGGACGAACATTGGTACACAAATAGCCCTTTGGCTTATTGAGGAGGTAACAAACTTTTTTTTCCTCTCCCCCTATTCTTTTCTCATCGACCTCAATTTCGTCAGTAGAAAAGGAGACGAGGCTTTGCGGTTTTACGACCACCTTGCCATTGACCTTGACCTTCCTTAAAAAGATAAGCTTTTCAGCCCCTCTTCTCGAGGCAACTCCTGCTGCCGCTAAAGCTTTACTTAATCGTTTCATCATAATTGGATAGCAATTATACTTATTCTTCATTTAATAAGCTTGTATGAAATTAATTTTGCAAAGACATGGAGAGTCGGCCTGGAATAAGAAAAATCTCTTTACCGGTTGGGTCGATATCCCTTTAAGTGAAAAAGGGATGGAAGAGGCTATAGCAGGAGGGAAGAAGTTTCAAGATATCCCGATAGATGTAGTCTTTGTATCCACCCTCATCCGCTCCAAACAGACGGCAGCCCTTTCTATGCTCCACCATAGCTCTCAAAAGGTCTTAGCTTTTGTCCCTCCACCGAGAACCAAATTAAATAGATGGGCAAAGATTTATAGTCCTAAGGCTCAGGAAGAAGTGATTTTTGCCTATTCTTCCTGGTGTCTTAATGAACGGATGTATGGGAAATTACAGGGACTTAACAAAGATGAGACAAGGGAAAAATTTGGGGAGGAGCAGGTAAAAATCTGGAGGAGGAGCTATGACACGGCCCCTCCTTCCGGCGAGAGCTTGAAAATGACAGCCGGAAGAACGATCCCATTTTTTCGAAAAAATATTTTACCGCAGCTTAAGAAGGGGAAAAATGTGCTGATTTCTGCCCATGGGAACTCCCTTCGTTCTATTGTCATGTTTTTAGACGATTTATCCGGTGAGGAGGTATCGAAATTAGAGATCCCTACAGGAGATCCTATCATGTATGCCTACCAACACGGTAAATTTCATAGATTATGATCTACTTAGATAACCACACCACTACCCGGCTGTGTAAAGCGGCTTTTGAAAAGCTGCAAGAATATCAAGAAGACAGTGTTGGGACCACTTTACAATGGCACCAAATGGGCAAAGAATCTAGAAATTTGAAAGAGAGATATTCTCCCTATATTGCCGATTTTGTAGGTGCCTCTCTTGAGGAGGACAGTCTTGTTTTTTATTCTTCATTATCAGAAGCCAAGTATGCCCTTATCGATACCCTTCGCGCCTCCGGGAAGACCCATTACTTGACTGCCCCCTCCGAGCCATTTCCTGTTTCTATCTCAAGGACGATACCTATGAATATTGATGGAAAGTTGGATCTTGAAAAACTGCAAGCAGCGATATCTCCTAAGACGGCACTGATAGCCATCTCTTGGGCCGATCCCATTACCGGGGTAATTCAACCTGTAGAAGAGATAATAGAAATTTGTAAAGCATGGGAGATCCCCCTCTATGTCAATGCCTCATATATTTTAGGAAAAATTCCCTTTTCTATTCAGGAGAGCAACATCGACTATTTAGCCTTTGAAGGGGGGATGATTCACGGGCCCAAGTCTTCTGCAATAATGGTAGCGAAGAAAAAGCAGCTACCTTCTTCTATAAAAGACATTGCTTCATTTGTGGCTCTTGCCGTTGCTTGTCAACAAGCGAATCTTTTTTTAGATAAAATGAATGTCGAAATAGCTAGGCTCAAACATAGGCTTATGACAATAGCGGAGCCCCTCTTTTCAAAAAGCCCTACCTTGCCTAATGTTGTCGTCATCCCTTTCCCCGGTCTATGGCATGAAAGGCACCTTTATTTTTTAGACCAAAAAGGGGTGCTTGCGACGAGTGCCGCGGTAGGGGTTCGTTTAGCAGGTTATAAGCCGGATATTGCGAATACTAGCATTAGTTTTGTTTTGAGCAGGTATACTACTGAAGAAGAAATCGAAAAAGTATGTGGGATCATTACAGTAAAAAAATAAGAGATATACTTCACCATCCTCAATATGAGGGAAAGCTTTTTGCTAAAGAAGGATTTTTTCTAGCTATAGGTACGGAGAAAATTTTAGAGCAAGAGATAACCCTTTATTGGCTGGTAGATGAGGAAGATGGGGTAATCGCTGACGTTAAGTTCGAAGTGTTTGGATCGACCCTCCTTACGGTAACTTTAGAAGCCGCATCTGCGCTCACTTTGCGAAAAAACTATGACCAAGCCTCCAGAATTTCTGCGGGACTTCTCGAAGGGTATCTCTCCCCCTTTCCGAAAGAGGGAGCTCCTTATCTTAATGCTACTCTTTCAGCTATCGATAATGCTGTAAAACAGTGTCAGCATATTCCCTTTGGTTCCGAATACGAAGTCACCCCAATTGCTTTTGAAGAAAAAGAAGAGGTAACGCTCCCTCATTGGCAAGAGCTTTCTCTTCAAGATAAACTGGTAGTTTTAGAAGAGGTTATTTCTAAAGAGATCCGTCCTTATATTGAACTCGATGCCGGGGGTGTTGAGGTGGTAGATATTCTTAATGATTGGGAGGTGGTAATTGCATACCAAGGGGCTTGTACGAGCTGTTATTCTGCAATGGGATCCACCCTTGGGGCCATTCAAGAAATTCTAAAAAAAAGGATACATTTTCAGATATTTGTTACTCCAAAATTTTGAGTGAGGAGAAATTACTATATGGGACTGTTTCGATCTCCCATTTGGTTAAAATTTTACCCTTGCTTCCCCGGATTTGATCTTTTTAAAAGTACCTATACCTTAGCAGGATATGTCACTTTCAAAAAAATCAAATCGGCTTTGCAAGGCTCAAATTTTAACGGCAAAGCGGAGATTTCAACAGTCCCTGTATATCCACAGAATAAAAAGATTGCTTCTCCCCATCTATAATTACAATAAGGCTACCGTCAGAAGCAAGAGAGTGGCAAATCCCCTTATGCCTTTTTTCCCCATCAAACAAGGTCACTTCTTGTCCTTTTAATACCATCAACTCCTCAAAAGGAGCTTGAAATGGGGGAAACCCTTTTTTCTGAAATAAAAGTAGAGATTGGACCCATTTTTTCTGCAGTTTTCTCAAGAGAATATCCAAGTTCCATTTTTTCTCCGATACTTTGGCGAGAGAGGTAGCTCCTTTGGGAACTTTTTTATTATTTACATTAACGCCAACCCCCAAAAGGACCGCCACTGTATTTTTTTCGAAAACAAGCTCTGTCAAGATTCCCGCTACTTTTTCCCCTTTAATCCAGATATCATTTGGCCATTTAACTCCGCAGCCTTTTACCTTGTGGGTGATCAAGATGTTTGCAAGGGTTAAAGAGAAAATTTGGCCGAGTGCGGTAAGGTGAGGTGTTTTTGTAGGAAGGCGAAAGACAAAGGTCGCATACAAACCTCCTAACGGCGAAGACCATTTCCTAGCAAACCTCCCCCTTCCTTTCGTCTGCTTGTCGGCGGTGATGCAGGTGATAGTTTTAGGGTCGATTTCTCCTAGATGCTTTTTAGCCCAATTTTGGGTAGAGGAGATCGTTTTAAAATGGATATTTTTAAATCGCATAGATGAAAATATAACAAAATTATATACCAATAGCTATGTTTTGGAACCACCGATTTTTTTTTCGAATTGATTTTCGAATTCTTCCGATTGTATGGATGCTGATGATGATTTCCATCTATGTTATCTCAGCGATGTCGACAGACCCTGCAGTCTCTTTTTCTGAAGCCTTCTTTTCCCCTCTTGTCAAAAGTCAAATCAAGTGGTTTATTTTGGGGTCTTTCTTTTTTTTATTCTTCATCGGATTAGATTATCATAGATTGCGAGAGTGGGCTCTATTTTTTTACTTGTTAATCATCCTGTTGCTAGTGGGTCTTTATTTGACTACGCCGATACAAAATGTCCAAAGATGGTATCGCCTCCCTTGGATTTCGATGACGTTGCAACCATCCGAAGCAGCTAAATTGGTTGTCGTTTTGACCCTTGCCTGGTTTTTAGAAAAAAGAGAGCAGGGTGTTTTTTCAAAGGCTACTTTTCTACAAGCAGTGGTGATTGTGGCGGTCCCCTTTTTTTTGATCCTAAAGCAACCGGATCTGGGGACTGCGCTCGTCTTATATCCTATCACCCTTGTGATGTTCTATTTTGGAGGAGTAAGGTCCGGATTTGTGAAAATGATTGGGATAGTTGGGTTGGGTGCCCTTATTTTTGTGGCTCTGTTATTTTTAGGATTTTTGTCTCATGATAAAATGAGACCTTTTTTTACCTCTTTTTTAAAAGAATATCAGTATGAAAGGCTCAACCCTAACACCTACCATCAAAACGCTGCCACGACAGCTATCGCTATCGGCGGCATGACGGGAAAAGGCTGGCATAAGTCAGAGTTTTCCTCTAGAAAATGGCTTCCGGCGCCCCATACCGATTCTGTCTTTGCAGCCTTTGGAGAAGAGACCGGTTTTATAGGGATGACATTTTTACTACTTCTGTATTGCCTCCTCATCTATTGTTGCTTTGAGGTAGTAATTAGCGCTAAAGATCTTTTTGGGAGGTTACTTGCCGCAGGTATTACCATGTATTTGGCGATACATATTTTAATGAATATTGGGATGATGTGCGCTTTTCTTCCTATCTCGGGAGTCCCTTTAGTATTTATCACCTATGGCGGTAATTCGGTCTTGACGACAATGGCTGCTTTAGGGATTTTACAAAGTATATATGCAAGAAGGTTCATGTTTTAATGTTTAGCCATTCGTTTATATTAGGACCGGGGCTTTGGGTAGGAGAAGGGAAAATCCTACTCAATATGGTTGAAGAACACCTCCTTTACTTTACCCACTGGAATATCTTAAATCGTGATTTTTCCGGAAAAGTTCCTTGTACGCAAGAAATTCAAATTCAGGGTATTTCAGAAAACATGAGGAATGAGTTTTATTTTTTTGATTTTGGGTCCAAATCATTTTCTGTCGAGATGGAGAACCAAAATGTGGGAAAGATTCGGGGGATAGGAATTTTTGATGAAAAGTTGATTGCTTGGGAATTTCGAGATAATGAGGTCAAGTTTGAAGGGTTTGAAAGCTATCTGCTGCAGCCTGACGGGAGCTATCTGATGAAGGGAGAATATGTATCCTCAGATCAGTTTCGCACCCAAATTGAAGGGCGTATCTGGCTTAATCCCTCTCCCCCTCCTTCCGAAGAGTCTTCGGAAGAGGGAGGAGTGCCATGATGAAATGGTTGCTCTTTCTTTTTACAGCCTGTTCCTTAGGGAGCAGGGTGTTTACCATGCAAGAATATTCCGAGATCCCTATAGGAGCTACTAAAGATGAGGTAACCCAACTGGTGGGAGAACCCTATCGAAGCTATACGGTAAAAAATGGGATGGAAGAACTAGAGTATATTGAGACAATAATGGTGGGGAGTCTGGTCACTGCTCAAAGACACTACTTTATCCTCCTACAAAACGGGAAAGTAGTCAGTAAAAGATATACGCAGGAGATGACCGCTCCATATAACATTGATAGCTATCATCTTGAAATGACTCAAAATGCAGATGAACAAGACATAGAAATAGAAGAAAAGTAAGTTTCTATGCCTTAATTTTGATATCGACGCCGGCTGCAACCGGTAAAACTTTTAGTTTATCGATCGTATCTAGGGTGGGATTGAGGATATCTAGCATCCGTATATGGGTGCGGATTTCAAATTGCTCTCTTGATTTTCGATCGATAT
>DAHXLK010000025.1 GCA_027366035.1 Chlamydiota bacterium
TGGCCCTTCCCAATCGTTAGAAGCACAGACCTCAATGAGATGGATCATCTCATCATAGGATAAGTTATTCAAGCTTTGAATAGGAGGCTGAGGGTGGAGGGTCCACACTGGAACAGTAAAAAGAAGGAGAAGAGTTATAAACTCACCTTACGCAATCCATGGTCCATGTAAAGCTAGCTGCACTTCGATCAAGGAGCAGCTCTCTCGTCGGCCATAGCCATTTGGCTATGGCCTCCTCAAGACCGCTAACGCTTCTACTCCCCGATCGAAGTTCGCTTGCGCTTCCATTGGACCATGGATTGCGTAAGGTGAGTACCTTAGCAGGATATGTCATTTTCAAAAAAATCAAACCGGCTTTGCAAGGCTTAAATTTTAACGAAAAAGCGAAGATCGAAACAGTCCCTTGTTTGATAAAATTAGCAATTTTTGTACAGCTTTGCCGCAAAATTTTGAGAACACGCGGGAACGCAGGCTCTCAAAATTTTGCTGCAAAGCTGTCAAAAAGGAAAATTTTAGCGAGCAAATGGAGTTTCGAAAAAAATCTATTATTTTATTTGGCCTGCTGCAAAATTAAAAGAAGCTCCTCCCTTGAAAGAAAACGGATCCCATCCTCCTTTTCTTTTCCAATAGTGTCTTCAATAAGCCCTTTCTTCTTCTCAATGAGTGCATGGATATGTTCTTCGATGGTATTTTTAGCAACTAGCTTAAATACTTGCACCCCCCTATTTTGCCCAATCCGATGGACACGATCGGTTGCCTGGTTTTCCTTGGCGGGGTTCCACCATCTATCGTAATGGATGACGATCGAAGCAGAAGAGAGATCGATCCCAACCCCTGCGGCAAGTAGGGAGGCTATAAAGACTTTGCATTTAGGATCGCTTTTGAATTTCCAGAGCTCTTCTTGCCGATTTTTAGTCGATCCTTTAATCGCCGCAAAACCGACCCCTTTTTTGCGTAGATAGTGTTCGATAATTGAAAGCATATCTAGAAATTGAGAAAAGACCACTACCTTCTGGTTAGAGTCCATCGCCTCAGCTAACAACTCGGTAAATAGCTCCCATTTTCCTGAAGCATGGTTGTAGTACTCTTTACTATTTCCAAGGACGAGGCTGGGATGGTTGCAGATCTGTTTGAGACGAAGGAACAAAGAAAACACATGGATATAAGGGATGGGGTTTCCTCTTTCTTGTAAATCCCGTATTAGCTCCGGACGTCTTGTGGATAGCGCTTCGCTATATAAAGCTTGCTGCTCTTCGGACAAATCGCAATAGGCAACCTCCTCCATCTTTTCTGGAAGGTCGAAGAGGACATCTACCTTTTTTCTTCGCAGGATAAAAGGTTTGATCAATTTTTGAAGGAGTTTTTTTTTCTCCACATCTCTTTTCTTTTCAATAGGATTAATGAAAAGTTCACGGAAAATATTCTCAGAAGGAAGGTAAGAAGGGAGGACAATGTCAAAAAGGGCTTTGAGTTCACGAAGGCGATTTTCGATAGGCGTTCCGGTAAGACCCAGTTTCATCCTTGCCGAGACATTTTGCAGCGACCGGTGGGTCTGTGATCTATAATTTTTGGCAATTTGTATCTCGTCAAAAATGGCCAGTTCAAAATCAATCTCATTGATATTCTCTTTACCGGTACGCAAAATGCCATAAGAGGTAAGGAAAAGGTCGTAATTGGCAAATTCGGCAAGGGTTCGGCTATGACCATAATGGGTATAGACAGAGATATGGGGCAGGAACTTTTTTAAAAGCTCCTGCCAATGATAGATCACCGAAGTAGGGCACACGACTAAATACTTGTATTCTTTATCCTTATCCTCTGCGGAAATAGCTGCAAGAAGGGCCATCGCCTGATGGGTCTTGCCTAACCCCATCTCGTCACAAAGGAGCCCCGAAAGCCCTTGGCAATAAAGGAACCACAGCCAGTTAAGCCCTAGCTCCTGGTAGGGGCGAAGGGTAGAGTGTAGTTTGTGAATATCTAAAAGACATGAAGGCTCTAAAGAATGGAGCTCGCGAAGGAGTTTCCGGGTATGCACCTCTTCAGAGGAGTCTCCGAGAGGTTCTTGTATGTCTTCGAAGATCATCAACCGGATCCATTCTATTGTAGTGAGTTTTAATGCTTTATATTTTCGATGCAACCGACTTTTTTCAAGGGACCTTAGCCAGTTAAAGCGGTTTTGTTTTAAAAAGATTAACCCTGCCTTTGAAAAGGCATATCTCTCTTTGTTCAATATATCTTTCCAGATATCGGCGGCATCGGCTATCCCTATCTCTGATTGATAGTAGATATCAGCGATCCAAAAATTTTTTTCCCTTATAAGTTTTCGAATTTTCAAAGTGAGATGGGCAGGTTTTTGAAGAGAGGGGTCGAGAAAAACGATCATCGGCTTTAATCGTTCCATCTCATAATTTAAAAAAAACGACTCTTGGTCCCGAAGTATCTCTTTTTTTCCCTTATAACCAAAAGGGAGCATGAGGGCTTTGCAAAGTTCAAAAAACCCCTCCTTCTCCACATAAGAATAATTTCCATAGAAATCGACTATTTTTTCATCATAGCCGGAGGCATATTCCGGCTGCGGAAAAAGGGTAATCCTTTTCTCTACCACCCGAATGGCTAATCCTGCCTTTTGTAAAGGACATTTAGAGCTAAAAAATCCTTTAACGGATAAGAGCTCTTCTTTATTTTCTTCGATAAATGTAGCAATCTTGTTTTTGGGGATCACAAGATCTACTCGAAATAGCTTCCCCTCTTTCTTCCCTTCTCTTGTAGGATAAAATCCTTGACCGGGAACATAGAGCCAGGCGCCAAAATCTTTCCACTCTAAATTGGAGAAAAATTTCAGCCCCTCTTCTAGCAATGTATAGGCGAGATAAATGGGTAATTGGGTAAAGTGGGGATGAAAGCCGGGAATCTGATCCATTAGATCCCGGTTGTTAGTAATAAAATCTCCCACCTTGTCTTTGGAGATAACCTCGTCTATTTCTTTTGTAAACATACCTTCTAAACAAAAAAAACCTTTTTTAGGGAGAAAGACCCAAGGTAAAAAAAGGCTTGCCCCTTCTTGCAATAAATCCCCTTTTTCAAAAAGGAAACACTGGGTGTGAAGGTTAGACTTCTCATCAAAGAAAAGGTGATATTTTGCTTTTACGGGTGTCGTATGAAATAAGGCTCCACGCAATTTTTTTTTAAATGTCTGTTTATAACGAGTGAGAATATCTCCTATCGTTTCCGAAGACATCTTAACGGATAAAAGAGGGTCCACCCCTTTTTTATAAAATCCCTTTTTATAGACATAAATCCACTCTCCTATGGAAATCCCTGTTGCCACCTCCTTTTTTTCTTCTGCTTGTATATAAAACTCCTTACTTACGGGGTCAAAGGTGATCGCTTTAATCCCCTCCTCTTCCACATGTACCGGCAAGGGAGAATCTACCGTTTGTAAAGCTAAGATAATGGAGGAAAGCTCCTCTTTAGAGAGGAGAAATGTCCCTTTTACTTCAGTAAAAGTCACGACAATCCTTTCGGGGACATGCTCCTTATTATGGATAAAAGCGACCTTATAGCCTTTTCCCGCATCTTGCAAAAAGAAAAACCATTTCGCAAGATCGGACCACATGGAAAATTCAAATTGGAGATTTGCCTCTCCTTTTCCTATTTTGATCATGGCAATTTGTTCTAACGAAAGATTGGAGAATTTGATAGAGGTTTCCTCCGTCTCCGGCGGGTGGAAGGATAAAATAGATCGCAACTTCTTTTTCCCTTTTTCGGTCCTCCCCTGAATGGTAAAAAATGGTTGGATTTTTTTTATCGAAGCTTTTCGCAAAAAAAGATTATAAAAAAGGGCTCGCCATAACGAATGTTGAAAACGGATATGCAAGGGCTCTTCGGTATGATTATAGATCCTTAAATAAGCAGCTGCGATATGTTCACAAACACCCTCTTTTTCGGCAGTACTGCAATTACAAAAAGCATTCGACAGCTCTTTTTTTTCATCAAATTGGAGAAAAGGCCAAAAAAAAACACCTTTTTCTTTAACGGCTACTTGATAGGTCCCTCTAGAGAAAAGGACCTCTTTTACTTTTCCTTTTTCGAAAAGCTTTTTGCCGGCATCAGAGAATTTTTTCAGGGGCAACATATTCGTAGCCTAAATCGACGGCAACTTCATGATTTGTCACCCTTCCAAAGCAAACGTTGAGCCCTTGTAAAAAATAGGGATCCTCTAATAGAGCTTTGCGATATCCAAGATCTGCCAATTTAATAGCATAAGGTAAGGTAGCATTGGTAAGCCCTTGTGTCGAAGTCTTTGCACAGGCAGCCGGCATATTGGTCACACAATAATGGACAATACCGTCTAATATAAAGGTCGGCTCCGAGTGGGAAGTCGGCCTCGATGTCTCACACGCTCCTCCCTGGTCGATAGCGACATCGACAATCACAGTACCCGGCTCCATTAAAGAGAGCATTTTTTTCGTGATTAATTTCGGCGCTGTTTTTCCGGGAATGAGTACTGCGCCGATGATGAGGTCTGCATTTTGGATTTCTTCTTCTATAGCAGCAGGGGTCGAATACATGGTCCTAAGCGCCGGGGCATGAAACCTATCGAGCTCTCTCAAACGGGAAAGGTTCCTGTCGAAAATTATCACCTCAGCCCCTAGTCCTAGCGCCATCCTCATCGCTTCGGCTCCGACAACACCACCTCCTAGAACCACTACTTTTCCCGGTTTTACTCCGGGAATCCCGCCGAGAAGAACCCCTTTACCTCCGTTGGCAATTTGTAAATAGGTCGCCCCTACCTGAATCGAAATCCTTCCCGCCACCTCACTCATTGGAACTAAAAGGGGGAGGTGGTGGTGTACATCGGTGACCGTTTCATAGGCAATGCCGATAATTTTTTTTTGTAAGAGCTGTTTTGTTTGTTCAGGGTCTGGGGCAAGGTGCAGATAACAAAAAAGGACCTGTCCTTCTTGCAATAAGGGAAACTCTGATGGCTGCGGTTCTTTGACTTTGATGACCATCTCACTTTGGTAAACTTCTTTAGAAGTTTTGACAATTTTAGCTCCTGCTTCATGATACATCGCATCGGTAAAACCGATCTTTGCCCCTGCTTGGCTTTGGACAACGACTTTATGTCCATGCGCTACAAGCGTCTTTACCGCTATCGGCGTCATTCCGACACGGTATTCATGATTTTTAATCTCTTTTGGCAGGCCAATATCCATAAAAAATCCGCTTTGCTAGTCCCTGAAATTGAATATTTTTTCCCCCTTTTTCAAAAAAAACTTGAACCTCCCCACCCCTAGAAGTAACAGAAATAGGGCTTTTAAATCCATACAGGTGGTGGGCAATGACAGCTACTGCAGTAGCCCCGGTCCCGCAAGCCATCGTCTCATTTTCCACCCCTCTTTCGTAAGTTCGCACCAAAATTTTACCTTCCTTGACTACCTCTGCGAAGTTAACATTAGCCCCTTCCGGCTGTAACTGTGGGTGCCCTCGAATCTCTTTACCCAATGTAACCACTTCCACCTCTCGCAAATTTTCCGTAAAGAGGACGACATGGGGGACCCCTGTGTTTATGTAATGCATAAGATGGGTTTCTTTTGCAAGGGGAAGAGGAAAGGAAAGCCTTAAGTCTTTAGCCTCCTGCCAGCAAACTACCGGCTCTTCTCCCCGCATTTTGATAAAGACTTTACTTTTCATGAGTTCGATCCGATAGGTCTTATCCTCAAGGCCGAGATCGATCAAAAATCGCATCAAACAGGCAAGGCCGTTGCCACAACTTGCTGCCTCAGAACCGTCGCTATTGAAGATCCTCATCCGAAAATCTACCGACTTTGAAGGTTGCAATAAAATAACCCCATCGGCACCGATACCCAGTTGCCGGTGGCACATCTTCTCTACTTCTTTTATTGGAAAAGACAAGGGGCGGTCATCAATGAAAATAAAATCATTACCTGCCCCTTGATACTTATAAAATTTCATTTGAGGAGGGCTTCTAAATCTTTTGCTGATTTCACTACCTGGTCTAAAAGGCCAAACTGGACCGCCTCATCTACCGACATCCAGTTATCCCTATCGATTGCTTTTTCAATACTCTCCATAGATTTTCCGGTAGAGTCAGCGTAGATTTTCACAATGGCCTTTCTAGTTTTAAGCATCTCTTTGGCTTGGATCTCTAAATCGGTAGCTTGTCCTTTGATCATTCCGCCGATAAGTGGCTGGTGAATCATAATTCTCGAGTTAGGGGTTGCGAATCTTTTTCCTTTACCGGCGCATAAGCTAAGGAGTGAGCCCATTGAAGCCGCAAGACCTGTCACTAAAGTATAAACGGGAGAAGATAACATTTTGATTTGATCCCAGATGGCAAATCCTGCGTCGACCGATCCTCCCGGGGAATTGATGACAAAAAGGATCGGCTTTCCCGGACTACTCCATTCTAGAAACCACAGTTTTCGGATGAGATCTTTGGCCGATTCGGCATCGACCGCATCGGACAAAAAAACCCTCCTTTTCTCTAAAATGGCATAATCGATTTTGTCGTTGAGATTCTTATATTTTTTGTCTTCTTCCATAGTTTTTTCCTTTTTCATAATACGAGTTCGGGGTACAGAGGAAAGTCTTGCAAAAGCTCCTCGAGCCTTCTCCTTGCCCTTTTTAAAACCCTCTGGTCGATATGAACCGAGGCTTTTTTGTCCGGCTGAGTATGCTTTAACAGATCGGCTATTACCTCGGCAATGATTTTCATCTCCCCTTCTTTCATCCCCAAGGTAGTAAGGGCAGGGGTCCCCATCCGAATACCCGAAGTATACCAAGGTCCATTGGGATCAAAAGGGAGTGAGTTACGGTTGCAAGTAATTTTTGCCTCTCGCAAAGCTGCCTCTGCCTGCCTACCATTCAACTGAAAGCTTTTCAACACGTCAAATACTACAATATGGTTATCGGTACCTCCCGTCTGTACGGGAACTTTAAGCTTCATCAAATTCTCGGCCAGAGCTTTCGCATTTTTTACAATTTGCGCTGCGTAGACTGCGAAAGCGGAATCGTTGGCCTCTCGGAAAGCCACCGCTTTTGCAGCCATCACATGAGGAAGTGGCCCTCCTAGGACCATAGGACACCCCTTATCAACAACCTCTTGAAATTCTTTGGTGCACAATACCATTCCTCCTCTCGGCCCTCGCAAAGTTTTATGCGTAGTAGTAGTAATCACCTCCGCAAAAGGGATGGGGTTATAATTGCCTTGAAATACTTTCCCTGCTACAAGCCCAGAAAAATGGGCCATATCGACCATCAAAGTAGCCCCCACACTATCTGCAATCTCCCTCATCTTGGAAAAATCGATAAGGCGCTGATAGGCCGAATAACCGGCTAAGAGGATAAAAGGTTTTTCTTCCTTCACCCTTTTTTGAAGGGCCACATAATCGATGAGGTGGGTCTTAGGATCTACGTCATAGGTGACGGCCTGAAAAATTTTGGCAGAGACATTATGCCGGTAACCATGAGTAAGATGTCCCCCTGAATGAAGGGAGAGACCCATCACTTTTTGATTTACCAACAGCCTCCTTATTGTCTCATACTCCTCTTTTGTCAACTCATCTTGATTTTTCTTCTTCAACTTTTCGATCTCTTTATTTTGTATCCGATGGATAAGTATGGCAAAAAAAGCAACCAAATTGGCATCAGCACCTGAGTGGGGCTGAACGTAGGCATGTTCTGCAGAAAAAATTTTTTTAGCATATTCTATAGCCATCTCTTCAATCGCATCGACATTATCACATCCGGCATAGAACCTATGTCTGACAGAACCTTCACTATATTTGTCGGTAAAAAGATTCCCCATTGCCTGCTGGACGGCCAAAGATGAAAAATTCTCCGAAGCGATGAGTTTCAAGTGAGACCTTTGGTCTTTGAGCTCTTTTTCAATATTTCTTGCTACTTCAAAAGGCATAGCATCCAGCGCCGCCATAAAAGAGATCGCAGAAAAAGTCCTCTCTCCTTCCAACACTTTTGCAAAATAGTTTTTTAGATAAGACATCCCCTAGATTTTAGGGTTTGAACTCATTAAGATCAATTTTGACATTGTTTCGATCTTTGCTTTGTTATTAAAATTTGAGACTTGCAAACCCGATTCTATTTTTTCGAAAAGTGATATATTCTATTAAGATATAAGCACTTTTAAAAAAAATCAACTCCGGGGAAGCAAGGGTAAAATTTTAACCAAATGGGAGATTTCAACAGTCCCTTTAAGGAGCAACCCCTTGTTAAGGCGAAATTATGGCATGTCTAATAAAGCAAAGATCGAAACAGTCCCTTTCAGAAGAAAATTTTTTACGAATAAGCAAGCTTCTTGAAGACCTTTATCTACCGATTTATGTATAATGATGATTCAGATGTTATCTATTATATATTTATTTCTAGCAATTTTTGGACTCGGGGTATTAGTTTTCATCCACGAACTGGGTCATTATCTTATTGCCCTCCGCCTCGGGATGCGGGTCGAAGCTTTTTCGATCGGTTTTGGCAAACCCCTTCTGACTTGGAAAGCCCGCGGGGTAGAGTGGCGCCTTTGTCTTCTCCCTTTTGGCGGCTATGTCAAAATAGCCGGAATGCAAAGAGAAAATGGGAAAGATCCCTTTGAGATCAAAGACGGTTTCTTTGGCAAAAGCCCTTTGGACAGGATCAAGGTAGCTTTAGCCGGCCCTTTGGTTAACATCCTTTTTGCCCTTCTGTTGTTCTCCCTCCTCTGGGTCTTTGGAGGAAGAGAGAAAAATTTTAGTCAGTTTACCCATAAAATCGGCTGGATCAAGGTAGGGTCCCCTCTTTATAATTTGGGGGTTAGGCCGGGCGATGAGATTTCCTCCTATGGAGGGAGGCCTTTTCATGGGTTTCAAGATCTTATAAATACCTCTTTTCTTAAAGACCAAAAAACTCAAATTTCCGGATATTCCATCGATTATTTTAATCGGGAAAAGACCCCTTTTGACTATACCTTAAATAACTATGAAACCCCCTCTTTATTGAAACTTCGCAGTATTGGCATTGCCGCTCCTGCTAGCTATTTGATTTTTGAAGGCCCTTCTGTCTTTTATAAATCGCCGCTTATATTCGGCGGGATTCAAAAAAAAGATAGGATCGTCTGGGCAAATGGGGAGCTTATCTTTTCTGAGATCCAATTAGACCACCTTCTTTCTGAGCCATCTGCCTATCTCACGATAAAACGTGAAGATCGATTCCTGCATATTAGAGTTCCCCGTGAAAAAATAGATACCCTTCTCCTTACCCCGTTTGAAAAAGATGAATTGGAAGACAATAAACACGAAGCAAACCTAAAAGGGCCACTCTCTGATTTCTATGTCCTTCCTGCCCTTCTTTCCTCCGGTAATGTTGTGACAAAAAAATTTATAGAAAGCCCTTTACAAGTGGGAGATACTATCTTAGCCGTGGATGGTTCCCCTGTCTCCTCCTCCTCTCAGCTATACCACAAACTACAAGTTTTCCACGCTCTCATCCTTGTCCAAAGAGACCCCTCACTCATCTCCCCCATTTCTTGGAAAGGAGAAGATAAAGCTTTTGATGCCTCTTTTCATCCAAAAGATATCGAAAAAATCATTAGAAGCATCGGAACCCCTCACCCTATTCTTTCTTCCGGAACATACCACCTCCTTTCTCCTGTGGTCCCTATAACTTTTGATACCCTGCCACCACAGGTTCGAGAAGAACGCTTGCAACGTTTTAAAGTAAGTCAACAAGAGCTTGCTAAAATAGACGATCCGGAGATACGTCAAAAAGCCGAACAACAACTTCAAAAAGAGCTATATCGATCGGAGCTTGGGGTAGATTTCTATGATAGAACCGTCACCTATAACCCTAACCCTTTCTCCGAATTTTATAATGTCTTAAAAGAGACAGGGAAAATTTTTGCTTCTCTTATTTCCGGATCCATAAGTCCTAAATGGCTATCGGGGCCTGTAGGAATTGTCCGCATCATGCAAATTAGCTGGTCTCATGGCATCAAAGAGGCCCTTTTTTGGATGGGTATGATCAGCCTCAACTTAGGACTCCTTAACCTCCTTCCGATTCCCATGTTAGACGGGGGCTATATATCCCTTTCTTTCTTTGAGATGGTAACCAAAAGAAGGTTGAAACCAAAAACGATGGAACGCCTTATCATCCCCTTTGTCGTCTTATTCATTGGCTTTATGATTTATGTAACCTATAATGATCTCTCACATATTTTTTCCCGCTTTTTCTAATGAGCCTCTCTGAAAATATTATAAAACGTCGCACCTTTGCCATTATCAGCCATCCTGACGCCGGAAAAACGACCCTTACTGAAAAGCTCCTCCTCTATTCGGGAATGTTACAAACGGCCGGCATAGTCCGCGGGCGCAAAGGGAGAAAGGCCGCTGCCTCTGATTGGATGGCTTTAGAACAAGAGCGGGGGATTTCGATTACTGCGTCTGCGATGCAATTTTCCTATAAAGGTAAGGTAATCAATATCCTAGATACCCCCGGCCATCAAGATTTTTCTGAAGATACCTACCGTACCCTTACCGCCGCTGACTGTGCGATCATGGTAATCGACGCTGCCAAAGGGGTCGAAAAACAGACCCTAAAACTTTTTGAAGTATGCAATTTAAGAAAAATTCCTGTTCTTACCTTCATCAACAAAATGGATATGCCGGCTAAAGACCCATTTGACCTCATGCAAGAGGTGGAAGATGTCCTACACATCCGATCATATGCTATGAACTGGCCCATTGGGATAGGAAGAGAGTTTCGAGGGGTGGTCGATCGAAAGACGAATACAGCTCTTTTATTTACCAAAACTTCGATCGGCGGGGCTCAAAAAGCAGCCATTACTGAAGTTCCCTTATCGGAAATAGGGGATAGAGAGCTTATGGAACAACTACAGCTTCTATCCGAAGCGGGCAATACCTATTCCTATGAAGATTTTTTAGATGGAAAAGTAACTTTGGTCTTTTTTGCATCAGCCCTTACCAATTTTGGGATAGAGCCTTTTTTCGATGCCTTTCTCGATCTAGCCCCTCCTCCGATGGCAAGGCTAGCGGATCGTCCTGATGGAAGCGAGATCCTTATCGACCCGGTGACGACTCCATTTAGCGCTTATGTGTTCAAATTGCAAGCCAACATGGACCGTCACCACCGGGATAGTATGGCCTTTATCCGGATCTGCTCCGGAAAATTTGAAAAAGACCTGGTGGTTAAGCACCACCGGCTCAATAGGGAGATCCGCCTCTCTCGCCCTCATGGGATGCTAGCAGGAGAAAGGGCGACGATATCTGAAGCCTATGCGGGAGATATCCTAGGACTCATCAACCCCGGCCTTTTTTCCATAGGAGACACCCTTTCTTTAACCGGAGGGTTTACCTTCAAACCCCTTCCCCAATTTCAGCCGGAGATATTTGCTAAAATTCTTCCAAAAGATGTGGGGAAAAGAAAATCTTTTGATAAAGGGCTTCTCCAACTCCTCGATGAAGGGGCCATACAGCTTTTACAAGCTTTTGATCGAGAGGATAAGATTATTGCAGCAGTTGGGCAGTTGCAGTTCGAGGTGATGCAGTATCGTCTGAAAGATGAATATGGGGTAGATACGCTGCTGGAACTATTGCCTTATCAATGTAGCGCGTGGATCAAAGGAGATATTTCAACATTTAAAAAGACGACTAATTCGCTTCTTGTAAAAGACAAGTGGGATAGGCCGATGATCCTCTTTAACAACCAGTGGGACAAACAGTATACTATGAGGCAAAACCCAGAGCATGAGCTAGTAGATATTTTGTCCCAATAGCTTAGGTAGAGATCGCCCGCGTAACTCCATTTGGGGAAAAATTCGTGTTTGTTTTACCAGTATTTTCCTTTCCGAAAATGTTTATAAGGACTGTTTCGATCTTCGCTTTGCTCTTAAAATTTGCGCCTTGCAAAGCCGGTTTGATTTTTTTGAAAGTGACATATCCTACTAAGGTATAGGCACTTTAAAAAAGATAAAATCCGGAGAAGCAAGGGTAAAATTTTAACCAAATGGAAGGTCGAAACCATCTCATATCAGTGGAGATTCTTATGTAGTGCCATTTGTCTCACTTCTACCCTTTTTTATTTTAATATGGTTATTTTGATTTGTCGTAAAATCAAGAAACCATTCGACGAAATTAGCCAACCCTTTTTTCAATATAGTGCGAGGTTGAAATCCCAATAATTTTTTTGCTTTTGTAATATCTGCAAAAGTGGATAAAGATTCCCCTTTGGGAGCCGGAAGGAGATTTTTGGTTGCCTTTTTGCCCAAATAGTTTTCTAGAAGCTCGATAAGAGCGAGGAGGGAGGATGGCTTATGGTTGCCAAGATTAATTATTTCACAGGCTAAATTGGAATCGATAGCGGCAACGGTCCCTTCAACAATGTCATCAATATAAGTAAAGTCTCTTTGCATCTTTCCATAATTAAAAACTGAAATTGGCCGTCCTTTTATCAGATGGTCTGCAAAGTGGAAATAGGCCATGTCAGGTCTTCCCCAAGGCCCATAGACGGTAAAATAGCGGAGTCCTATCGATCGTATTCCGAAGAGGTGGTGGTAACTTGCCGCCATTAGTTCATTGGCTTTTTTCGTAGCGCCATATAGATTGGCCGGCTGATCGGTTTTATCTATCTCTGAAAAGGGCACTTTTTTATTTAGGCCATACACAGAAGAGGAAGAGGCATAAATAAGAGTCATAGTAGGATGATGTTTGCAAAGTTCTAAAATAGTGGAAAATCCTTGCACATTATTACGAATATATTCTTCCGGGTGTGTAAAAGAGCGCCTAACTCCAGCTTGGGCTGCGAGATGAACAAGGTGGGTAGCTGGCTGAGGGAGTGTTGTAAGATCGGTGATATCCCCTTCATAAATCTTGACCCCCGCTTTTTGCAGCAAAGATGCACGAAGCCGTTTTAAAGAAGGGTCGTAATAAGGGTTAAAGTTATCCAAACCAAAGACATGATCACCTCTTTTTTGTAAATGCATGGCTAAATGGAAACCAATAAAGCCGGCAATTCCCGTAATGAAGATCTTTTTCATTTTAAAATAGGTTTATTCTATAGTTTTTTACCCATGAAGAGAATACTCCTAATTCCTCTATTGCTCAAGCTCTTAACTAGCTGCTCTACCCCTTATATGGGAAAGGATCTTTATGGAGCTGATGAATTCGTTATAGATTCTTATAAAATTCGGGAAGGGAAACTTTCAATTTTAGAAATGGAGGGCAAAGAAGTGGAAGAGCTGCCTCTTGAACTACTTTCGGAATATAAAGACGTAATTCATGAAGGAGACGTTTTACAAATTATCCTGTACCACCCAAAACGAGAAGATATTGTAAAAGCAGTAGCTACTATTGGGGGAGCGGTAGGGTTTCGGGTAACAAATGGGGTAATACATTTACCCGATCTCTCTTCTATTGCACTAGAAGGTTTAACCTTACAAGAAGCCTCCGAAGTGATCCAAAAAAAATATTTAGAAGAAATTAAAGATATCGAAGTCTATGTAACCTATAAAGAACGGAAGGAAGGGAGAGTACAGCTAGCCGGACTGGTAAGCATCTCGAGCCTTCCCGTAAATGGAACTTTGCGACTTTTTGACGTCTTAGCTCAAGCTAAAGTACCCCCTGATGCCAATCTTTTTAAAAGCTATCTCGTTCGCGGCTCTAAGCCTCTTGCCGTAGACATGTATAAACTGCTGAAAGAAGGAGATATGTCTCAAAATGTGGTGATGCGCCCCGGAGATAAGGTATATATCGCCGAGCCCTTTTCTGCCACTGTTATGGTAATGGGAGAGGTAGCCTATCGGAGGCTGGTCAGCGTTCCCAACGGATTTATCTCACTTAGGGAAACATTGGCTGCAGCGGGAGGGATTTTATTTACCGGAGACCCTTCTTATATTCAAATCATTCGGGGGAGTATTGTAAAGCCGAAAATCTATACCATTAGCTGGGAGCATGTAATCCATCTTCCTAATGATAGTTTATTATTAATTCCGGGTGATGTGGTCTATGTGGCTTCTAAGCCAATTACTGAGTGGAACCGGTTTATTTCACAACTTCTTCCCAGCTTTTCGGGATTTGAAGCGGTAGGAAATACGTGTGGAAAGGTTGGAGTGATCGCTCCATGAATGACCTAGTAACACTTAGCGACGTGAAAAAATTTTTTCGAGATAGAGGAGGAGGGATACTTGGCCTCTCTCTTTTCTTATCTATAGGGCTCATAGCTATTCTTTTGAGCTATTCCCCTCCTAAATATTTAGCTCAAGCTACATTTCGAGAGGTAACCGAAAAACCCGAGATCCAAAGCCTTTTCAAAACTTTGTTTGGAAATAGTTCACATTTTTCAGATGAAGCAGGAGCCGCTACGGTAATGAAATCACACCAAGTTCTACAACCTCTTATTCAAAAAATGGGGTTGCAAGGACAACTAGATCTGAGAACGGGCCTGCTCTCTTCTATTTGGGATAATTTAAATGCAGAGTGCAGAAAAACGGTACCGGATCTCGATACAGGTATTTTTCAGGATATCCTTTATAAAGGAGAGAGAAAGTTATATTTCTCCCTCTCCTTTTGGAAGGACGGTTTTGAAATTTTTCAAGATGGGATTTTGCTCTATAAAGGGCGGTGTTTAGAAAAGATAACGTTACAAAATAGTACTTTTACGATCACCCGTATTCCCAAAAATATCCAATACGGAAAATTGTACCCATTTACTATCGTTCCGTGGGAAGTTGTTTCGAAGGAATTAAAAAAAGAGATTCGGATTTACACGGACAAGATCAATCCAAATATCTTGAACCTGGAGTATTCTCATCGAGATCGAAACTTGGCTACAAATCTCCTCAACCAGCTGATGTTACAATATCAAGAATATTTGAAACAGGAGCAGGAGGCATTAGCACATATCCAGCTAGCCTATTTAGAGAAAAGGCATGAAGATTTTACGCAAAAAATGGAGAAATGCCTTGATGAACATACAGTCTATGTAAAAAATAATTTAGGGAATGAAGGATTTATTAGCTTGGATCATGAAGTAAAATCTCTCCTTGTCCCGCAGCAAATGTGTCTTAATAAATTACATGAACTCGATTTAGAAAAGATACAACTTGAAGGATCCTCTGAGAGTACCCTCCCCTTTTTTACCGGAAAAGGATTGCTATTTGAAGAGTTGAACCATTTTAATAAAGAAATTGAAGATTTGAAAACAGAACGGGATATTTTGGCCCTCCCGCATCTTTCTGAGATAGAAAAAACTCGTCAAAGAATTGTCGAAGTCGATAGAGAACTACAGAGACTGCCACAAGAACACCTACCAACAGATGCTTCCGCCTTGGAAAGGGACAATATTTTATTGCAACAGATTGAAGAAAAAAAAGATTTATTTCACAAAAATTACTCTAGGCTCCTTTCTGTGCAAGAGAAGATGCTGCAAGAAAGGCTTTTCCCTCCCAAATATTGCATTTCTGAATTTGAAGGATTAGATCTTGCAGGGGCTAGAGAGTGTTATAAAGAATATAATGCCAAACTAGACGATTTACAAATTTCTATGAAACAACTTTCTTTAGTTATTAACTGGCTGTCAGACCCTAAAGTAGAAATCACCGCTTTAAGTGGCACACTTTTAGATACTACAAGTTTAGAAATTCTCCAAAAAGCAACACAACTCTTTCTTAAGAAAAAAGATGAAGCAAATTGTAGCTCAAAAGAGCTGGAAAGGATCGAAGAAGAGCTGCAGCTACAAAGGGGTTTTCTTAAAGATCATATCCTAGAATTAATTCACATTAAAAACTTATCTCTTTCATTAGTTCAGAGAAAAATTAAAGCATTACAAGAGGTAATGATTGATCGCATTAACCAACGTATTTACACCATGCGTCAGCAAGCAAACGAAGTGATAGCTGCTCGAAAAACCAATTTGGAAAAAGAAAAATCTCTTTTGCTTCAGAAATTGCACACAATGAGAGAAAGAATGTTGGGGCTTTCTACCAAATGGAGGATGGAGCAAGGATTGAAGTTAAAATTGGAGGCATCATTAAAAATGATGCAGGCTATTACTGAACTGGTAGAGTCAAAAACTATAGGCTTTCATTTACATCAGGTACAATCAAAACCACTAGATATAGCTATCCTTCCTATTATTCCCCAAAGTCCCCACCTATTATTTTCCGGGGCTTTGACGTTTTTGGGAAGTTTCTTATTTTTATTTCTAATCCAATTTGCTAGATCCTATTTTCAAGGGCTTCCCCTAACGAAGGAAACTCTGCAGGCTCTGAACTATCATGTAGCAGGATCTATTTCTCAATATACAAAGAATCAAAATTTAGAATCTTTGCCCCAAGAAGATCTAGAAACACTGCGAAAACTCTCTTCATTTATTCTTGCAAGAAAACCTTCTTTTGTCCTTAGCTTGATCCAAAATAAAAGGGGAGATTATTCCTATCTTCTCGCAGAACTTCTTGCAAAAAGGGGGGTGAAGTCTTTAGTTATTTATTGTGATTTTTCTATGAGTCAAGGGCAAGGGTTTATACAGTATTGTAAAAAAGAGATAAAAAAACTGCCCATAAAACAAGAAAAATATTTTGATGTTCTTGTATCCGGAGGGGCCACTCGCTATGGAGCCGAGTTACTGGGTTCGAGTGAGTTTTTAAACTTGTTGCATGGGTGCCAAAAAGAGTATGATATAGTAATATTAGTCAGTAGCGCAGGACCCAAAGAAGAAGAGGCCAAAATATATCTTTCTCTTTCCGATATGGTGCTATTGACTATTAAGGATGAAACCATGTCTATCTTACAACCTTTTACTTATTGGGGATCTAAGGGCGACTCTCTAAGGCTTAGTATAGTTTTTGGATGAAAAAGATTTTAGTAACAGGGGGAGCGGGTTTTTTAGGTTCTCACTTATGTGAGCGCCTATTACAGGAGGGCAATCAGGTTATCGCAACTGATAATCTCTATACCGGGTGCAAAGAAAATATTGAACACCTTCTTCTCAACAATCTTTTTCAATTTCTACACCACGATATTAGCTATCCCCTTTTTGTCGATGTAGATGAAATTTACAACCTTGCCTGTCCCGCGTCGCCACTGCACTACCAAGCCGACCCTATTAAGACGATAAAAACTAGTATTTTTGGAGCCTTACATACTTTGGGATTAGCTAAAAGACTCCGGGCAAAAATATTGCAAGCTTCTACTAGCGAAGTCTATGGTGATCCTCATGTACATCCGCAAAGGGAAGATTATTGGGGAAATGTAAATCCGATAGGTACCAGGTCCTGTTATGATGAGGGTAAAAGGTGTGCGGAAACTCTTTTTTTTGATTACCATAGAAGACATGGAGTCAAGATAAAAGTAGTTAGAGTTTTTAATACCTATGGTCCTAGGATGCATATTCAAGATGGGAGGGTCGTTTCCAATCTGATTGTACAAGCCTTACGAGGAGAACCCCTTACTATTTTTGGAAATGGCTTACAAACAAGATCATTTTGCTATGTCGATGATTTGATAGAAGGACTTGTGAAAATGATGGCTACAGAAAATGAGCAAATTGGCCCTATCAACCTGGGAAATCCTACCGAATTTACTATTCTAGAGCTGGCAGATATGGTGTTAGCCCTGACCGGTTCTCCTTCAAAAATAATATTTAAAGAGTTGCCGCAAGATGACCCTATGCAGAGAAACCCGGATATTTCTTTAGCCAAGAATATCCTAGGGTGGGAGCCTCAAATTTCTCTTAAAGAGGGGCTATATAAGACGATTACTTATTTTGATGGCTGTCTAAGGAAGGAAAAAGTTCCTTATATTTCTTTGCCATCTTAAAGGCGAGAGGAACAGCATCTTTTCCTGAGTCCCCATATCGAAGATATACGATAATGACAAGTTCAGGTGTCGCTTTTAAAAAGTTAGCCTCTGTAAAAGAAATTGCTCCAAACCAGACATCTTTGTACATACGAGCTTTTGAAGAGGGGTTTTTATACAAATTAGCAGTGATTTCTGCGGTACTAGATTTTCCTATAAACTGATCTTTCCATCGTTCATATTCTTCTAAAAGCTTTGGGTCGTTTCGAAATTGTTTGATCCCTTGACTTCTTGCCACCCCCCGGTTACCGGATACGACTCGATGCATCCCCTCTAAAAGGCTCAAACGAAGGAGCTCCGGAAGGAATATTTCTTTTCGGCTTATGGAAGGAAAGGTGATTATCGTATCCTCTTCTTGGGGTAGTAGTTGATGGATAAGGAGATCTTTTTGATAGGGAAAATTTTCAGAAAAAGAGGAAAAACCGGTAAGAGGAAGCGGCCTTTTACCAATCAGAGATGAGACGATTTTTGGTTTAAAAAGAGTCCCCTTATTGGCAATGGCGGCAAGCATAACCGCAGTTTGCAAAGGGGTGACGACTAGGGTGTGTTGACCAATAGCAAACGAGTAGAGGCCTGTTTTGTTCTCTAGAATATCGCCGGGCAAAGAACCTGTAATTTCTCCGGGAAGATCTATCCCTGTTTTTTCTCCATATCCAAATTCTTTTGCTGCATTCAGAAGATCGCGAGGATCTTTCAGATAGTCTGAAGCGAGGATGGCAAAGTAAGGGTTACTAGACTGCTCAAGAGCAGAGAATAGGTCGATTTTTCCAATATGAGAATTTAAAGATTTAGGAAGCCTTCCTCCTTTATATATACGCGGATAGGGAACATGCTGCTCTGATCTTCCCACATAAAAAGTGTCTCCATTTATGTATACTTCATCAATCATGGTAAGTGGATTCATTTCGGCTAATGTATTAGGGAAGGCTCTCTCTAGCCTCTGTTTTAAAGCGGCATAGGCAGTAATAAGTTTAAAAATGGAGCCTTGAGTGGTAGCTTGTCGAAATGCAAAAGATCTACCATAGCCAAAACCGACGGAAGGATAAAAAGCTGCAGCGAGGTCTTTTTCTACCCCTTTTTTATAATAGAGGGGACGAGAGAGCTCTTGAAAAGATCTTACGGTTCTAAGAAATTCTAGATCTAAATTACCCCTTGCAAGAAATTGTAATCGGTTGTCTCGGTAGTATTCTTCAAAAAGCTCCCGCTCTTTTTTGTCTAAATAATCGATATAGGGGCGAGCATAGGTTTTTGCCTCTTTTTCTTTGGCTCTGATCTCTTTAAGAAACCCCTTTTGGTTATTTTCCCTCCATGTTTGAAACTCATGATCATGGAAATGTTCGGCCGCCTCTTTTTTTATTTGTTTTTCATAATGTAAAGCAGCTTTACATTTCTCTCGATAATCGGAAAGGCTCATAGAGCCAATCCTTTCGATTAGTTCATCGGAAAAGGCCGGACTATATACGCAAAGACGGCAAAGGTCGATAACGAATAGTTTATCTGCAGGGTTTTTGATTGAGGGAAGGAGGGGCTCTACGACACGCATGGGATCTTTTTCTTTGGAATGAAAGAGAAGTTTTTCAAACTCTTCTTGAAGATGAATCGCCTTTTTTACTGTAGAGATTTCTAAAAGAGCTCCCCAGATATCTGAATCGGGAGGGAGGATGAAATGAAGATAATTATCCCAGGTTAAGGGAAGGGACTCTTCGTAAAATTTTCTTTTGGGATGATACAGCTCTCGAGTAAGAGAAATCTCTCCATCCCACAGGCCGGCAATGTGAGCGTCATTTTCTAACCAGTGGTTTAGCGAAGTAGGGTTTTTACAGATAAAATCATTGGGATTAAGCCTAGGATATGAGGCAAATGCCAGTATTTCTCCGGTAGTTGGTTGCAAAGCGATAATAGCCCCCCCTTTAATCCATGGCTTTAAAGGATTTTTTTCCCTTTCACGCTCTGCTAATAAACTTTCAGCATATTCTTGTAGTTCCGAAGAGATGGTAAGGGTGACCTTTCTTCCGGCTGTAGGAGGATGGGAAGCCTTTTCTTGTAAAAAGTTTCCTTTAACGTCCATTTCAAAAATTTTGAACCCAAAGAACCCTCTAAGATCCTCTTCAAAGCTTTTTTCAATTCCAGCCTTGCCTATCGAGTCATTGAGAGTGTAGGCTCTTTCCTTTAATTCACGTAGTCGATTTTTGGCTTCTTCATAATCCAAAACTTCTAATGCCCTTACGTTTTCTCCACGTTCCATATCTTCAAAATAAGCTTCTAACTGACGAATTTCCTCGGCTATCGATAAATATTCTTTTGAACCTATCGCGCCCATATATCCTAAAAAATCTGCCCCGGTTTTCCCTAAGGGGTAAAATCTTTCCGCTTTTTTCTCCGCATGAAGTCCTATCCAGTCTCTTTCTAACATCCTTAGTCGATAATATTCCTTTTCAGTAAGGTTTTCTTTAATAGTGAAAGGAATATGAGGAACCATAGCCGCTTTAGAAAAAATGAGGTCAGCTAGCCGTTTAGGTTGTAGTGCTAGCTCTTTGGCTAGCATAGCGCAGAGATTTTCGACATACTCCCTTCGAGGATAATACTTTTTTTTTCTATCGTCCTTCCAGGCAACGGTGGGGATTTGGCTCAGCTGGTTGTAGTAGAGGATTGCTTTATAAGCAATTCTATTCGTGGCAAGCTTTTGCCCTTTTCTATCTTCGATAGTGCCTCTTAAGGCCGGCTCCAAGATAGTTTTTCTTTGAGGGAGTAAGGCTGCCTGCAGTTTTTCCTCTTTCTGCAAAAAACATAGGTGCCACAACCGAAAAAGAATAAGGAGCAACGCTATTAGAAGGATCTGTAGAACTGTTTGTACCTTACTATGAATGGGTCTATACACTGATTTTCATTGTAAAAAAGGGAATTTTTGGTTAAAAATGGATTATCCAATTTTTTTAAAAAATTTGGAAGCGGGAAACTGCGCCTGTAGTTCAATGGTAGAACAGTAGCCTTCCAAGCTACGAGTGTCAGTTCGATTCTGATCAGGCGCTTTTAATGATTATTTTGTGAAAAGGAGAAATTTTGACAATAGGAAAACAAGAGGTTCAGGTGACTATTAAAGAATTAATTGAATCGGGTGCTCATTTTGGCCATCAGAAAAAGAGATGGAATCCTAAAATGATGAGATTCATCTTCGAAGAAAGAAATGGAATTTGCATTATCGATTTAGCAAAGACATTGCAACAGATAAGAAAAGGGGTTGCCGTAATTACCGACCTTATTGGTAAAAGAAAATCGATTCTTTTTGTAGGGACTAAGAAGCAGGCAAAAGGGATATTGAGAGAACTTGCCGAATCCTGTGCTGAATTTTATGTCTCTGAGCGATGGCTAGGAGGAACTCTAACCAACTTATCAACCATTAGACAATCGGTAAAAACGTTAGAGAGAGCGGAAAAAAGGATCGCAGCAGGAGGGGAAGGGCTAAAAAAGAAAGAAGTTGCGAAGTTAAATAAAGAGAGGGGCAAACTCGATAGGAACCTTTCGGGGATTCGAGGGATGAGGAAATTGCCCAGCCTCTTAGTCGTGGTGGATCCTAATAAGGAACATATCGCGGTTGCCGAGGCTAAAACCCTAGGCATTCCTGTAATGGCCTTAGTCGATACCAACTGTGATCCTGATCCCATCGATTATATTATTGCCTGCAATGATGATGCACTAAAAAGTATTAAGTTAGTGCTGACAGCCTTAACAAAGGCGGTCATAGATAAAAAGAAGGAGATGAATATTGCTATAGCAAAAGGAGATGTTGATTCTAAAGATATTACAGAAAAGCAATTTGCCTCGGAAGAAGAGATGTTAAAAGAGAAGTTTTCCGACAAGGAGGATGGAGAAAAGTGATGGCGACTATTACACCGGAGATGATTAAAGAGCTTCGCGAAGTGACGGGAGTGGGGATGAGCAAGTGCAAAGAAGCCCTTGTAGAATCAGGAGGTGACATGGAGAAAGCCATCGACTATCTACGTAAAATTGGGATGGCCTCGGCCGTCAAAAAAGAAGGAAGAGAGGCAAAAGAAGGGACTATTGGTTTTTTCCATGGCACTGATAATCTGACGGTAATCGAAGTAAATTGCGAAACTGACTTTGTAGCTCAAAATGAACGTTTTCGCACCTTTGTAGCCGATATTTGTGAATTGGCATCCCAAATAAAGCCCCGGTCTTTAGAGGCCTTTATCGACCAAAAATACCACAAGGATCCCACCCTTACAGTCGATCAATATCGAAATCTGGTTATCCAAGCTTTAGGGGAAAACATCCAAATTAAGCGAATAGAGATCATCCTAAAGGATAAAGATGCTTCATTAGGGACTTATTCCCATATGGGAGGCAAGCTATTCACAGTGGTTGAAATCACGGGCGCTAGAAATCAAGAAGAGTTAGCTAAAGAGATAGCGATGCATGTAGCTGCGGAAAACCCTGAGTATGTATCTTCTGAAGACGTACCCAACTCGGTAAAAGCCCGCGAAGAGGAGATTGCCAAAGCACAAATTACAGGAAAGCCTGCGAATGTTATCGAAAAAATTGTCCTTGGTAAAATTAAAGCTTACTGTGATCAGTTCTGCCTTAACTGTCAGAAATTCATCAAAGACCAGAGTCAAACAGTGGGGCAGATAGTGGACGCTAAGAGTAAGCAAATTGGCAAACCATTAAAGATTCGCAGATTTTGGAGATGGAGAGTAGGAAATTAAAGTAGGAGAGGAGAGGTATGAACGTGGAAAAACAGGTAAAAGATGGGATGCAGCAGACTTTTGATCATTTCAAACAAGAGCTAAAAAGTCTTAGGTCTTCCAGGGCCAATCCTTCGATGCTAGATTGCGTAATGGTAGAAGCTTATGGCGCCAAACTTCGGTTAAAAGAGGTAGCCAATATTACTACTCCTGAGGCAAGGCAGCTTTTAATTACTCCTTTTGACCCCGCTACCGCTCATGCCATAGTTAAAGGGATAGAAGTGGCTAACCTTAATCTACGGGCGATCATAGATGGCAACGTTGTTAGGGTGAATATCCCTCCAATGGATGAGGCGACTCGTAAAGATATTGTGAAAGTATGCAAAAAGAAGGGGGAAGAGGCTAAAATAGCTATCCGTGAAGTGAGGAGAAAGAATAACGACGCAGTGAAAAAGCAAAAGGCTGACGGCCTTATCCCTGAAGATATGATGAAAAAATTAGAAAAGACGATTCAGGACCTTACTGATAAATTTTGTAAGGATATCGATACACTTTGCGTTGATAAAGAAAAGGAGATCCTTTCTATATAATAATCCACGGCCCCATCGTCTAGCCCGGTCTAGGACACCAGGTTTTCATCCTGATAACAGGGGTTCGAATCCCCTTGGGGTCATGTGAGACTTTAGCTCAGTGGTAGAGCATCTCCCTTTTAAGGAGAGGGTCGATGGTTCAAATCCATCAAGTCTCATTTCCTTATCCAGTTCATACCAATGCACATCCGCACTAATCAGTTGGACTCAAAAACTTCTTGAGCTTATGATTTTTGGAAAATGGTGCAACGAAAAAAGAACTTACCGGCAGGGACTATTGAAATCTTTAGCGTTGCCGTTAAAATTTGAGACTTGCAAAGTCGGTTTGATTTTTTTGAAAATGACATATCCTGCTAAGGTATAGGCACTTTTAAAAAGATCAAATCCGGGGAAGCAAGGCTCAAATTTTAACCAAATGGGAGATTTCAACAGTCCCCATAAGGAAAAAATCAGGGGATATGTTCAGCGGCCGAAACACAACTTTTGACAATATCTCTCGAAACAGTCCCAGAATAGGGTAAGGTCAGAAATAAACTCCTAAAGAAAGGGAAAATTGATTCGATATATAACTTTGTCCCCCTTGAAGCTGATAAATGAAATCAAGAAAGAAGTGGCTAGGCTTATCTTTGTAGAAAAACTCTATTCCAAAGCTCCCTAAGTTGAGTTTATGTTGATATGTGGATAAAGAAATAAAGTTTGGAGCTCCGTAAGAAGCATAAGTAGCTAAAGCAAGAGCAGTATGCATTTTCATCCAGAAGGGCTGTACGTTAATAAATGCTATCGCTTCTTTTAAAATAAAGAGGCTATTTTTTGTGTCAAATAGCTCATAACAATTAAATCCAACTTGACTACGTAAGAAAGAAGGGTGAGAGCCTTTTACCTTCATATTTAAAGAGCCGGCTTCCGTTTCTTTATATTTTTCTACCCAGTTAAAATCCCAGTCCAAAGAGGCGAGAGGTTCAAAGATAAACCAATCCAATATCAGGTCATATCCACCAGCTAGGTGTGGCAAAAGTTGCCATACATCAAAAAATGATTGGGCTTTCACATCGATAGGATAGGTGCCGCTAATTGAGATATTTCGTTGCATGTTAAACTGATTATAAGCTGCTTGTAATCCAGTCTCTATAAACCCATTCCCTATCGATTGAGTATAAAATCCTCCTATTACACATCCATTAGAAACCCCATTGCCCAACTGGTGATGTTCATGGAGATTATTTTGGATATACCCTGTAGAAGCCTGGATATTGGTGTTATCCAATCCATAATATTCAAATCCGATAAACACACCACCACTTGCATCACTTACCGTTGGGTTCTGATTTTGCTTTTGTAGTGTTAGAACATCTCCATATCCTGTAGCCCAAAGCGAATAATTTGAAGAAAGTGGTGCTGCTGCATATTTTGAAGAACTCATAGTGAGCCTTTTCCTTGGGATATCTCGCGAAGCAATCAGCTGTCTTTGTAATTCTGGATCTTCAGAAATAGAGTTTATTGGGTTATTAAAAACTTCTAAGCTATCCAGCCGTTCATTTAAAGCATATTTGAAGGAGGTGTTAGCTTCTTTATATTTTAAGCGTTTATTAGAGATCCTTTGATCTGCTAATCTAGTTAAAAACATCGTTTCGATGTTAAACATCTGCATATTGGCGATATAGATAGCAGCAGTGTTTCTTGAAGGAGATAACGCATCCATGGCATCAGAGATATCTTGGCAGGAGGCAAACAGAAAATCATTGAATAAATCTACCAAAGCCGGATCTGAGATGAATTGGTTTAAATAATTAGCCAGAATTAGCCTATTGCCTGTTAAATCACAAGTTGTAGTAGGAATGAGACCATAAGTGAGTATTAGTTCGATATAAGTAGGGAAGTAGGAGATCGAATATTGGTATTCATCATTAGGTAATACTATGGAATTAAAGCTTCCACTTACCGATCCATTAGTCGTTGTCAAGATAGTATAACTGGTATTGCCAAGTTTATTGACACTATCTTGAACAATATCTAACTCTCCTGCGATGGAGGCATTACCGGTTACGGCAATGACACTACAACCATTATTTACCCCTTCGATAATCTGGACCTCCGTAACACTACCGGAAGTTAACGTTAAAGTGCCTATATTGAACACTCCAATAGAGTTTCCCGGAATAATTTCTCCATAAACCGTGACAGGGCCGGTTATAGTACCACTACCTTTTAAAATTGCATTCGTACCAACGACAGCAGACCCTCCAAGGGTACCATTTACTGCAACGGTTCCATTTGTTAAAGTAGTTGATCCCGAAAAGCCCGAAGAGGCTCCGGTTAAGTTCATATAACTACTACTAGCATTAAAAACAAAACTTCCTCCCCCTTCGATTTCTCCAGAAAATGTGGTCGATGCCGATTGACCGACAATATTGAGAGCAGAGTTTGTCCGTATATTGATCAAGCCTCCAGCAACTCCTCCATCACTTAAAGATTGGATCGATTGGTTATAGCCACTTCCTGTATCTAAAACACCCGGTGTTTCTACGACAAAGTTCGAAACTTTAGAAAAAACATTCGAAGCGTTAGCGCTAAAGGTTCCGCTGAGAACAGTAGTAGTGCCGGTGTAAGAACAAGACCCTCCAAGGGTTAGTGTTCCGGAAGTATTTAAGGTGAAACTGCCAGCGCCGATTATATTTCCTGTAAAAATAGAATCTAGATCGCCAATCATACTTAAGGTAGAGGCAGCAGCTAAGTTACAGGTTCCACCGGTTTTGGTATTAGTTAAATAGGATATGTTTTGATCATAGCCTCCCGTATAGAGTACGCCTGGATAATCTAGGTCAATTCCTGAAGTCGCTGAAAAGGCATTTTGCGCCCCTCCACTGAATGTACCCAAAAAGATAGAGGTTGTACCGGTATAGTTATTATTGGTGCCACTCAGGACAAAGGTGCTAGTGCCATTGAGGGTCAAGTTGCCAGGTCCGGTTACTTGCCCTGAGAAAGTAGCATTGGTTTGACCGATCATACTCAATGTTGAACCGGAACTTAAATTACAAGTACCACCAGTTCCGGTATTGGTTAAAAAAGCACAAGATTGGGTATAGCCACCTGGATCGAGTACTCCGGGACTATTGAGATTGATTCCTGAAGATCCTGAGAAAGTGTTATTCGTTCCTCCACTGAAAGTACCAAGGAAAATAGAGGTAGTGCCGGTATAATTGTTATTGGTACCACTGAGGACAAAAGTGCTAGTGCCATTAAGGGTCAAGTTACCTGGTCCGGTTACTTGCCCTGAGAAAGTAGCATTGGTTTGACCGATCATACTCAATGTTGAACCGGAACTTAAATTACAAGTACCACCAGTTCCGGTATTGGTTAAAAAAGCACAAGTTTGGGCATAGCCACCCGGATCGAGCACTCCAGGACTATTGAGATTAATTCCTGAAGAACCTGAGAAGGCGCTTGCAACATTTGCGGTAAAAGTTCCTTGGTATACATTCGTAGTTCCGCTATAGGTGCTAGGACCTCCGCTTAGAGTAAAGACGCTGCCGGTACCGTTTAAGGTAAAAAACCCTGATCCGACAATCCCTCCTCCAAAAATTCCCCCTCCTGCAGTTCCGGTACCAATGAGAACTAACCCTCCGGTACCTACCAGACTCACTGTGGCAGCAGAACCATTTAAAGAAAGAATACTTTGATAATTATTACTACCAGTAGGGGCAGTGGATAAGGTACCTCCGGTCATATAGACAGGAGAATAAGGTGAAAAAGTATTATTCGTTCCCCATCCCTGAAAATTACCATTGGAAATAGTCGTTGTTCCTGAATAGGTATTCGACCCACCTATCTGGACAACGCCAGACCCTGTTAGATTTACCCCTGCCCCCCCTGTCGTTACCCCTCCGGTTACCGAAGTATAACTGTTGTCGGAGATACCTCCATTGATAGTAATTGTACCGCCATTGATTGGAGCAAAATTGAGAGTTACTGTAGGATATTGGCTATATAAAAAAAGGTCATATCCCGCAGAAAGTCCTGAACCCCCTGACCCTCTCCCTCCTGAACCTCCTAAACCTGGGGCAGTCGTATTGTTTTGAAATTGACTGTTCTTAGTATTGGTGCCTGTTGCAATAGTAAGAGATCCTCCGCTACAAACAAAAATCGCCCCTCCAAATCCCGATCCACCTCCTGCTCCCCCTGCAAATGTCGCTAGCCCTCCTAACGTAGAAGTTCCAAGTGCTCCTAATGCGTAGCATGAAGCTTGTCCTGCTCCCCAACCGCTATTTCCTGAAGTTCCTGATCCATAAGAGCCTCCACCACCACCGCCAAAACCCCCGCTTCCTCCGCTAGAATTGGTAGCAACAGCACCTCCGCCGCCGCCGCCAAAGCCGCCGGCTCCACTACCGCCGCCGCCACCACCACCAAAACCACCAGTCCCCCCTGTGAAGGTACCTACCGATCCTCCTCCTCCTCCTCCAAAACCTCCATTACCACCTGTTGTAGTTATTGTTCCGCCGGCACCTCCGCCGCCGCCACCATAGCCGCCTGTTCCTCCGGCATCATTCGATGGAGAAGTACAGGTCACCCCACTACTTGTATTTAATCCTCCACCTGCACCTCCATAAGTTACTGTTCCGCATCCATAAAGTGTATAACCTAAAGTAGCGCTATCGGCTCCACCTACACCGGCATTTCCTATAACGGTTGTGGTGCTAGTTGAAGCGCCACCACCACCACCGCCGCCAACAACAACTCCTGCTGCACCGAAAATCACTACTCCTTGCCCTGCTCCAGCTGTTGCAGCAGTAGAGGTAGCTCCACCAAATCCTCCACCAGAAACTGGATTTACGATTAATCCACCGCCGCCGCCGCCGCCGCCGGTAGTTTGAGTCCCTACAGAAGTTGTTGCCGAGCTTCCACCATTTCCGGCAGCGCCTAAGATCCCACCACCACCACCACTTCCTGGATTTAAGGTAGATCCTCCGGTATTGGTGCCTCCACTCCCCCCATTACCACCGGATAATAATCCACCGCCGCCGCCACCACCTGCATATCCGGAACCTGTACTGACAAAGCCCCCAGCTCCTCCATTTCCACCCATTCCACCGCCGCCGCCGCCGGCAAAACTACTATTAAAGGCACCCCCTGTTCCTCCGACACATGTACAAGAAGAAAAGTTGACGTCGGTAATAACTACCTGAGTATTAGAGCCGACAAAAAGTCCCCCTCCGGCTCCTAGTCCTCCTCCGCCACCGAAGATACCGCCGGTCCCTCCTTGGGCGACACAATTTTCTATCGTAAGATCATTCAATGTAACCGTCCCCTGGCCAACAACAAATCCGGGATAGCTGTGTGTTCCATTAATCGTTATTGCCAAAGCGCCAGAAACAGTATTGCTTCCATTGCTATTTACGCTAGTCGAATAAATAGGTGGCAGAGGGGCTTTTAAAATAATCGT
>DAHXLK010000028.1 GCA_027366035.1 Chlamydiota bacterium
CTGGTAACAGTTATCCATGACATCGATCAATCCTTGTTTTTTCAAATACAGAGCTTTGTGAAGATCGGTTCCTAAAATAAGGTCAAAGACTTCTTCTTTTAAAGGTCCTTTTAGCCATGTGAAATAAGGAGAGGTAAATGATTGTTTTTTTCTCTTTAGTACCTCTTTTGGCAGTAAAGAGGCAAAGGCCAGCTTAAGAATTTCCACTAACAGTTTTGCTGATACGCTCCTTTAAGGGACTTGATCCCTTAAAAAGGCAAAGACAGTATAGGACTGTTTGGTCTCATCTTGTATTCTTAGACTCAAAAAGTATAATGATCGTTGATGCATATCGCCGTTTCGGGAATCAGCTATAAATCGGCCGACCTATCCATCCGAGAGAAATGGATAGCACAATATAAGAATATCCCCGGCACCGTCCTTTTGATTACTTGTAACCGGTGTGAAATCTATTCTTCCGGGCCACTCCCTGAAAACCTAAATTCCCATTACTGTTACTATGATTTCGACTGCTTTTTCCACCTCTGCTTAGTTGCTTCAGGACTCGATAGCGCTGAACTTGCCGAAACTGACATTCGCAGACAGATCAAACAGGCCTATGAAAGGGCATCTATCCATGACCTCCCCTCCTCTCTCCACTTCCTTTTTCAGAAAAGTTTAAAGGTAGGAAAAGAGGTCCACTCCTCCCTTTTTTCTCATCACAGCCTTATGAAGACAGAAAAACTGATAGCCAAATATCTCCTACCCTATGAGCTTCTCCTTTTTATTGGTAGCTCTCAGATCAATCGAAAAATCATCGAACTCCTCCTGGACCGAGGCAAAAAAATTACCCTTGCTTCGCGCCATCTACCCAACCCTTTTTTAAAAAAACGGGGAATATCGTTTATTCCTATGGAAGAGGTAGATAGCTGGTGGCGATATGAAGCAATCGTCGCTGCCACCCATAATAGAGGGTATCTGATCGAACCCCACCCCAACCCTAGCACCCAAATCATTATTGACCTAAGTGTCCCTAGATGTGCCAATCCAAAGGTAGGGGTAGTTATCTTCAATATGGATCAGCTCAATACCCGGTTATTACAACACCATCATTCTTACGAAAAGGAGCTAGAGAGGGGAAAAGAAACTATTAAAAAAAAATGTGAACAGTATATGATCCGTATGAATGACTGCCGAATTTCTATCTAGAATTCAGTTTGCTCTAACCAGCATGTACCACTATATCTATCCTCCATTAAGTATAGGGCTGAGTCTTATGCTCGTCCTTTTTGAAGGGATCTATCTCAAAACCAAAAATCCCCTTTACAAGGCAATCACCCAATTTTGGACCAATATCTTCGCCCTCACCTTTGCAATGGGTGTTGCCACCGGCTTGGTCCAAGTCTTCGGCTTTGGGACTAACTGGGCCTCCTATTCCCGCTTTGTAGGAGATGTCTTTGGCAGTGCGCTGGCAGCCGAAGGGATCTTTGCCTTCTTCCTAGAAGCAGGCTTTTTAGGCATTATGCTCTTTGGCTGGAACCGTGTCAGCCAAAAAATTCACTACCTCGCCACTTGCCTCGTTACAGCCGGAGCCCACTTTAGCGCTATCTGGATTGTAGTCGCCAACTCGTGGATGCAAACCCCTGCCGGCTATAAAATCGTTAATGAAATAGGACAACGAAGGGCTGTAGTCACCAACTTTTGGGAGATGATGTTTAACCCATCTTCCATCGATCGAGTCATCCATGTCATTTTAGGTTGCTGGCTTGCCGGCATTTTTTTAATTATCAGCGTATCTGCTTTCTATGCCCTAAAGAAAAAATACCTCCCATTTACCAGAGTCTGCCTCAAAAGCTCTTTAATCGCCGCCTTTGCAGTCCTTATCCTCCAGCTTATTTCGGGGGATTCTACCGCAAGAGGCGTTGCCAAAAACCAACCCGAAAAATTGGCAGCTATGGAGGGATTATTTACCACCAGACCTAATACCCCTATCTCCATCATCGGCTGGGTAGACACCAAAAATCAAATGGTCACCAGTCTAAAAATTCCATCCGGTTTAAGCCTCCTCGTCTATCGCAATTTTCATCAGCCTGTAGCCGGCCTAGACCAAACCCCTTCAGATGAATGGCCTCCTATCCAGATTACGTTTCAATCTTTTCACCTCATGGTGATGATGTGGTTTTTGATGTTTGTATCGGTGATAGCGACCTTTTTTTGGTGGAAGCGGCAACCCAAATGGCTTTCAAAAATGTTAATAGCTTCGGTCTTTTTTCCACAAATTGCCAATCAGGTCGGGTGGATGACGGCTGAGGTTGGTAGACAGCCGTGGATTGTCTACAAGGTTTTAAAAACCTCAGAAGGGGTCTCCAAATTTATCGATGCTACCCAAGTATTTGGATCGATACTGATGTTCATTATCATCTATACCTTCCTATTCATCCTCTTTATCTATCTCCTCAATAAAAAGATCCGGCAAGGACCCGAAAAAGAAGCGACCATTGATGTCTATGCTAAGTCTTGAAACCCTGTGGTATATCGTCGTCATCGCCTCGTTAATTTTCTATGCGGTATTAGACGGCTTTGATCTAGGAGTCGGCTGCCTCCACCTTTGCAGCTATAAGGATGAAGAAAGGAGGGTATTTCTCAATGCCATCGGCCCTGTTTGGGATGGTAACGAGGTATGGATCGTCGTTATAGGCGGCGCCCTTTTCGCCGGCTTTCCCAATGTCTTTGCCACCCTTTTCTCTGCCTTCTACAATTTTACTATGCTCCTCCTCTTTGGCCTCATCTTCCGAGCGGTAGCTATCGAATTCAGAAGCAAACACGATTCCTATAAATGGCGGAGAAACTGGGATATCGCCTTCTCATTAGCTAGCTATATCATCGCATTTGGGTGCGGCCTCGTTTTAGGCAACTTGATAGAAGGAATCCCCTTAGATAAGAATAAAGATTTTGTCGGAACGACTTTTGGATTTTTAAAACCCTATAGCCTTCTGGTAGGACTAACCAGCGTCTCCCTTTTTGCCATGCATGGGGCGATCTATCTGGTAATGAAGACAGAAAAAACTTTGCATAACCATATGCGTAAATGGGCAAAACGATGTATCGTCCTTTTTATCATCTCAGATTTTGCCCTTACGCTAGCTACCTTTTATATAGCCCCTCATATGTTAAACCGCCTCTTCGACCATCCCCTTTTATTCCTCATCCCTCTCTTTGGCTTTTTATCGATTCTTATCATCCCCACCCTTTTGAAAAAGCATTATGATGGCTATGCCTTTATCGCCTCCTCTTTAGGGATCGCCCTCTTCCTTATTCTCTTTGCCGTCAGCCTTTTCCCTACAATGATCCGCTCTAGCATCGCCCCCGAAACCAACAGCCTCTCTGTCTACAATTCCTCCTCTTCCCCACTCACTTTAAAGGTCCTTTTGATCATTGTTTTGATTGGGATCCCCCTTGTTTTAGCATACGGCTTTTACATCTACCGGATCTTTCGTGGAAAAGTACGCCTTGAAAAAACTAGCTATTGATTTTTTCATGAGATAACTCACCTTACGCAATCTCTGATCGAAGTGCAATCGGCTTTACATAGACCCTGGATTGCGTAAGGTAAGAGAGGGACTGTTTCGATCTCCCATTTGGTTAAAATTTTACCCTTGCTTCCCCGGATTTGATCTTTTTAAAAGCGCCTATACCTTAGTAGGATATGTCACTTTCAAAAAAATCAAAACGGCTTTGCAAGGCTCAAATTTTAACAAAAAAGCGAAGATCGAAACAGTCTTAGTGAGATAAAAAACTCCGGATGTAAGATTCGAACTTACGACCAATGGATTAACAGTCCACTGCTCTACCACTGAGCTAATCCGGAATAGAGAAAAGATTATAAAAGGCTCCGAGATTAATTTCAAAAATTAGTCATTTTAAGGGCCGTTTCGATCTTCCATTTGGTTAAAATGTTACCCTTGCTTCCCCAGATTATCGAGTAGGAGGGAGCCTTGCGACTCCCGTCCTCTCACACCACCGTACGTACGGTTCCGTATACGGCGGTTTCTTCTAAGTTCCCTGTCAGCTCTTCCCATAGCTTTCGCAGAGGTGCCCCTTGGCTTCCTTCAGATTCCACCTCGCGGTGGACACCCTTGCCGGTAGCTAGTGGTTCCTGTTATTTAGGTCCACTAAAGGACTTTCACCTTCTAGAAAGTTTACATACCAGGCGCACTTTAAAAGTGCCTATACCTTAGTAGGATATGTCACTTTCAAAAAAATCAAACCGGCTAAAGCAAGGCTCAATTTTTAACGGCAAGGCGAAGATCGAAACAGTCCCAATCTATAAAAAAAATTTTCTTTCTCATCTTTCTTTTCGAGAGTTTCTTGAAGATTGTAGGGCAACCTGCTACCCTTTCCTAGATATTTTTTTAGGTCTTCTTGGAAGAGCTCACCGGGCATATTGAATCTATCCTGTACGCCAATCCTGAAAACAGCTTTACAGTGGCAAAGCTCCAATCGCCAAAGTATGACAAGCTCATTACCCTAGTCGGTTTTTTCCCCTCCCTTTTATCCGGAGAGTCTATCAGCTGCCAAGGGGAGTGGACAATCCATCCACAATATGGCAAGCAATTTGAAGCTAAAGAACATACCATCCAACCCCCCTCCGATATCATTGGGATCCAAAAATACTTAGAATCGGGGCTCGTCAAAGGGATCGGCCCTGTATATGCCAAAAAGATTGTGGATCGATTTAAAGAGGAAACGCTTACGATTATCGACAACTCCTCCCATCGTCTTTTAGAAATTTCGGGAATTGGGAAAAAAAAGGTAAAACAAATCAAAGAGTGTTGGGAAGGGCAACGGCAAATCCGGCAGGTGATGATCTTCCTTCGAGGGCATGGAGTCAGCCCCGGCTACGCGCAAAAAATCTACAAAACCTACGGAAATGAGAGCATCGAAAAAGTAAAGTTGGCCCCCTACCAGCTTGCAAAAGATATCTTTGGAATCGGCTTTAAAATAGCCGACAACATCGCTCAAAATTTAGGCCACAGTAAAACCTGTGAAGAAAGGATCGAAGCGGGCATAGAGCATATCCTCTGGGAACTATCCAATGAAGGAAATACCTGCTATCCTAAAGAGGGGTTGATCGCAAAAGTGGGAGAACTTTTAGAAATAGCCGCTTCGCTGGTTGAAGAAAAGCTAAAGCATCTGATAAATAAAAATGAACTTATCGAAGATAGGTATATCTTTCTTAAATCCTTATATACCTATGAACAATCCATTGCTCAACAGATCCATAGGCTATTATCTACCCCTGTTTCCTTTCGTCAGATAGATGTTCGAAAAGCCGTTGATTGGGCGGAGCACCAACTTCACCTTTCTTTAGCCTTACAGCAAAAAGTGGCTGTGGAACATGCCTTACAAGAAAAAATGCATATCGTAACCGGAGGTCCCGGTACGGGGAAATCGACTATTACCAATGTCATTCTGACTATCTTAGGGAAATTGACGAACAAAATCCTCTTAGCGGCTCCTACGGGACGGGCGGCGAAAAGGCTTATCGAAATTACGAAAAAAAGGTCGGTAACGATCCATAGCCTCCTCGAATTTGATTTTGTTACCGGCTTATTTAAAAGAAACGAAAACAACCCATTAATCTGTGACCTTCTCATTATCGATGAAGCGAGTATGATCGATACCTTCTTGATGGCTTCATTGCTACAAGCAGTACCCTCCCATGCACGGATCCTTTTTATTGGGGATATCGACCAGCTTCCCAGTGTCGGCGCAGGCAATGTGTTAAAGGACATGATTGCTTCCTGCAAGATCTCTACTACCCGCCTTATCGAAATCTTCCGTCAGGGTATTGGCTCACGTATTGTCTTAAATGCGCACCGTATTAACCAAGGAAAGTTCCCTGACCTTTCCTACCAGCCTACAAGCGATTTTCGCTACTATCCTTTTGAAGAGCCCTCTACCATTCAACAAAAAATCTTGCAGCTTGTCAAAGAGGAGTTGCCGAAAGAGAAACACTTTGACCCCATGAAGGATATTCAAGTTCTCTCTCCTATGAAGAAGGGGGCGATTGGGATCGAGATGCTCAACCACCTCCTACAGCAAACCCTCAACCCTAGCATCCACCCCTTCTACCGAGGGGGAAGGACATTTCATGTCGGTGACAAAGTGATGCAAATCCGCAATAATTATAACAAAAAAGTTTTCAATGGAGATATTGGTAAAATTATAGATATCGATAGTAAAGAGGAAAAAATGCTTATCGATTATGAAGAAAAAATCGTCTCTTACGAATTTTCTGAATTAGATGAAATTGTCTTAGCCTATGCCGTTTCCGTCCATAAATATCAAGGAAGTGAAAGTCCTTGTATCGTCCTCCCAATCCACACCTCCCATTTCAAACTCCTTTACCGCAATCTCCTCTATACAGCTATCACCCGCGGCAAAAAGTTGGTGGTCCTTGTAGGGACAAAAAAATCCATCGCCATCGCTATCAAAAATGAAGAAGTAAATACCAGATATACGGGACTACAAAAAACTCTGATCAATCGCTTTCTATTTAAAAACTCATAGGGCTCGTAAAGAAATAACTTCCTAATATTCAATTGATATAAGAAAATTTGTAGCTGTTCTCCGCATAAATCTCGAATCTCATCCGCTTGATCTTCAGAGATTTTTAACGCGTACTTATCGTTTTGCTGTTGGCTCGAAAAAAGCAATTTCCTGTACTTATCGGGACTGTTGAAATCTCCCATTTGGTTAAAATTTTACCCTTGCTTCTTCGGATTTGACTTTTTTAAAAGTGCCTATACCTTAGTAGGATATGTCACTTTCAAAAAAAATCAAACCGACTTTGCAAGGCTCAAATTTTAACGGCAAAGCGGAGATTTCAACAGTCCCTTATCCTCTAGAAATGATGCTTGGCAAAGATAATTGTATTCATTTCTCTTCAACTCTATTTTTAACATTATTTAGAGCAAATCTCGTTCAGGCTCTATATCAGCCAGGCCGATCTCTTCTTGATCGATATTAAAGACCCAAGTCTGATTTTTCATAAATTCGATGACTGTATGATAAGCCATGAGATATCCATTTTTATAGCTAGCATCCTCTTCCTTTGGATTATCTGCTTCTAGCTTTGCGTCTTTTGCCTGTTTTTTAATTATGGATATCAGGTCAATTAGGTAGTTTTTATATTTTTCGTCTTCCATAATCTTAATTTTCAATTCTTTGGTTTAAAATATTTTGATTGATTAAGCTCTCAAAAGCACTGTCAATCGCTCCTTGTAACTTTCCAGCTTGCTTGAGTTGGACCATTTCGCGCGCAGTAAATCTCATTTCTTCTCCAAGAGCCATCATTGTTTGGCCGCTTCGAACAACTTCTGCAATTTTGGCGCTATTGCCAATTCCTGCGGCTGTCTCAAGGACAAGAGTCTTTTGAGCGATTTGGAGATTTTTGCATACAGCGGCTAACTCTTGTGCACTTTTTACACTCTTACTTGCGACCTTGGCTAGAGCCCCTGGAATAAGGATGTCGGCTCCGTGTTTCCCTACAGCATATCCTGATCCTGCTACCATTTACTAGACATAAAGAACATAGACAAGGAACAATAAATACATAACGAGGAAATGTCTATGAGAAATCAAAGAAAATATGATCGTGAGTTTAAAATAAATGCAGTAAAACTTTATCAAGAAAGTGGAAAAACTTTGGAAGCAGTCGGAAAAGATTTAGGAATCCCTAAAACTACTCTTTATGGGACATACTGTAATCGCGCTTTTGTCTTAGCACGTCCTTGATCAATGACTTTTCCGTTTTCGTCCATTATACAAATAAAAGTTTCTTTCATAGAAACGTCTAGTCCTACATAATGTTTCATGGGTTTGCTCCTTATGGTTTTTTGAGGTTTTATCCTCTTTTATTATGAGAATGTTAAGTTCTCAACTTTGTGGAGAATAATACTACCACGTTTTAAAGGAGCAACCCTTTTTTGCTAGCAATTTGTATCCTGCTAAGACAACAGCGCGATTACAGTATGTCCCTGCTAAGGTATAGGCACCTTTAAAAAGATCCAATCCTGAAAAGCAAGGGTAAAATTTTAACCAACCGGGAGATCGAAACAGTCCCTCAATATACGTGTGGAAAAAAACATGTAACCAATATAAGATCTTTAAATAATGAAAAAATGGTTCATTATCTTTTCTATTTTATTCACCTCCCTTCAGGCTGAAGAAGGGAAAACCGTCCTCGTCATACCCGGGAATGAATGGGCTTTTCAAAATGAAACGCCACAAAATAAAATGATAGAAACTAGCCCTCCCATCCACCACATCGAACAATATCAAACCTCTATTGTCAAAATCTTCGTAAGCCTCCTAGGCCTCATCGTTCTCGTCATCCTATCCGTCTGGTTATTTAGAAGGATAGCAAAGGGAAGATACTCGGGTTTAAGCTCACCCCATACTATGAGAATACTTGAAAAAAAACCCCTCAGCCCCAAAACAATGCTCTATCTCGTCGAAATAGATGAAAAAAAAATTTTCTTAGCCGAATCGCAATTGGAAATCAAGTCGCTGCATGCATGGGAAGAACCTCCTGAGATAAAAACCTAAGGATACACTCTTTTGTTTTAGTCAGGTTTTCGTAAGTATGCGCGCTACTTACAAAACAAGCTTCGTACTGCGACGGAGGAAAGTAGATCCCCTGCTCATAGAGATAAGAAAAAAACTTTCGATAACGGTCCGGACCCAAAAATAAAGTAAACATCGACCCCACACGAGATATTTCATTAATAGATGCTGTAAGAAAAGACGTTTTTTTCTCCAACTCCTCGTAAAAATGGGGAACTTGAAGGAGTTTAAGGGTCTCTAATCCCGCCCGCATCGCCACAGGATGTCCGGAAAAGGTCCCGGCTTGATATACAGGGCCCATCGGAGCAAGTAAGTCTATAATTTCCCTCCTCCCCCCTACAGCAGCTGCAGGAAAACCACCTCCAATAATTTTTCCAAGACAGGTGAGATCAGGGGTAATGTTGTAAAGCCCTTGCGCACCGGAAAGCCCCACACGAAATCCCGTCACCACCTCATCAAAAATTAAAAGGGCATTTGCCTTTTTTGTCTCCCTGCGAAGGAGCCGGAGAAAAGAGGCAGTAGCCGCAATGACTCCCATGTTAGCGGCAATCGGTTCTACAATCACCGCGGCGATATGAGGATTTTCCGCAAAAAGCTCCGTAACTTTTTGTTCATCATTATAGGGAAGGGATAAGGTATGCCGGATAACCTCCGGAGGGACCCCTGCAGAGCTAGCCTCGGGAAGGCAAGTCACTCCCGAGCCCGCTTTCACTAAAAGAGCATCCGAATGCCCATGATAATTGCCTTCGAATTTGATGATATCGGTCTTCCGAGTATAGGCGCGGGCAAGACGGATGGCAGTCATAGTTGCCTCGGTTCCCGTAGAGACAAAGCGGATCTTTTCTAAAGAAGGAATCAACCTATGTATCTCTTTTGCTAAAAGAAATTCCTCTTCTGTAGCTATACCAAAAGTAGCGCCTTGGAAAAGACGCTTTGATGCCGCAGTAGCTATAGGATCCGGAGCATGTCCCAAAATCAACGCCCCCCAACTCATACAGAAATCGATAAATGCCTTTCCTTCGACATTATAAATCGTATCCCCTTTGCCCGAACAAACAATCATCGGCTCTCTTTGCATCTCTTGAAACGAACGGACAGGAGAGTTTACCCCACCGGGCATCAGGCGTAACGATTGATGGTAAATTGTTGACTCTCTGTTTTTCATAAAGCTATATTCGAAAATAACATGTTTTTTAAAATAGCGAGATTTTTTCTTCCCTGTTTATTATTTGCAGGGTTTTCGTACCAAGTAGAATTTATAGGGCTTCAAGATACAAAAACACTAAAAATTATTCAAAATGAATCCTCTATTATCCAACTACTTCATAGACCTCCCACTTCGATAAACGGATTGAGGTACCGGATTAAATCCGATATTCCTGAAATGATTAAAATTTTGCATGCCGCGGCTTATTACGATGCCGAAATCACCTATGAAATCCGCGATAAAGAAGAGTCGGCCTTAGTCTATATCTTCATCCATCCGGGACCTCAGTATATCCTTAGCTCTTACGATTTTTTTTCCGGTAATTGCCAGGAAAAGGAGCCCCTACCGGGATGTCACGATCTCACCCTTCACGATTTGGGACTAGAAATAAAAAAGCCGGCCCTTGCAGAGGAAATCTTGAAGGCAGAAAATATCTTGCTCCAAAGGCTGGGTAACTGCGGCTACCCGCTTGCCAATATTGAAAGTAGAGAGGTAATCGTCGATGCCGCAGTCAAGACGGTCGCAGTAAAAGTCTGCGTCAAAGTTGGCCCTTTATGCAAGTTTGGCCCCATCTCGATGGTGGGTCTTCATGATATAAACATCGAATTCATTGCTAGAAAAATCCTCTGGGAAGAAGGAGAAATCTACACGGAAAACTTGATCGATAAGACTCAAAGGGAACTGATTGAAACCGACCTTTTTAGCTCCGTTTTAATCTCCCACGCAGAAACCCTCGACGCTTCAGGCCTTCTCCCTATCAAAATACGTTTTAACGAAACCAAACATAAAAGTATCAGCTTAGGAGCAGGTTATGCCACGTGGAACGGCCCTAGCGCCTACATAGGATGGTCTAACCGCAACTTTAGACATATGGGTGAGCAGCTTACCCTAGAAGTAAATGCCAATCAAATGCTCACCACCGGCTCTCTCTCCTACGTCAAACCCGATTTTTATAGGAGGAACCAGAATTTTTTATCGCGGGCAGAGCTCATGCGAGAGCATATTACCGTCTATATCGCTCAAACTTGGAGCTGGCAAAACCTGATCGAAAGAAACTTTTCGAAAAATACCTATGCCTCTTGGGGAATACGAGGAGAATATATCGATATTACAAATAGCATCAACAATGGAAAGTTTGCCCTTATCAGCCTCCCCATCTACGTCAATTTTAAAAATGTCGAAAATATTTTGGATCCCACCAAAGGTGTCATCGTCAACTACTGGATCAAGCCCTATCAAAATATCACTAACAGAATCGATACCTTCTTCTGGCAATACCTCGACACCTCTTTTTATGCCCCGTTATCAAAAAATAGATCTTTTGTGTTAGCTATCAGGGCCCAGATAGGATCGATCTTTGGAGCGGGTCTCTACCGCATCCCTTTTAATCGGAGGTTTTTAGCAGGATCGGAAAACGATTTGCGAGGTTATGAATTTAAAACGGTTAGCCCCTTGAACGACAGAGGGAAACCCACGGGAGGAAGGGGGGCAATATATTTCTCTTTTGAAAGTAGGTTTAAAATGACGAAAAAAATCGGAATCGTCCCCTTCTTCGACGTCGGCAATGTCACAAATAGCGCATACCCTACAGTACTAGGCAAGTGGTACAAAGATGTTGGGTTAGGCTTGCGCTATTTTACTTTTTTTGGTCCACTAAGATTAGATATTGGCATACCTTTAGATCGAAGAAATTTTGACCCCCGCTACCGTATTTATATTAGCGTAGGACAGACATACTGATGAAAACTTTGACTTATCTACTTACCACCTTGCTAGTCATAGCGCTCATTGGCTTTGGCCTCCTCCAAACCAGCTGGGTAAGGGAAAAAGTAATAGAAAAACTGACTTCACAAAAAGGGGTCAAACTTTCTTTTCGCTCATTAATCGGAGTGATCCCTTTTTCGATGTACATGAAAAACGTACAGATTCAAGCCGGTGAACAGAAATTTACCTTCGAAGAGCTCCACATCCGCCCTCATCTTTTATCTATCTTTAGCGGAGAGCTCGGCTTTACCTTAATAGGAAAAGATTTTACGGTAACCATATCGGGTAGAAAAAGAGGGGATCTTCATGTCCGGGGTTCAGGGAAATTTTTAGGAAATAAAGTCACCTTCTTTTCAAACCTCACCATCTTGCCGGGACCTAAGGTTGTTATGCCCAACTTTACCCTCACCGGACCTAGAGAGGAAAAACTCTACGCAGCTATCGAAATAGGGACGAAAGGGGCTGAGGCCTCCTTTACTATGGAGCCATTACAAGTGGCCTACTTACAGCTAGAAAATATCCAAGGCAACCTACAGACAAAAGATTTTAAAGAGGGGACTTTTTCGGTAAATACTACCCTTTTTGCAGAAATATGGAAAATCGCTTTTCATTGGCAATTGCAAGAGCATTTTGTTCGCCTAGATCCAATCCATGCCTCTACCTCATTTGCCGATTTGACTGGAGACCTTACCCTAACCGATACCCCCTCTCTAGACGGGAAAATCGCCCTTTGTATCGATGACATCTACCACCTACAACCTTTTTATCCCGAATATGCTTTCTTTGGAGGAGTAGGGGGAGAAGCAACCTTTAGGGAGAAGGATGGCAAGCAAGAAGCTACTTTTTGCGGCAATACCTATAACCTTTTCATCAAAAACTTTTATATGAAAGAGATGGAAGTAAAAGCCACCTTTCCCGACCTTTTAACAGGGTTTCAAGGAGATTTTTCTTTAAATGGCAATAACCTCCGTTACCAAAATTATATGGTCGACAAAGTGAATCTTACTACCTCTACCGAAGAGGAAAACTGGCCTTTTAAAGGGTCGGTTTCAGGAACAGAAAAAAATCCTTTGGATCTTTTCGTATCAGGCTTTTGGAACTTCCGGCAAGGCCAAATAGCTGTCAATTTACAAGAATGTAATGGGCATATTTTAAAACAGCCCTTCGATATGCCAAGACCTGTGATCCTAGGTTTTGCGCCACACCACCTTCAGATCAGCGATTTGCAAATCAATTTTGCCTCCTCAAAAATGTTAGCAGAAGGACATATCACACCCACAGACACGACCTTACGTCTTATCCTCTACCATTTCCCCCTCAACTTTCTTTCGATCAATCCCTGGGATATCGAAGTTTCCGGTTTTGCCTCTTTAGAAGCTGCCCTCGAACAAAATTTGAGAAAAACTGATGGACATTTCCATCTAGATATCGAAAGTCTTCAGCTACAGCCTTTGGGGGGAAAAGAGATAAAAAATGCAACGGCGATAGCTAAGGGGAAATTAGATGGGCAAAAGTTAACATTTGAAGGACAGCTCCTCATTGAAGGGGTCCATGTTATTGAAGGCAAAGGAGATATCCCCATAGACATACAGCTTGCGCAATTATCTTGCACCTTTCCAAAGTACCAAAATATAGATACCGAATTTATCTACGATGCTAGGGCAGAGGAGATCCTCGATTTCATCAACATAGGCCCCCATCGGCTAAAAGGAGATGTCAAATGCCATCTCTTTTGCAAGCAAACGTACGAGCATCCTGCCATCACCGGCTTTTGCAAATTAAAAAATGGGACTTATGAAAACTACTACACAGGAGGTAGGTTTGTAGACCTACAAGCCAATTTCGTAGCGGATAGAGACCGCCTAACTTTAGAATCTTTCAATGGCAAAGATGAGGATAAAGGGACCTTCTCTGCTACCGGAACCTTCCGTATCGATCCTAATACAGGTTATCCCTACACGGTAAACCTCAGTTTTCAAGATCTTATTTGTGTCGATATCGACCTGGTGCGGGCGACAGCCAATGGGGCCCTTGAAATTACCGGAAATAGAAAATCGGGGCTAGCTCAGGGCAATCTGCAAGTAGTCCGTGCCGATTTTACCATCCCTGACAAGGTTCCCGCCTTCATCCCAAACCTCGATCCTACCTATATCCGCGAACCCCAATTAAAAAAAGAAAACAGGACGCCTACTTCTATTCGCAAGCCCTATCCGATGCACTTACAGCTCACTATTGAAGCCAATAATGACGTCTTCATCAGCGGCAAAGGGCTCTCTTCCGAATGGGGAGGGAACTTTAAAGTTGGAGGCACCTATGATGATATCCTTGCCAAAGGAGATCTGCAACTGCATTTAGGTTCCTATTCTTTTTCAGGAAGAGATTTTTCTCTCGTCAAAGGAACCCTCCATTTCGAAGAGACGAGTGGCGCCATCCCTTACCTTTCCTTATCCGGACAAAAGGAGACGAAAGGAATGATGATCCTTGCCGATTTGAAAGGGCCCCTCAATGCCCCTTACCTAAACTTACACTCCCTCCCTCCTCATCCTTTAAGTGCGATACTCTCTCTCCTCATCTTTGGACAAGATATCTCTACTATATCAGTGGCACAAGCGGGGCAGCTCGCAATAGCTGCCGCAAGCTTAGCCGGCGAAAAGACAAATATTCTTGAACTGGCAAGAAAAGGCCTTGGAGTCGACCGCCTTGCCGTAACGACAAATGTCACTAAGAAGGGAGAAGAGACAGCCTTGCAGGTAGGAAAATATCTGACGCGTGGAATACTTTTCTCCATCAGTCAAGGACTCGACCCTAGTGCAGGATCGATCGGCGTCGAGATCGACCTCACGCACGGCTTTATCCTAGAAGCACAAAGCTTCCCTCAATTAGAAGAAGGTCTTTTCACGATCAAATGGAATAAAAATTATTAAATTGGACTTTGTATAATTTCATAATTTCCTCGCTACTCTCGACCTATTTTTTCTCGATAAGGGGACTGTTGAAATCTTGAGTTTTACCGTTAAAATTTGAGCCTTGCAAATCCGGTTTGATTTTTTTGAAAGTGACATATCCTACTCAGGTATAGGCATTTTTAAAACGACCAAGTCCGGGGAAGCAAGGGTGAAATTTTAATCAAATAGGAGATTTCAACACTCCCAACATGATTATTACTTTCGTCAGAAGGTTTGGATAAACTTTTACTCTTGCAACCATTTCTTCAGCTTCTTGTGGATCAAGACATAACTCTCCTAAATTTGGAACTACAAAGTTCAACCAACTCCTATTCGATTGTCAACAGGACTTTTGAACCTTAACATTTTCATTGACACTCCAAGGAGAGAAAAATATTGACATTTTATTTTACTGTTTTATGATCGGGAGCATGGCAAGAATTTTTTTATTCCTCATCATACTCGTTCAACTAGAGGCAAAAACGGTTTGCCTCAATATGATCGTTAAAAATGAGAGCGCAGTCATCGAAAGGTGTTTAAATTCGGTAAAGCCTATGATTGACTATTGGGTTATCGTAGATACAGGATCCACTGATGGAACACAAGAGATTATCAAAAAATTTATGAAAGATATTCCCGGAGAGCTTTACGAGCAGCCCTGGGTCAATTTTGGCTATAATCGCAACGAAGCCTTAAAGTTAGCAAGACACAAAGCAGATTATGTTTTGTTCATTGATGCCGATGAGGTGATCAGTGGGGAGATCGATAAAAATAAATTATGTGATGACTGTTATTTAGGTACGGTAGTTACTTCTAATAATCCTAGGATATCCTTTCAACGTGGATTAATGGTTAGCGCTAAAATTGACTGGGTATGGAAAGGGGTTATTCATGAAAAGCTTCACACTACAAAGGTAGGAGAAACCTATGGACTTGTAGAAACAATATCCATTGACGCAACGAAAACAGATGGGAGGAGGTCTCAAGATCCTAACAAATGGCAAAGAGATGCCCTTACTTTAGAAAAAGCTCTACTTGATGAGCCGGGAAATTCTGATTATGTTTATTATCTCGCACAATCATACCTCAATGCTAAAGAATATGATTATGCGCTAAAAAATTATATAAAAAGGGCCAATATGGAAGGGTGGAATCAACACACCTTTTGGTCGAAATACATGGTAGGGTTGCTACAAGAAGGACAAAAAGTGGATCCGAAAGTATTTATCAAAAGCTATTCCGATTCATTTCTTTATAGACCAAGTCGTGCTGAACCCATTTATCGATTAGTAAATTATTTTTTAGGAGAAAAAGAATACCTTGTTGCTTATGCCCTAGCTAAGCTCGGGCTCCAATTTCCAAAGCCTAATGATATTGTCTATGTCGAATCGTGGATCTATGATTATGGTATGCTCTCCTCATTCATTGAGGCGGCCCGAGGGCTTGGTAGTATACAAGAGGTTATTGAAGGTTGTAAAATCCTCTGTTCGAAAGAAGGGGTTCCTCAGGAGCTGACAGCTCAAGCCAAATCTTTAATAGATCAAGCTACTTTTAAAAAGTAGCCATCTTGACACCGTTTGTATAGACCCATTTGAGCTAAAATTCTCCCTTGTTTCGAAGTTCATTTGCGCTTTCATTGGACCATGGATTGCGTAAGGTGAGTAAGCATTTTTAAAAAGATCAAATCCGGGGAAACAAGGGTAAAATTTTAACCAAATGGGAGATCGAAACAGTTCCAATAAAGCAAAGATCGGGATAGCCCCTCACAACAAAGCGAGTGATGCAAGCGATTTCATCTTATTAAGCCAGTAACGATTGGTTAACTTTTCGCGGTAGAACGGATTGGAAAAAGCATCTCCATATTGTTTCAACCATTTTTTCATATTCTCCTCGGTTACTTCATCCCAATCCTTAACAAGGATAACAGGTAATCCTTCGAAGAGGGGGTCGATTGGAGTGCTTTTCACTATAACAATACAGCCTAAAGCTAAGTCCTCCCAGGTTCTATGGCAATCATAGCCATTACCGGGAGGGCTGATAGAAAAGGCATATTCCCCCTTTTTTTTCCATAGCTCTTCCCTCGTCGTCATTTCCTTGGAGTAGTCAATGAGGTTGGTAGCTAAAAGTTTGTGAAAAATCGAAGTCCGGTCCTCGTGAAATTCTAAGTAACGCTTGTTATTTCCATAACGCATCGAATCGATATGCTGAAAGTCGACAAATGCCCTACACTTTCTTTCACCAGTAGGTTTCAACGAAGAAAGGATCCTTTGTAGAATCGCCTCCTGCTCTAAAACCGGCTTCATCTCGCCCCAGGAGGGTCTTGCCCCTTTTTTAAAGGCCATGGTATGAAAATCGATCCCTATAGGGATAGGGGTTACTTTACCATCGGTTCCTTTATAATCACAGTTTTGGGCGAAAATATGAAGAATTTTATCGTCTTGTATCAATTTTTTTATATCGATACTATCTGCGCAAGAAGAGGGGAAGGACTCATCCCCATCAGAGATCATCAAAATGATGGGAACCGGCAACTTGGGAAGCACTTCTTTATAAAAAGCAGGGATCAAAGAGCACTTTGTCCATAAAATATCCCCTTTTTTTAGTCCGTCAAGAACAATAGGGAATTTAGGATCAGAAAAATATACCAACGGATTACCATCTAGCCCTCCCTGTCCGGTTGCGGCCAAACCTAAATTCCATACAAAATGGGTGAGGAGCCAGCTCTCATTTGAAGGTTTAAAAATTTCAGCAACCTGCTTTTTAAAATACCTATCATTTGCCAAATACCACTTCCTATTTTTCCTCCCAATTTCCTTTAACTCCTCTTCTGAATAGTTCATAAGACGAAAAACGACCTCTTTAAGACTATTGCTATCAGGTAAAAAGCAAGTGGCTAAGCGCCAGGAAAAGGTTTTTTCATAGTCGATAAGACATTTAGGATCGGTTATCATCTCGTTCATAGGAGGGCCATTTGTGGTGACTACCACCGCTTCGCAGCTCATTGCTTCCACGATATAGTGGCCAAAACCTTCGGTAACACTAGGGCAGATATGAAGGCCACATCTATTTTGCAATTGCTTAAGCTCCGGGTAAGGATAATAGTTGTACAAAAGTTTAAGATTATCTGTTTGAGGCATATTGGAAGCCCCCGTATGTTTGATAATCGATAGATGAGGGAGCCTTTTATCCATTAACCAAGTATCGATTACCGTAGGGGTCGACTTTTGAATACTTGCGCCGACTAAATGAAGAGCTTCTTTATAGTCCTTTTTTACGGTAGGATCTAACCGATCTCTACTTGTAAAACTCATAAAAACCGTATTTGAATTATATTCTTTAAAAATCCTTACCCCCTCTTTGGTCTTACATAGTATCTTATCCATCTTTCGGATCCATTCACTCGGGAAAACATACCATTCCGGATTAGGTAGAAGGTAATTTTTATCTGCAAAAGCAAAATAGTAGTCATTTACCACCTCAACAAAGAGGTTGATGTCTACTTTAGCTACAGGTTTTTGATCGCGATAATCGATACATTTTACGATATGCCCTAACTTAGTAAGTTCTTCTTGTAAGATTTCAATATCTTGACTTAATCCTACCCCGTTTTGGTAGGAAATGATGTGGATCTTTTCAGCAAATATAGGTGCTAAAAATATAAGAAAAACTATAGGGATCGATCGCATGATTTTTTAACCTCCTCTATACGGTAATTGACCTAGTAAATTTGTTGTTATTGAATCTTGAAGCAACTAGGTAGGGATGGGAAAATCGGTAATAAATATCGTAGCAGTAAGGGGAACTTAGCCTTTCAGGGAATGACTTGAAAGAATAGCGTTTATACCGATTACAAGGAGTCAAAAAGATACCACCAGGGATATTTTTTACACTTTGCTATCCATTCGCCACGGATAAAGAACTCGGCCAATTTATAGCGGATCTTTGAAACAGCCATATACATCATCAATCAGTATACTTTTTGAGGCCGAAAATACGAAAGGTTTTTAACAGCCAAAAAAATAATCCTTGCTCGCAAACGAAAAACTTTTTATACATTTAAACTCATATGAAGTTGCTCTTGCTTTTACTATCAGCGGTCTTTTTTCTTTTATCTCCACGAAACAGCAAAAAATGGATGTGCATGACCTATGAAGAATATAAGAAACAGGAAAAAGAGGCGCAAGTACAAAGGAATAGAAGATTAGCAGAGGTGACAAAAGAAAGATGGAAAAGAGATAGAGAAGAAGAAGAAAAAGACAAAATTGCCCGTCAAAATAACCCGGACTACGAAGTAATTGACGTCACCCCTCCTAGGCATCGAGCCATTCCTTTTGAACAACAACAGGAAATAGAGGAAGAAGAAGATGATGATGATATCTAATGTCTTAGACACTGCTTCGTCTGACAAATTTTACCTATCTGACAGTTGCAATAACTGTCGGTTCTTTCCTATATTAAAGAAATAAAAATCGATCGCTTTAAAGGGCTCCTTTCCACTATCTTTAGTAGAGGATATTAAGTAATGATCAGCCTCCTTCGAAGACTTTTTATAGACAACTGGCAGAGAAAACTCTTTTCTTTTATTTTGGCAATGCTTGTTTGGATTTTAGTTCACCATTCTATGCTCCATCAGAAAACTTTATCCAATATACCTGTAAGAATTATCAACCTCCCCCCTGGTAAAACTGTGGAAGGGCTGCAAGATAACGCTATTTTAAATAAGAAAATTACCCTTAGCCTCTATGGAAATAAAAATACCTTAGAAGATCTATCTCCAAATGACCTAGAGGTTGTTATCGATGCCTGTGGCAAAAAAGATTCATGGGTGGCAACGATCGAGAAAAAAACTCTGGTTAGCTTAAGACCGGACATAGATATCTATCAAAATATATCCAGGGTATCCTATCAGAATCTGATTGTTAAAATGTCTAATCTTATCACAGAGAAAATCCCGATTATCGTCACCAATCCCACCGGGGAAGCGCCGAAGGGATATCAATATTTGGATATTTGGCCACACGAACTTTATCTCACTGTTACCGGTCCTGAAGATATGGTCAAAAATTTAAAAATCAAAAAACTTGCCATGACCTTTAGCTTACAAGAAATCATTAAAGATGAACTTAACCTCTTAACTTCTGAGTATTCTGATGGTTTAAAAGAAGTTACTTACTTAGTTCCTGATGGGTGGAAAAAGATTTCTATTCCCTCTCTTTCTGAAAATCCAATAACTATTGATGACCCTGCAGCAGCAAAACTTAGAATCGACTTTATTAAAACCCAGCTTATCTCTATACCCTCTTCTATCCCTATTACAGTATTTTATCCTTTGCAATATACCGATATGATCAACCCTAAGACTTACCCTCTGGTTACTAATGCATTCGTTAAAAATTTTCATGGGATTAAACAACTATCCCTCCCCTTTTTTGCCAAAGGGGTCTCTAGTCAGTTTATAGAAGTGATAGCCGATAGAATACAGATAGTAATTATCCCTTCGATCGGTAATGAGCAATCATTTTCCTGTTGGCATGTCGAGTTTATTCATCCGAAGGAATTGGAAGATCGCTATGTGTCGAAACTTTTATGCAATATCAAAGAAGAAAATGGTTTACAAACTAACCAACAAGAAGAATTTTATAGAAATCGTTTTCGAAATTATATGAACTCTTTCCGATTGTATAATGAAAATGGGAAAAAGCTATCTTTAAACATCGAGCTTAGAGCTAATGGTATCGAAATTATCCCTAAAAAATACGAACAATAATAAGCTCATGAGGCATTAGATTTCTTTCGAAACTCGCTTTGCTTGATAAAATTAGCAATTTTTGTACAGCTTTGCAGCAAAATTTTGAGAGCATGGGACTGTTGAAATCTTTAGCTTTGCCGTTAAAATTTGAGCCTTGCAAAATCGGTTTGATTTTTTTGAAAGTGATATATCGTACTAAGGTATAGTCACTTTTAAAAAGATCAAATCCGGGGAAGCAAGGCTCAAATTTTAACGGCAAAGCTATGGGGTTATGCGAATGGCCTCATCTTATCTGCAGCATTAAGACGGTGATATTGTCGTAGCTCCCTTTGGTGAGGGCGGCCCGGATAAACTGTTTTACAGTCTTTTTGAGAGGGAGGGACTTTGCTAGAATTTCTTCCATCTCTTGCATAGTGACGAAGTTGGTAAGGCCATCGGTACACATAAAAAAAATATCCCCTTTTTCCACCGTCGCAGAAGCAATTTCAGGTTCTACTTTTGGCGAGGTGCCGATAGCTCGGGTAATCACTATCTTCTGCGGAGTGGAGGTGAAAAGGGCATGATCCTCAGTTAACTGCTTTAACTCATTTTTTCGATACCGATAAATCCGACTATCCCCAACATGAGCATAGATCACATCATCAGGATATAACTGCAAACAGCAAAGAGTAGTCCCCATCCCTTGAAGATGGCTATTTTCTTGCCCCATCTGAAATACTTTTGCATTAACATCATGAATTGCCTCTTGCAAAATCTCTAAAAATTCTTTGCTGTTCTGAATGGGAATTCTCTGAATAGCTTGACTTAATTTCTCTATCGTTTCTTTAGAGGCAACCTCTCCGGCATTATGCCCACCCATCCCATCAGCAATAGCAAAAAAAGAATGCTTGCGTAAGGCTAAATAAGCATCTTCATTGTTTGGCCTTACAGGGCCAATTTCTGAAAGGATGCAAAGCTTTACCTTAGACCTCTTCATGTACTTACCTTAAAGATCAATAAATTTATAAGACTGATAAAGTTGAAGGTAGCATGCAGGGAAATGGAAGCAAAAAGAGACCGCTGCCGTTCATAAATAAAACCTAAAAAAAAAGAGAGGAAAAATAAGGAAGTGATAATAGGAATATTTCCCATCCCTTGTATGAAGGAAAAATGAAACAAAGCAAAACAAATAGAAGTGATGCCGATGGCATAAAGTCTCCCCATCCACCTTTTTAACCAGTTTTGTAAAAGTCCTCGAAACATAAACTCTTCAAGTAAAGGGGCTAAGAATATGATCGAGAAAAATGCAAGGGTCCCATACAAAGGAGAGGTTAAGGCCATCTTAAAATACTCAACCGCTATCTGGTCAGGGAGCTCTTCGAAATGGAAGGGTCCTAACAGAATCCCTTCAATAAAACTGCTAATAAATACGACAAAGGGATAGGCGATAACCCATGTGATCATACCAAGAAATAGATCGAAAAAAATAGAAGAGGAGGAGTTTTTGAAGATCCCTTGCATAAGGGACCATTTGTGGAAGAAAAAAAGGATAAACAGGAAGATGAGAAATATTTGGGTTAAAAAATTAGACCAAGCAAGATAACCAATGGTAGGTAAGTGGACAAGAGATCCAAAGACAAGTGGGATCAAAAAGTAGAGGATTAGGTAGCCCAACAAAGCTCCAAAAAAAAGGAAAGAGGGTATCCGCGGCTGTTTCGATGGTGCTTCCCATGTGAAGTAGCGCTTTTTATAGGCGATCCACAAAATAAAAAGGCTAAGGATACCTACAAAGAGGGGGATTTGCACATCGATCACAATGCTTTACCCGTGCCACCTGCTTTTTGCAAGGAGGACATAATCGGTGGCTCTATCGGCAATGGTTTTGATGATTGCCACATGGGCCATAGCAATGGGTGAAAGAGTATATTCCTCTGTACCCCAAGGTGTTTTTCTGTAATCAAAAGGAAGGGCCGCTTTGCTAATATAATATTTTTCTCTAATGAGCTCTTGCAACACAAGTTTGGGTTCTTTACCACGCAGATCGATAATACGGATCCTTACACCAATAAAAAGATTGGCACAAGGGTCGTTAGCTATTTTTAAAGGGACTATGTCATGCTCTACAAGTTCTAGGAAGAGGACGAATTCATTAGAAGCAAAACTCTTTTTTATCCAGCTAAGATCATTGCCAAAAGGATTTTCTGTTCCGGCTAGTAAAAAAGAGGGAGATGGCTGCGAGAGAAAAATATCCCCTTTGGTAGCAAAACGATCTATTAAAAGTTGCTCTAGTTCTTCCGGCAAACTCCACGTTATCTCAAAAGAGCTGGTGTCGATAATAGGTGCGATAGCAACGGCAGGTTTTACTATCCCATTGTCATGATACTTAGTAATGGCAGCCTTATCTTGACTTTTCGTACAAGACAGGACTAATAAGCATACAAGAGCCGCAGCTAGTCTCATGAAATCCTCCAAAGGTATTATAAGATGTATTCTAAAAGAATAGAACTATTCTCACAACGCTTTTGCAAGTATGGCACAATAAGGAGAAAGGGTAAGGGTGGTCTCCAAAGGAGGTTCCGTTTTCGGATCAGCTAAAAAATCATCAGGAGGCGGCATGAATGTAGCTAGGATATAGTACCACTTCTTTCCCACAGGAGGCTGCGGCAGGTGGATTTCAATACTTTGAGCCTTGCTGTTAAAAGCTATATAGAGATCTTCGTTGTTAGGAGCCCTAATAGTAAAGGCAAGGAGCCTCTTTTCCCTTCTCCAGTGCGGATGGGCGGGAACTATCCCATGCCAAGTAATATTAGGATCTTTTACAAAATGTGTCTGTCGTAAAAACGGGTGATTTTTGCGAAACTGGATCATCTTTTGAAAAAACCGGAAAAGCCCTGGATTGTTTTCGATTTGATCCCATAAAAACCAGTTGACTTCACTATCTTGGCACCAGGCATTATTATTTCCTTTACGTGTGTGGGCATACTCATCTCCCATAAGCATCATCGGGACCCCTTGCGCGAGGAAAAGAGAAAGGATAAAGTTCCTCATCTGCTTCTTTCGTAGTGAAAGGATATCGGGATTCTTGCTAGGCCCTTCATGCCCGCAATTCCAGTTTTCATTGTTGTTCGCCCCATCACGGTTGTTTTCAGCATTTTCCGTATTGTGCTTCCTCTGATAGGAGACTAGGTCATAAAGAGTATACCCATCATGCGCAGTGATAAAGTTGATGCTACACTGAGGCCTACCGTATCTGCCATATAGATTTTCCGAGCCGCAAAGGGCAGTAGCAAAGGCGGAGGCTTGCCCATCAGTCCCTTTGATAAACCGCCTTACTGCATCGCGAAACTGGTCGTTCCATTCGCTCCATTGGCCCCAAGAAGGAAAATGGCCAACCTGATACAGCCCCCCCGGATCCCAAGGTTCGGAGATCAGTTTTACTTTTTCGAAAGTTGGATCGGAGCTGATCGCTTTAATCAAAGGGGGGTCTGCCATGGTCCCCCCCTTGCTATCCCTTGTTAAAATAGAGGCAAGATCAAATCGGAACCCATCGACCCCCATTGTATCGGTCCAATATCGAAGGCTATCTAATATCAGCTGCATCGCTGCGGGATGATTGCAGTTGAAAGTGTTCCCGCAGCCGGTATAGTTATAGTATTGTCCCGAGGGATCCCACATGTAATAGACGATATTATCGATCCCCTTAAAGCTGACGCACTCGCTCCGATATTCTCCCTCTACCGTATGGTTATAGACGACGTCGAGTATTATTTCGATCCCATTGCGATGGAGTTCCTTTACCATGGTTCGAAACTGGTCGCGCACCGAAGAGGGGTCGTTTTCGGAAGCAAACCGATTCATAGGACAAAAAAAGTTTAAAGTAGAATAGCCCCAGTAGTTATAAAGAGGTTTGTTAGTAACCGGATTGGTGTCCTTTTTGGTCGTTTCATCAAATTCGAATATCGGCATTAGTTCTACTGCGTTAACTCCCAACTCTTTTAAGTAAGGGATTTTTTCTATCACGCCAAGATAGGTTCCTGGATGCTTTACCTTACTCGATGGATGGATGGTAAAGCCCCTCACATGCATTTCATAAATGATAAGATCTTGCAAAGGGATATTTGGCCTTGGGATATTTTCCCAAGGAAACGGGAGATCATCGACAACTTTGCATAACCAAGGAGTTCCCTTTTTTCCTCCCCACTCTTTAGAAGAGAGAATTTCTTTGCCATAAGGGTCCGATACTAGGATCTCTTTATTGAAAAAATGGCCGGCTTTTTTATCATCGGGCCCATCGAACCTGTAGGCGTAGGCCAAATTTTTATCCCATCCTTCAATAGCGATATGCCATACCTTATCGGTTTTATTCATGGAAATCTCTTCAAGAAGTGTTTTCTTCTTAGGATGAAATACACACAGCGAAGCCCTAGTTGCATGTTCGGAAAAGATAGCAAAATTTGTTAGATTTCCTTGAGGAGTTGCCCCCAAAGTGGCTGGAGATCCGGGCTGCGTCTTTGGCATAGCTATAAACTATGCTATACAATAATTAAAGAATTTGGGCTACCCTTCCTTGTTGGATTAAAAAGCTATCTACTAAGCTTTGCAACCTAGCAGCGGCAGAAAAAACAGCTTCCTGTGCTCGTAAGTATTCCTCCCTTTGCAAGGTTAAAGTTCCTCTAGTCGCGTCGTGCTCGGTTCTTTTTCCTTGTGAGATGGCTGTATAGAGGTTTGCGAAGCTCGATAGTCCACCTCCTCCTAAACTTTTAAGTATATTTTGATAGCCAGGCATATAGGTAGCTCCAAAAACACAAGCTCCAGAGCCTAAAGTAGACCCAAAAGCGGTAAAACCTTCCCAAGTCATAAATTTTGCTATTTTCCCTACGGTTTCTTGCAATTTTTGCTCTGTTGCTCGTCTTTGATCTACTTGAGCATCTAAAATTCTTGCATAAGTCTGCAAATGTCTATTCGCTAATAGAAGCATTAGAAAGGAAAGGTTAGCTGCCATGTGAGTGTCCTCTTATTAAGTTCATTTGTTGTATATATTTTTGTACTACGGTAGCAAGGGTCAGTAATATAGTTGCTTGTGACACCATCAGTTGCTGTACTGATATAGAAGATGTCTCCATTTGACTTTCTATGGATTTTATCTTTTCTTGCAGCCGTAACCACCTTTTTTCTTCCTGCAAGGCAAGGTATTTATTTCTATCTCGTAATATTGCGGTAACTCCACTTGCAACCGTTGCGGCGGCAGAAAGAGGAGATAATCCCGCAATAAAGGCAGATCCCATGGCCGCTGTAGCAAAGGCTACTTGCAAATAGGTTAAGTATGAAGAGCCGGAGGGAGCAAGCGGCTTTCTATTTGCCGTAGTTTGTAAGAATTTTTCCTGAAGCCGGGCTAACTTTTCTTGTCCCCCTCTCAAGTGCTTTTCAGTAATTTGCTGTGCCAAATTGGCCGTTTGTATTGCAAGTACTGTCATTGGCCCCGTATTCTTGAAAGGTAAGTCTCTACTTCTTTTCTGTTGCTTTTAACCATTTCAGCTCCGATTTTTAACACTTGCTCAGCTACAGATAAAAGGGCAGAGGCTTTTTGGAATGCAAGATTTGCTTTATTAGGTAGAATTTTTGCCTCTGCATCTAATCGCTCGGATAGAGAAGATAACTCATTATGTGTATAGGTAAGTTTGGAAATCTGTAATTTTTGTAAAAGGGGCAAAGCTTGTGGGTCATTCGAGAAGGTATAGTTTTTTTGTTGATTATCTAAAGCATTACGGAAAATTTCTTGGATAGTAGTGATTTGATCTAATCTAGTATAGTAAGTTTCCCCCTCTTTCATGCAAGCATTGATTTGTTTTCGGGTATTTGCATCGGAATTTTTTACTGCGCGTAAGGCTTCAAGAGCCGGATTTTCAGGCATAGGTCCCCCTTTTTTTAGGGGGCATGATATCTCTTATAAACTTTTTTTGTAAAGCACTCATCTTACGCAACAGCCCCCGCTGGGGCGAGAACTCGGGACTGTTTCGATCTTCGCTTTTTCGTTAAAATTTGAGCCTTACAAAGCCGGTTTGATTTTTTTGAAAGTTACATATCCTGCTAAGGGATAGGCACTTTTAAAAAGATCAAATCCGGGGAAGCAAGGGCAAAATTTTAACCAAATGGGAGATAGAAACAGCCTCATGAATGGAGAATAGTATAAAAACCTTGAATGCATTGCAAGCAAGGATGTATAATATTTCAACATGAAAAGAACGTACCAGCCTAGCAAAAGAAAACGGAAAAAGACCCACGGTTTTCGCAAAAGAATGAAAACAAAGGGTGGTAGAAAGGTCCTTGCTCGCCGCCGAAGAAAGAAAAGGAAGTCTCTAACCGTTTAAGAGACTGTCCATAAATTAAAACCCGGCCGGCTCCCTATCCGCCTCGCCCGACTGAGCGAAACAAACAAGATGCGAGATGAACGACGAGCCAAGGTCTCGACCTTAGCGAGGAGAGAAGTGAAGTTAAGTTGTTTGTTGCAGCCTGTCGCCCGAGGCGGATAGAGAGCCGGCCGGGTTAAATACCTGCTACTTGTTTCGGTTCTTTTGAGTTGATTTTTAATTATTTTTTTAAGGGTAACATCGATAAATGTATATTACCCCTAACAAAACAATCAAAATAAAATCCGGTAAATCGATAAAACTTTTACTTTGTGGACACCCTCTTAATGCACAATTTTCCAAAAGAAAAAAGGATCCGGAAACGAGGGGAGTACCTCCTCCTCAAAAAACTTGCCAAAAGACGGGTAGGCGCTTTCGTTTGCATGGACTACCTTTCCTCCAAAGAACCTATAACAAAACTTGGAATTACTACCTCGAGAAAATTCGGCTCAGCAGTGGAGAGAAATCGTTTTAAACGTCTGGCTAGGGAGGCCTTTCGTAAGCTCCATCCTCAGTTTTCCCAAGGACTTTACCTCCACCTCTCCCCCCTTGCCATCGCAAAGAGAGCAACACTGCACGATATAGAAAAAGATATTTTATCTTTATGGAAAAGTTAAATTCTTCTCAAGAAGAAGCAGTTACAAAAAGTGAAGGGAGGATCCTTGTCCTCGCAGGGGCCGGAAGCGGCAAAACTAGGGTCATCATCCATAGGATTTTGCATCTCCTTTCCAAAGGGACCGACCCCAAGCAAATCTTAGGCCTTACATTCACCAATAAAGCCGCCGAAGAAATGCGGATGAGATTGCAAAGTAAGGTAGGAAAAGAGGTCGCTACAGAGGTTACCCTCTCCACTTTCCATAGCTTTTGTATGAAAATCCTCCGCAAAGAGATCCACCACCTAGGTTATACAAATGAATTTAGCCTCTACGATGATCGCGACGAAAAACGATTGGCCGAAGAAGTAGAGTTCGATGAAGTAAGGCTAAAAGCCTGCATGCGGGCTCATAATGCGGTCACCTTCGACGGACTCATTCAGCTGACGATTCAACTATTTCAAGAATTTCCGGGCATATTGGAAAAAGTCCAAGATCGCTTTCGCTATTTGATGATCGATGAATACCAAGACACCAACCACTCCCAGTTTCTATTAGCTGAACTTTTGAGTAGTAAATACAATAATATCTGCGTAGTAGGAGATGACGATCAGTCGATCTACGGCTGGCGAGGGGCTGAGGTGAAAAATATCCTCCACTTTCGAGCCGACCATACGATCAAACTGCAAGAAAATTACCGATCAACCTCCACCATCTTACAAGCGGCAAATTGTCTCATCAAAAAAAACAAAAATCGCCACCCCAAAACTCTGATCAGCTATCTAGGTGAAGGAGAACGGATAGAGATATTCCATGCAGCAAATGAAATAGAAGAGGCAACAGCTATCGTTACCAAGGTCTTAGAATATGCCGAAAAAATGCCGCTGAATGAAATCGCTATCCTCTATCGGAGTAATGCCCTCTCCCGCAACTTAGAGTCTGCCCTTTTACAAGCAACCTACCGCAAAGACGGCTCTTGGAAAAGAGGGCTCCCTTACGAGATCTATGGAGGCTTAGCTTTTGCCGAAAGATCGGAGATCAAGGACCTCTCCGCTTATTTGCGATTAATTGCCAACCCTTTAGATCAACAGGCCCTCCTTAGGATCATCAACGTTCCCGCCAGAGGAATATCAGAAAAGACATTAGATACCGTCACCGCCTACAATCGGCAAAAAAATCTGCCGTTATGGAACCTGTTAGAAAATCTCGAAGTAACAGTTACCGACAGAGCAAAAGCCGCTATCGGTAATTTTGTCCAGCTAATCCACCGAGCAAAAAGACGTTTTGCCTCCCAAAAACTTTATGAAGCTCTTCAGTGGCTCATCCAAGAGATCGATTATGAAAAGGTGATTCAAAATGAAGCCACAACCGATAAAGGACAGCTTTTTAAACGGGATAACATCCAAGAATTCATCAGCAACCTCGCTCAGTATGAAGAAGGTGCACAAAACCCTTCTCTACAAGATTTTACCTCCGGCTATCTCTTAGAGTCGACAAAGGCTAAGAAAGGGGGGCAGGATAAAAACAAATTACAGCTCATGACTTTTCATAGCGCTAAAGGGTTAGAATTTACTGTCTGTTTCCTCATCGGCTTAGAAGACGGGATCGTCCCTCATGAAAAGGGGATGCAAGAGACCTCTCTAGAAGAAGAGAGGCGACTTTTTTATGTCGCTATGACACGGGCAAAACGAAAGCTGATCCTTAGCATGGCCAGGCAAAGGAAAAAATGGGGAAAGGATGCCCCTTGTACCCCCTCTCGCTTCCTTCTTGAAATTCCTAAAAATCTCCTTATTTCTTAGAAAGTCCATTTTCTACCATCTTGGCATATCGCTCTCCCCCAATCGCCTGGTAACCCATCCTCGCAATTACCTTTTCTTTCGGAGAGAGGAGGATAACCGTTGGAAAACTATCGACATGAAAAGTAGCTTTAAGCTGTTTATTTTGCTCCATAACCTCACGAGGTTGCTGCGTTTTAAAAGGAGAGTCGATCAAGACAAAGACCAGTTTGTCATGAAGCGCTTTTCCAAAGACAGGGTCTTTTAAAATTTCGTTATCCATCTTTTTACACCAGGGACACCAGTCGGAGCCGGTAAAATAAAGAAAGAGGGGTTTGCCCTCTTTCTTTGCTTGCATAAGAGCGGAAGGATAATCTTGTGTCCAGTGAAGCGAATCACTTGCCTGAATTTGAGAAAAGAAAAATAAAGATAAAAAAGAAAATAAAAATCGCATAAACCTACCTTAAAATAAAACCATTCTACGTATCCAGTTGAAAAAGTACAAGAATTCTTGATATCTTAGAAAGATGCATCTACCCACTTTGATATGGAGACACCGAAAAGAAAACCTGAAGAAATGTACCCTCACCCCTTTAGAAGGTAGAGCAGGTTTTTCCTTTTATACCTACCCTCACAATCCCCTCCCTTCCCTACAGGGGTATATCTTATTACAAATAGGCGCCCCTCCCCTTACCGAACAAGATAAAGATTTTGGCCTCCTTTTGATCGACGGAACTTGGCGGTACGCAAAGATCATGGAAAAGACCCTTCCCATCCTCCCAGCTAGAAGCCTTTATGGTTTTACAACAGCCTACCTCCGAAGACAATTCGACTGCCCCTCTCCCAGCTGTGGCCTTGCCTCTATCGAAGCGATCTTTTTAGCCTACCATATTCTAAAAAGAAAAACCGATGGCCTTTTAGATCTTTACTACAGGAAAGAACACTTTTTAACACTCAATGGATTGTTGTGATAGCCCAATTTTTCATCCTTTTAGAAACTATCAACGACTTTATTTGGGGATACTTTGCCTTCTTGCTGATAGTAGGTCTGGGGGGATATTTTACCATCCGCTCTCGCTTTTATCAATTGAGGAAGTTTTTTGCTATCGTTGCCTCTTTTTTCTTTTTTTTCAAAGAGAAGACCAAAGGAGAAGGGATCCATCCGATCAAGGTGTTTTTTGCAGCGATCGGTGGCTGCATTGGTATTGGAAATGTGGTAGGGATTTGCACGGCCGTGCAGCTGGGAGGACCCGGCGCTATCTTTTGGACCTGGATTGCCGGTTTTACCGGGATGCTGATCCAATATGCTGAGGTATTTTTGGGGATGAAGTATCGAATCCGAAAACTAGGGGGGTATGAGGGAGGGCCGATGTATTTTTTACCCAAAGCCTATAAGACAAAAATAGCCGCTGTCGTTTTTTCGATACTTTTAGCTATCTACGGCGTGGAAATTTTCATGTTTAATGTGATGGCAGATAGCCTATCTTACAACTGGTCTATTCCTAAATACCTTGTAGTAGGAGGCCTCCTCTCCCTTATTTTTTATGCTGTAATAGGAGGGATTAGTCGGGTAGGTGAAATTTGCGCTGCGATCATCCCCATCTTTATCCTCCTCTATCTTGGGATGGGCCTTTGGGTTTTATGGAAAAACTTATCGTTACTACCGGTAGTTTTTAAGAGTATCTTGCACGGTGCTTTTACCCCGCAAGCAGCAGTAGGCGCTTTTGCAGGCTCTAGCATCCTTCTCACCATATCGATGGGCCTTTCTCGGGGGGCCTATTCGGGAGATTTAGGAGTAGGTTATACCTCGATCCTCTATACAGCAACAAGTTGTAAAGATATTTCAAGAATTTCAGCACTCACTATATTAAGTATCTTTATCGACACCTTTGTGATCTCCTCTCTTAGCATTCTCTTAGTGCTATTAACCGAAAAGTGGAGTACCCCTTTACATGTAACGCTTATGGTGCAAGAAGCCCTTTCAGAGTTTTTCCCTTTCATGCATTTTTTTATGCCCTTTTTCCTCTTCCTTCTTGGATATACGACGGTAATTGCCTACTTAGTAGTAGGGCTAAAGTGTGCCCACTACCTGTCTCCTAAATATGGGAAAATCGTCTACTATATTTATGCGGGGCTATCTTTTTTTCTTTTTGCCTTTATAGACCCTACTCAGGCCTTTGTCATCATGTCACTATCGGGGGCCCTTTTGCTTTTATTAAATCTTACCGGGATTTTTCTCCTGCGAAAGGAGGTGACATTTGAACGGTAACCTTTTGGAAAAGGGCATCTTTATAACATCTGTAGCAGGCGGGAAAATATTTTTCCTCTGCCCCTAATTCAATGGAAGGGCCATAATTGATCGCTTTACCGTTTAAATGTTTTAGGTTCATGATCGATTTTCGTCTACAGAAATGGCAGGTGGCCTTTACCTCTTCGATAGAGTCGGAAAGTTCCAAAAGCCGCTTAGACCCTGCAAAAAGAAAACTTTTGAAATCGGTGCGGAGCCCGTAACAAATAATTGGGATATCCATCACGATAGTGATCTCTCGAAACTGTTCAATAATGCCGGGGCTTAGAAAATGGGCTTCATCGACAAGGGCACAGCTGACCCCTGCAAAAGATTCCGGATGCAACTTGCTGTCCGGTCGTAGTAACAGGTCTGCATTTTTTTCGAGTCCCGCTCGGGATTTGATCTGTTCTTTTCCAAACCTATAGTCCATCTCAGGCTTGATCAAAAGCACCTTTTTCCCCTGCTGTTGATAGTTGTGAGCTACGGCTAGTAGATTTAATGTTTTGGCACTTCCCATCGTACCATGCCTAAAGTAGAGTTTTGCCATAAAAAATTCCCCCTTATACTTGAATCGATTATAAAGAATAGCAAAAACACAATTAGTAAAGTCATTTTTTCTGATGATAGGGCCGCTTCGATCCCCACTTTAAAAAGGTAAAATTTTAACCAACCGGGAGATCGAAATAGTCCTTTTATGCAACAGGGAAACCAGGGAATTTTTCAAGCATTATTTCCTCTTATCAAGAATCGCATTTCTTGAGATCGCTAAGGCAAACCTACAGCTCAAACCAAATCGCGATCGGGCTCTATCTCAGTTAGTCCGATCTCTTTTTCATCAATGTTGAAAACGGAAGCTTGATGCTTTAAAAGAGAGAATACCGAACAATAAGCCATCAGTTCTCCCTTGTTATAGTCCTCAAAACTTTCTTTTGGATTATCCGCCTCTTTTTTTGCTCCTATCGCCTGCTCTTTCAGCAAGGTTATTGAATCAATAAGATACCCTTTGACTTTTTCCTCGTGCATAACATCGATTGCCCAATTATCTTCCCCACCATCTATATCAGGATTTCTACCAAGGCCGAGCAAATCTACGTCAGGTTTTATATCTGCCAACCCCAACTCTTTTTGATCAATACAAAAGGCAAACGCTTCATGTTTTAGCAGAGTAATAATTGAATAATACCCCATGATTATACCCTGTGTATAATCCTTATAACCTTCTTTTGGATTGTCAGCTTCTGCTTTTGCTTTTCTAGCTAACTCTTTTAACAAAGTTATTGTATCAATAGTATATCTTTTGAATTTCTCTTTATTCATGAGCAATCCTTTCATTTAGAATAGATTGAAGAACGCTCCTTTGTTCTTCGTATACCTGAATTTCTGCTGGCCATTTTTTATTAACCAAAGCTTCGCGTTGCCTTGGATCTAATTTATCCCAATCTGGGCACTGTTTTGCTGGGTTCGCAATTTTATCTTTGTGAAGAGCAATTTGTTTTTCGTAGCTATTAACCTTTTTGAATCTCTTTAGCTGGCTTATCAAGATAGTCTCTTACCATCTGTACATGCTTATTTTGACTGATTGCAGCCTTGTATACCTCACTTTCCGATTGGGAGACTAATTTCTCTAAGCCGCTATTAATAGCGCCTCCCAATTTCCCAGTTTGCTTGAGTTGACCCATTTCCTGGGCAGTAAATCCAAATTCTTCCCCAAGAAATGCCATCGATTGTCCGTTTCGAACAACCCCTGCAACTTTTGCGGTATTACCAATTCCTGCCGCTGTCTCAAGGACTAGGGTTTCTTGTGCTCTTTGAATATTTTTACATATCATTGTTAGTTCTTGAGCGCTTTTTACACTTTTACTCGCGACTTTAGCTAGAGCTCCCGGAACAAGGATATCGGCTCCGTGTTTCCCCATAGCATATCCGGCTAACTCTCCCCTCTTTTCCGAGGGTAGAGTGTCCCATTGAGTCACCAGCTGATATACCTCTGGAGATAGCACCTCAGCAACAACTCCCCATTCGTCCTTGCGAACCAGGTCAACTAATGTCGCAACAGCATCGACGATTTGTCCTGACATCTGAATGGGATGCTTTACAAAATCGGCCATAAATAGAAAAAGGCCTTCTCCGGATTCGTACACCCCTTTTGGCAATCCTTTTGTAAAACCTAGGCTGAACTCAGCAACAGATAATGGATTTGGTTGCTGAGTTTGAGTAATAAAAGGTATATTGTGCATGGAGATCCCGGATTTCTTGTGCAAGTTTTGGATTATAAAGGATTT
>DAHXLK010000016.1 GCA_027366035.1 Chlamydiota bacterium
GATCGAAGTGCAGCTAGCTTTACATGGACCATGGATTGCGTAAGGTGAGTAAGGTATAGGCAATTTTAAAAAGATCAAATCCGAGGAAGGAAGGGAACCAACCGGGAGATTTCAACAGTCCCGTATTGCAAAATTTTGTAGAGATTTTTTGTTGCAGCGGAGCATCATCGCCCGATCAAAGCCCACCGAGACCCCGCAGCAATCGGGAAGTTTGCCTACGTTTTCGAGGAAGGTAGAGTCGAGAGGGTAGGCTTCTTTTCCCTGCAACTTCCTCTCTTGATTTATCTTGATAAATCTTTTTTTTAATTCCTCGGAATTGTTGAGCTCGTGATAGCCATTAGCAAGCTCTATACCTTTATAAAAACATTCAAACCTTTTGGCGACCTCTTTCCCCTCTTTCCAATAAGTTTTGGCAAGGGCCCCCTGGGAAGGGGGATAGTCGTAGACAAAAACCAGCTCCTTTTCTCCCTGTAAAGCTAACGAAATATACAGTTCTTCTAAAGCTTCTCTCCCCCACTCCTTTTTCCCGGAGACTTTTTCTAAGAGCGCTTCTTCCGTAAGGTGGCCTACTATTGATTCATAAGTCACCCATTTGGCCTGTAGAGGGCCTAAGAAAAGACGTAAAAAATCGGCTACTTCTTCCATAAATTTAAGATAGCAGATTGCTATTCGGTACCATTCGGCCATCATAAATTCAGGGAGATGGATGGTCCCTTTTTCTGATTTTCTATAGACGTGGGATAACTGGTAGATATCTTTTATCCCTTTAGCTAGAAGGCATTTCATAGCATATTCAGGAGAGGTGTGGAGATAACCTACCTCTTTTTCTGAAATAAAAACTTCCATCGCATCAATATTGCGATCTAGCTGTGGGAAGCTTTGGATGGCAGGGCAATCGACTTCTAGGATAGAGCGATCGGCGAAAAAAGCCCTTACTGCGGCTAACATCTCAGCCCTATCGACCAAGATGTCAAACTCTGGAGACATACTCTCCGGTACGGGTATCTACTTTGATGACCTCTCCCTCATCTACAAAGATAGGGACTTGGACTTTAGCGCCTGTTTCGGTCGTCGCAGGCTTTAGCACCCGCCCCGATGCCGTATCTCCACGAACTCCCGGAGCCGTTTCGGTGACTTTCAGCTCCATGAAAGTAGGGGGCATCACTTCGATAGGGGCCCCTTTATAGAGGAGGACATCGTATAGAGTATCTTCTTTTAGCCACTGTTGATTGTCTTTGATAACTTTAAAAGAGATAGTCATCTGTTCAAAGGTAGTATCATCCATAAAGACGGCACTATCTCCTTCGATATATAGAAGGCGGAATCTCATTTCTTCGATATCGGCAAGTTCGAGTTTTTCTCCAGATTTAAAAGTCCTTTCGACCACTCTGCCGGTAATGAGATTTTTAATTTTAATACGATTGAAAGCTTGCCCCTTACCCGGTTTGACGAATTCATTCATCACCACGTTGTAAGGCTCGCGATCGATTTCGACTTTCATCCCAATTTTGAGATCATTAGTGGTAACTTGTCCCATGTGAGAAGATGGTACCTTTATTTCGTTAAAAGGGCAAATATCTCTTTTTCAAATTTCTCCGGGTTAGAGAGATCTTTCGGCAGAGGGAAACTCTCTTTTTTATCGGGGTGTCGGATGGTAATTAACTGAGTTTTTTCAAATTTTATTAGTAGGAATTGGTGGGCGGCTGCGAAAACTCTTAGCCTGCTCAAGCGGTAAAGCCATAAGGTAGGTAAGGGGGGATCTCCAAAACGATCTTTGAGCTCTTCTAAAATTTGGTCGATTTCTTCAAAATTTGCCGACTCCCCCAGGCGGTGGTATATCTCCATCCTAAGGCCGCTATCGTTGATATAGTTTTCCGGGAGCCTCGCGTCATAGGGAAATTCGATTCTGGTTTCGATAAAGGTAACGGGACCCTGTTTTTTCAGGGCATGAATAGCCCGTTTTAAGAGCCGGCAATAGAGATGAAAGCCGATCGTAGAGACCTGTCCCGATTGCTCCACTCCTAAAATATTCCCCGCCCCTCGGATCTCCAAATCACGCATGGCAATTTTCATCCCTCCGCCATATCCCCCTGATTCTAGAAGTGCCGAAAGACGTTTTCGGACCACTTCAGGGAGGAGTTTATTTTTAGGAGTTAGAAAATAGGCGTAGGCAGTACGATTCCACCTGCCAACCCTTCCTCGAAGTTGATAGAGGTCGGCAAGGCCAAATGTATCAGCTCGGTCGATGAGGATCGTATTGGCATTAGGGACATCGATCCCATTTTCAACAATAGTGGTAGAAAGTAAGATGTCGAAATCCCCTTGTTTGAAGGCGTGGAAGATATGCAAAGCCGCATCGCTGTCCATTTGCCCATGGACGACGGCAATTCTTGCCGATGGGACCAGCTTTTCGATATGAGAAGCTTTGTTATAGATCGATTCGACTCGGTTGTGGATGAAAAAGACTTGTCCTTGTCTGGTGAGCTCGCGGATGATGGCGTTTTGTATGAGCTCATCGTCATTTTCTGCCAATATGCTTTTGATAGGGAGGCGGTCTTGAGGGGGGGTATGGATCACCGACATATCCTTAGCTTTTACTAAGGACATATAAAGGGTTCTAGGAATGGGAGTTGCCGAAAGGGTAAGACAGTGGACATTTTGTTTTAGTTTCTTCAAGTGCTCTTTTGCTTTTACTCCGAACCGTTGCTCTTCATCGATGATGATGAGGCCAAGGTCATAAAATGAAATATCTTTGGATAGGAGGCGGTGGGTCCCTATGACGATGTCTACACTCCCTTCTTTTACTCTTTTGGCAGTAGATCGGAGCTCTTTTTCGGTTTTAAAACGGAAGAGGGCTTCGATAATAATGCCGTACCTTTGCATCCTTTCGGCGAAAGTATCGAAATGTTGTGAGGCTAAGACCGTTGTCGGCACGAGGACAGCTACTTGCTTGCCTCCATCCACTACTACTTTAAACGCGGCACGCATCGCCACCTCGGTTTTTCCGTAACCGACGTCCCCACAGATAAGCCGGTCCATCGGTTTTCCGGTCGCTAAATCTTTATAGATGTCTGACAGAGATACGAGTTGGTCAGGGGTCGCTTCATAGGGAAATTCTTTAGCAAAGGCCTCTACCTCCTTTGAATCTTGGGTAAGGATCAACCCTTTTTCCACTTCTCTTGTCGCGTAGAGGGAAAGGAGCTCTGCCGCATAACCTAGGATCTCTTTTTGTACTTTGGCTCTGGTATGGAGCCACTTTTTACTTCCCAAGTCACTTAAAGTAGGGGAAGTGTCGTTAGAGCCGACATAGCGGCTGACAAGATGGGCTTGTGATAAAGGGACGAAGAGTTTGCTGTTTTCGGCATATTCGATCACCATAAATTCCGAAGGCTGCCCCAGGTGGTTGTTTTGATTTTCCATCCCTAAAAATTTTCCAATGCCGCTATGGAAATGGACGACGAGGTCCCCGGGAGTAAGGGCATGAAATTCGTGGCTATTGCTATGAAAGGTGCCCCGCCATTTTTGCCGCCTGATCCTTTTTTTATTCAAGATATCTGACTCGGTGATAAGGGCCATGGGGATATCGGATACGATGAACCCTTCATCGAGATAGCCTTTTAAAAATTCTGCATCGGGAACTTTTTCTTTTAGTGTTTCGTCATTTGCGAGGAGGACTTTTTTTGTCTTAGGAGCCAGGGGATGGTCTAAAAAAAGTTGTAGAGGAACAAATGGGTGGAAATAGCGGACTGAGGGAAAAGTATGATGGGCAAAGGAAAAGGTAATCTTTTGGAAGTTTTTTTCTTTAACCCCTCCTTGGATCTCTCCTAGGAGCTCTATATTTTCCTTAGGAAAGAAAAGGTGGGTATAGTCATTTTTTAAGATGGTTTCAAAGGGCTGCAAAAATCTAGACTTTGCTCCGGGCATTGCACTCATAGCTACCCAGACATCTTCTAGCTGGACAAGGTTATCATAAATGAGGATTGTCTCTTTCCCAAGATAATCAAAGAGGGTTTGTAAATTAGTTTCTTTTAAGAGCAGGTCATATTCGCAAGCAGGAGTAAAAAAGAGTTGGTCTATTTTTTTTATCGACCTTTGTCCTACAGGGTCAAAGGTGCGGATTTCGTCGATCGTATCTGAAAAAAAATCGATCCGAAAAGGCTCTGCAGAAGAGACGGGAAAAATATCGACGATACCTCCGCGGAGGGCAAACTGTCCTTTATCGGTAACCATAGGGCTGTTTTTGTAGCCGAGGGAGAGGAAAAACTCTGGTAAAAAATCGAAAGGGATTTCCTCTTTTTTCTTCCAGGTATGAAATAGGGGCTGTAGCGTCTCTTTAGATACCAGCTTTTGTAAAGAGGCGGCTAAAGAGCTCACTATAATTTTGGGGGAATTTGCATGGAGGATTTCGTAGAGAGTTTGCAGCCTTTTCCCGATGATATCAGGGCTAGGAGGTATCTCCTCCCCGGGGAGGGTCTCCCAGGAAGGGAATTGAAGAAAGTGGTCCGGTGATAAAAAAGTAAGGTTGTCGATATAGCTATCTTCTTTGTCGGTACTTGTGATAATCCAGATATTTTTTTTTGTATGTTTTAAAAGGAGAGAGGCAAGGAGTGATTTAGGGGCATTTTCTAGCCCTTCGACAACGATATTTTTCTCGGTTTTAATTATTTCTAAAAAAAATTGGAGAGAATGGCTTTCGTAAATATGGGGTATTATTGAGATAAGAACTCCTCAATCCATTTCAAAGCATCTGAAAGGGCCGCAGCCTTTTTACCCCCTGCCTGGGCATGATGTCTCTTCCCCCCTCCCCCTCCTTCAATAAGGGGGGCTATCTTTTGCATCACCTCTTTGGCGTCGATGTCCACATCTGGAGATATCCGCATCACGAGGTAACATTTATCTTCTAGGGTAATTCCTAAAGCGACAACACCTCTTCCCAGTTTAGAGAGGAGAAGCTCGGAAAAAGCGGGGAGCTCTTCTAGGGTAACCGAGACTATTGAAGTGATATAGAGCCCTTTTCCCCCCTTTTTTTGGGTAGTCAAAAGCTTTTCCGCCAGATGGATTAGCTCTTGTCCCCTCTGCTGTTTTTGATTTTGCAGCAAGGTTTCTCTCTCTTCTAAAAGGGAACGGATTTTTTCGTGAAGTTTTAGTTGGGGGATTTTTAGTTCTTCCGAAAGGGAAAAAAGGAGCCCCTCTTCTTGATGGATGTAGTTAAGGGCAGCTGCTGCGGTAAGGGCTTCGATTCTACGAATCCCTGCCGCAATGCTCGTCTCTTTGATGATTTTGAAAAGGCCGATATGTCCCACTCTATTTACGTGAGTTCCTCCACACAGCTCTTTAGAAAAATCGATATCGACCACACGGACTTTAGCCCCATATTTTTCTCCAAAAAACTGTTTGATCTCACTTTTTTCTTTAACTTCTTCATAGGGAAGCTCGTAGATCTGTACCGGTAAGTCGGTTCGGATCTTTTCATTGACCAGATTTTCTATGGAGATTAGCTCGTCCATGGTGAGGGCTTTATGGTGGCTGAAATCGAAGCGGAGCTTTTGGTCGTCGACTAATGACCCCGCTTGTCTAATATGTTCTCCCACTATTTTCTGTAGAGCGAAATGGAGGAGGTGAGTGGCGCTATGATTAGCCGCAATCTTTGCCCTCCGATTGGTGTTGATACCGGCGATGACCCTATCTTGTTTTTTGAGTTTTCCTTTTTGTAAGATACCGATATGGGCGATGATTCCAGGATAAGGGATGAGGCAGTCGGTTACTAAAAACTCACAGCCGGCATGGGAGATAAGGCCCTCATCTCCTACCTGCCCCCCCATCTCGGCATAAAAGGGGGTTTGATCTAATAGGACCATTGCCTCTTTTCCCTCTTGGAGTTGATCGGTGAAGGTGCCATCCACTACTATCCCTATCACATGGGCAGGGGTCTCTACATGGTCATAGCCTATAAAAAGGGGAGATTTATGGGTTTTGACAAAATCTGTAAAAAGACTCTCTGAAAATTTTTGTTCTGTCATAGCGTTCCCCTTTTTAGATTTTTCTTTGGCCTGTTCTTCGAGCTCATAAAATCTATGTAGGTCGATCTCTTTTTTTAAATCTTTGGCGATGAGGGCAATTTCTTCTATTGGAAACCCATAGGTATCTTTCAGCTTGAAAGCATCATCTCCTGAGATTTGGTATCCGGACTTTTCGATCACCTGATTTAAAAGATTTCCACCTCTCTTGAGGGTGCGGATGAATCCCTCTTCTTCGAGGGTCAAAATCTCCCGTATCCGCTCTTGTGAGATGACAAGTTCCGGATAATCTTGCCCCATCCGATCAATAAGAGCCGGAAGTATTTGCCCAAGAAAAGGGCGAATCAGTCCCAGCGATCTTCCATAGCGGACGGCCCTTCGGAGGACTTTTCGAAGGACATATCCCCTCTCCGTATTGCTTGGCTGCGCTCCATCGGCGATGGCAAAGGCAAGGGTCCTTATATGATCGGCGATTACATGAAAAGCCGCCTCTCCCATATATTTTTTTTGACTTACCTCTTCCACTTGTTTAATAATTGCCCGCAGGATATCGGTTGCGAAAAGAGTATCTACCCCCATTTTTAGAGCGACTACCCTTTCTAATCCGGCCCCGGTATCAATACCTGTTTTTAAAAGGGGCCTCACTTTGCCTGCACTATTCCGCTCTAACTGCATGAAGACAAGATTCCAAAATTCAAAGTAGCGCTCTCCTGTGGTATCTTCGATAGGAGAGGGGGCGTCGGAGAAGCTCTTGCCACGGTCAAAGAGGAGCTCGGAACAAGGGCCGCAGGGGCCTACATCCCCCATAGCCCAAAAATTTTCTTTTTCTCCAAAGCGGACAATCTTGTCTGTCTTTACATGTTGTTGCCATAGCTCATAGGCCTCTTCATCTTCTTGAAATACCGATACCCAAATCTTTTCCGGAGGAAATTCAAATACATGAGTCGCAACATCAAAGGAAAAGGCGATCGCCTCTTTTTTAAAGTAATCGCCGAAGGAGAAATTGCCGAGCATCTCAAAAAAAGTAAGGTGCCGAGAGGTGTGCCCTACATTTTCTAGATCATTATGTTTTCCGCCGACACGGATACATTTTTGTGAGGTAGCTGCTCTTTTGTAATCCCTGGATTCCTTTCCTAAAAAAACATTTTTAAATTGGTTCATTCCGGCATTGACGAAAAGAAGAGAGGGGTCGTCAAAAGGGATGACGGGGGAAGAGGGGATAATGGTATGCTTTTTTGACTGAAAATAGTGTAAAAACTTCTTTCGAAGATCTTGAGAAACCATAAGAAAAGAAATTATAACAGATTGGGAGTTTTCTTTCTTGCTAGATTTCTTATAAATGATTACAAAATGAGAGTATGCAAAGCAATCTGAAAAAGATTCTTGGACAAATCGCAAACACGGTCCGTGGGTTATCCATGGATGCGGTCCAAAAGGCAAATTCGGGGCATCCGGGTTTGCCGATGGGTTGCGCCGAGCTGGGAGCCTATCTATGGGGCTGTCAGATGCGCTATAATCCCAAGAACCCGGGCTGGAAAAATCGAGATTATTTCATCCTTTCCGCGGGCCATGGGTCGATGTGGCTCTACTCGTTTCTCCACCTTACCGGATATTCTTTAAGTTTAGAAGAGATCAAACGGTTTCGGCAACTCCACTCCCTGACGCCGGGACATCCCGAATACCACATCACCGAAGGGGTGGAGGTGACCACAGGTCCTTTGGGGCAAGGGGTAGCTAACGCAGTAGGAGTCGCTCTAGGATTAAAGATTTTAGCTGCGAAATTCAACACCAAAGAATTTCCCCTTTTTACCAATAAAGTTTTTTGCTTAGCCGGCGATGGGTGCATCATGGAAGGGGTATCTTCTGAGGCCTCTTCTTTCGCTGGCCATTTGGGGCTGGACAATCTCATTATCATCTATGATTCGAATAATATTTGTTTAGACGGCCCTACGTTTGAATGTCTTTCCGAAGATACGAAGTCTAGGTATAAGGCTTACGGCTTTGAAGTATTAGAAGCGGATGCTTATGACTTCGAATCGATGGATAAGGTGTTTTCTTCTCTTAGAAAAGAACAAAAAAAACCTGCTTTTGTTATCGCACATACAATTATTGGGAAAGGCTCCCCCAATAAAGCCGGGACACACGCAGCTCATGGCTCAGCTTTAGGGGAAGAGGAGGTCCGGCTTTCTAAAAAAGAGCTAGCCATTCCCGACACCCCCTTTTTTATTCCAAAGGAGGTAGAGGCCTTCTTTGCCAAACTGGAACATCAACAAAAAGAAGAGGCTTGGAAAGATCTTTTTATGAAATGGGCAAAAGCAAATCCGGAACTGGCGCAAGAATTTATCCGGATGGAGGAGAAAAAATTGCCGGAAAATCTCGAGGAAGAGCTCGTTAACATTGCGATGAAAAATCCTTTAGCAGGGAGAAATGCTTCGCAAAATGTCTTACAGTATCTTAGCAAGTCCCTTCCCTATCTCTATGGCGGCTCTGCCGACCTTTCGGGATCGGATATGACGATGATGAAAGACTACCCTATCCTTGCTCCGGAAAATTTTAAAGGTAGGAATGTCAAATATGGGGTCAGAGAGTTTGCCATGAGCGCCATTACCAATGGACTTTTTTGTACCGGGATGATCCTCCCTTATTGCGGAACCTTCCTCACCTTTTCTGACTATATGCGAAACGCTATAAGGCTAGCTGCCCTTTCTAAGTATCACGTCATCTACCAATTCACCCACGATTCGATCTTTCTGGGAGAAGACGGCCCCACCCACCAGCCCATTGAACACCTCGCCGCTCTTAGAGCGATTCCCAATCTTCAGGTGATACGTCCCGGAGATAACCGGGAGGTGAAGATGGCATGGATTGCTGCTTTAAAGTATTCCGGACCTACGGCTATCATCCTTTCCAGACAAGCTTTGCCCGAGTTGAAAGAAACTCAGGTTCCTTATAATGAAGGAGTGGGGAAGGGGGCTTATCTTTTAAAAAAAGAGAAGACAAAACCTGATGTCACGCTGATGGCTGCCGGCTCAGAGATCTCCTTAGCCATGGAGGTGGCCGCTCGGTTAGAGGGGATGGGCAAGCAGGTGCGGGTAATCTCCTTTCCCTGCTGGGATCTTTTTGAAAAGCAGCCTCAAGAATACCGGCAGCAGATCCTAGGAGGAGAAATTGGAAAAAGGGTATGCATCGAGGCGGGCAGTTCCTTTGGTTGGGCGAAATATATCGGCAGTGACGGCATAGCCGTCTGCGTGGATGGCTTTGGCCATTCGGCTCCTATAAAAGATCTTGCGAAAGAATTTGGCTTTACAGCCGATGCCATTATCCAAAGATTATGATTTTTCTAGAGGCCCTTGCTTGTAAGAATAAGGGGCGGGTCCCCGTTTGGATTATGCGTCAGGCAGGGAGGTATTTGCCAAGCTATCAGCTCCTTAGAAAAAAGCACCCCTTAAAGGAGCTTTTCTTTACTCCTGAGCTTGCGGCGAGGGTTACACTACTTCCTTTTCAAGAGCTCGAGCTAGACGCTGCGATTTGTTTTTCCGATATCCTTGTTATCGTAAAAGCTTTGGGATTTTCTATCGATTTTTTAGATAAACCTGTAGTCTCTCCACTTCTTACGACGGAAGAGGCTATCGATCGGATCTTTTGTCAACCATTAGAGGAGTCCCTTTTTTTTCTTTTCAAAACTCTTGAGATTTTAAAAAAAGAGTTGTCCGTTCCCCTTATAGGTTTTTGTGGAGGGGCCTTTACGGTAGCGACATATCTCATGAAAGAGCCCCTTTTATGGCTCTATCAACGCCCTGATAGTTTTCATAGGCTTCTTGAAAAACTTACCGAGGCAAGTATTGAGTATGTGAAGAAGCAAATCGAAAGCGGAGCCGATGTCATTCAGATTTTTGAAAGCCACGCCAACCTACTTCCCGAGGAGATGCTACTGGAGTTTGTCTTTCCTTATTTAGGACGCATAGTAGATGCCGTAAAATCTCTTGGAGCCCCTGTGATCTTATTTATGAGGGGTTCTTCTTACTTTGTTCCCGAGCTTTTGAGCTTGCGACCTACCTGTATTAGTTTGGATTGGCATAGATCTTTACAAAAGATGAGAGAAAAAATCCCCTATCCAATCGCCATACAAGGTAACTTCGACCCGCATCTTCTCTTTGCCCCTAAAGAAAAAATTGTTCATACTGTGAAAACTCATTTGCTAAAAGATCCCGGGTACATCGCCAATCTAGGGCATGGAGTGCTTCCGGGGGTCTCTGTCGATGCGGTCAAAAGCTTTATTGAAGGAGTACGTCTTGGATCCGCAGCTTTTAATGGAGATGGATACGCCGGTTCCCAGATATACCAGCTACCCGACAGCGGTGCAGTTTACCGACACTATTGAGGCTCATTATCTTCTTTCTATTCAAGAAAAAGAGGTCTCTTTGTATTTCCACATCCCTTTTTGTAAAACCATGTGCCTTTTCTGTGCCTGCTCGGTGATTTTAAATCGTGATCCTGAAAGGCAGATTGCTTACGTCAAGGCTTTATGCCGGGAGATCCGTCTTTTAGCGGAAAAGCTCCCTTCAAGAAAAACCATCACTCAGCTCCATTTTGGCGGAGGGACCCCTACTCTTCTAACTCCTAAAGAATTGGAAAAAATATTTTCTACACTTTTTGCCTATTTTGACATTGCAAAAGATATCGAGATGTCGATAGAAATAGACCCCAGGACGGTAACGGAGGAAAAACTTACCTTTTTAAAAAACATTGGTTTTAACCGGGTTAGCTTCGGAGTGCAAGATATCCAAGCCGATGTGCAGGAGGCGGTAAAAAGGAGGCAGACATGGGAGATGACCTCCCTTACCTACCGGTGGGCAAGGGAGATATTTTCCAGTATCCATATCGATCTCATCTATGGTCTTCCCTTACAAACCCCCGAATCGTTTCAAGAGACTATAGGAAAGATTGCCGGATTAAGGCCCGATAGGCTCTCTCTTTTCTCCTATGCGAAAGTCCCCTGGCTAAAGCCCCATCAAAAGGCTATAAAGGATAGAGACCTACCGAGTACATTTGCAAAATTTCAGATTTACCTTCAAGCGAGAAATCATTTAATCGCTTCGGGATATGAGGCAATAGGGATGGACCATTTTTCCCTGAAGACCGACGAGCTTAGTATTGCTTATCAAAAGGGGATCCTTTGCCGCAATTTCCAAGGTTATTCGGTGAAAAAGGCAAAGTATCTTTTAGGACTTGGGGTTACGGCGATTTCTCTCCTCCCTGACCTTTATGTACAAAATGAAAAAGGGCTCGAAGGGTATAGAGAAGCAATTCAGAAAAATAGGCTTCCCCTTTTCCGAGGTAAAAAGTTGAGTGAAGAAGATAAGATAAGGAGGGATATCATCCACACTTTGATGTGTGATTTTAGCTTGGATACGGAAAAATTTCCTACCTTTCCTTTCGCTGAAATAGTCTTAGATCCCCGTTTAGCCTATTTTGAAAATAAGAGGCTGATGACGACAGAGCTTGGAAAATTATTTATCCGGCATGTCGCCTCTTATTTTGATGCTTATCTGCAAAAAGAAGGGGCCTACTCGAAAGGGATATGAAAAAAGTTATCATTGTAGGAGGGGGGATTTCCGGGCTTTCTGTAGCCTGGTATTTGCGAAATCTCCCTGTAGAAATATCTCTTTTAGAAAGAAAATCCGTATTGGGCGGTGTGATGCAAAGTGTCCGAAAGGGGGCTTTTTTATGGGAACAGGGGCCTGAAGTTTTTAAATGGTCGCGATGTCCGGAGCTTATCTGTCTTATTCAAGAGCTTGGCCTTTCACAAGATCTAATTTTTTCTTCCGAAGAGGCAAAAAGGCGTTATCTCTATGTACGGGGGGCATTACGTCCTTTATTTTCTACCCTTCTCCCCCTCCTTCCGGCATTGGCTAAAGATTTGTGGGCAAAAAAAGGAAGTGGCGAGGAGGAATCGATTTATGATTGTATATCACGAAGATATAGCCGTCAGGTGGCTATAGAGCTCTTCGATCCAATTACGTTAGGGATCTATGCGGGAGATATTCGGAAGCTTTCTATGAAAGCCTCTTTCCCCTCCCTTTATGGATGGCAGCAAGATTATGGTTCGTTTTATAAAGGATTTTTCAAGAGCAAAAAGAAAGACTCGCGGCTTTTTTCTTTGAAAGGGGGAAATGGTAGCTTGATCGCTGCTTTACAAAAGCAGATCCGAGCTACTGTGTCGACCTCCTCTGAAGTGATAGCTATTACCCCTTATGCAGACCAGGTGATAGTGGCTACCAATCACCGGGCTTTTTCCTGCGACCATCTCATTATTGCCACTTCTTCCCGGGAGGCAGGGCGTCTACTACATATACCATTACTTCAAGAAATAACTCGCGCATCCATAGTTTCTGTCCATTTGGGTTATGATCAAGATCTGTGGAGAAAAAAAGGGTTCGGTTACCTTGTCCCTACTTCGGAAAACGACCCGGTTTTGGGGGCTCTTTGGAACTCTTCGATTTTTCCTCAAAGAACGAGAGTAACTTCTTTTACCTTCCTATTAGGGGGAATACATCATCCGGAGATTATCGGTTTTAGTGAAGAGGCTTGTATTTCTTTAGCTATCCGGGCAGCAAAAAAGCATATGGGTATTATAAAAGAACCGGTAGAAAAACAGGTTGCTTTTCATCCACACTTCCTCCCTCAGTTAGAAGTGGGGCATAGCCTGAGGATGGATAGGGTACAAAAAATGCTACCGGCTAGAATTTCTTGCGTGGGAAATTATTGGGAAGGGGTTTCAGTAGAAGATTGTCTAAAAAGGGCTAAAAATTTTTCTTCTTCTTTAACTCGCCTTTGTACATTTTGCTGAAGCAATTTTTGTAACATTTTTACCTGCAATCTGTTACGCACTTCTGCAATGGTGTGTTCAAACCGACTGTAACAATCTGTAACAAATTGAAGATCAAAAGGTTATAAAAATCGTCTCAGCAAAATGTACAAAGGCGAGATTTTGAGATTTCTTAGGATATGCCACTTTCAAAAAAATCAAACCGGCTTTAAAAGACTCAAATTTTAACAACAAAGCTAAAGATTTTAACAGTCCTTTTATATAAGCAATAAATCCTATGAAGTTAATTTTTTAATAACAGACGATTTATATCGAAAACATAATTAAATATAATACGCTTATTATCAATAAGTTATGAATTAATTAGAGCTTTTGCTAAAACAAAATTTATAATAAACCTTTATTTTCAGTATTAAAATTTATTTAAATAATTATACTATATAGTATAATTAATTTAAATTTAATAGATGTTTATGACAGAAGCCAGTTCTTTAAATAACTATATTCTTGGCTCTAAAATTAGGAGCCCTTTTTCTCGATCGTGGCAATGGATTCGTAATCCTTTAGGTTCCTCTACTGGATGTTTTCGGGTCATGAGGTGTGCATTAGTTATTTTTACATTACCCATAGGATTTTTGGGGATTTTGGTTACATCTCCAATGATGCTTTTAGGGAGAGTCCTTCAATCGATTGGTTCCGGAAATTATATTATTGATTCCAAAGAACAGTTGGAGGCATTTATTCGATATTACAAACGCTATCATGTTGTTTTTAAATCACTTACAATTAGATTAGGCGAAGCTTCCATTAGGCTTCCTGAAAATTTAGAGATACGGGGAGTCCTTAAGCTAGAATGTCCTAATTTAACCACACTCCCACAGCTTTCCAATTCGGTTCATAATTTAAACCTTACCAAATGTACAAATCTATTAGCATTGCCTGAGAATTTATCTCTAGATCAATTAACTCTTGAAGGATGTTCTGGTATAAAAACATTGCCTAACTCTTTAAAGGTTAACAATGGATTATGTATTTTTGATTGTGATAATCTTGAAAGCCTTGGAACGGGTATTGTAAACCCAAAAGAGGAATTTGGTAGTTTTGTGAATCTCAGCATGCACATAACATCTAAGAACAAGATTCTTGCTTTAGTTCTTCATGGATATGCTTCCACACTTCTTGTTAGGTCCCAGAATTTTTCTCCTTACCTGTTTTCTTCTATACAAGAAACAAAAGAAGCAACTATATTCCAGGTCGGTTCAAAAGATTTTGTCACAAGTTGTGTTTTGGCCGTTGAATAAATCCTCTGATTTTTTTCCTTATGCTACTCGTTCTTTGATCACTTCTTCGCCGTTTTTGGGACTGTTTCGATCTCCCATTTGGTTACAATTTGAGCCTTGCTTCCTCCGGGTTGATCTTTTTAAAAATGCCTATACCTAATAGGACATGTCACTTTCAAAAAAAAATCAAATCGGCTTTGCAAGGGTAATTTTTTAACGGCAAAGCTAAAGATTTCAACAGTCCCAGAAGAGGGTACTGAGAATAGATGTCGCCTTCCTTCAGTTATGAGCGTTACAGCAAAGAAACTATATCAAGTTATGGGAGTCAAAAGAATACAAACAATAAAAAAGATGTAGTGCCCTTGCATTTTCATAAATCATTAACAGTAAACATCTCTCTAAGAAATAATGAGGAAGTCGGGAGTAAGGTATAGGCACTTTTAAAAAGATCAAATCCGGGGAAGCAAGGGTAAAATTTTAACCAACCGGGAGATCGAAACAGTTTCTTCTTGGGGGTTCAATAAGATTATATCAAATGCTATAGAAACCAAGGATAGCATTTCCATTTTTGCAAAACTCGCCAATTGTTCTGGTAATTTCAATTCTTTAGAATTTTTTCAAATTAATCCAAATAAGAACCGCTTACTCGAATATATCACTCCTCTTCTTTCCGAACAGGTTCTACATAATCTATCTTAGAACGATCCGGAACAGGCTCATATTGGTGAGTAGAAGTGGGCTGATTGGAATACAGAGACATAGGCACATATTGTTCAACGGGAACAATAACTGTACCATCAGTCTCCCCATTAATACTCTCATATAGTTCAGAGGTATGAGTAGGTATATGCTCCTGAGAACCCACAGCTACTCCACCTAATTCAGGGCCATCTAGGGGATTGTTATGAAAAATTATTTGAGAAGATACGCTTAATTCCATCATATCCTGGATGGGCCCTTTTGGAGGATTTTTAGCTCTATATCCATGCGAACTATGGGATCTTTTGTAAATTACAACAACAAGAGCTGCTGTTACCCCAAGAAGTGCAGTTGTTCCGACTACACCACCGATAATAGCAGTTTTATTTCCTGAAGTGTCGAGTGAAGAAACGCTGCCTGCCGGCTGAGTACTATTTTGATCCGTAGTAGGGGATAGATATTCAGTTGTATGGAAAGTAGATGTGGCAGCGATAGAGATTGACGTCCCTGCTTGTGGCCCCCTAGTCGTCGTAAGGAAAATGGGGCTATTACTGGGAGTAGCGGAAGGGAGAAGGGTATTTGAAATTTCGATGTTTACAGATTCAGTAGTTGGAGTAGGATTGGCAGTATCTATTGATCGACCCATCGAGCTAGTACTAGAGAAAGTTAAGGGTAAAATATTATAGATAGAAGTGGAAGGGAGAGTCGGAAGTGAGGTTTCCCTTTTTCCGGATGCAGTAGTGATAGTAGAGCTCGAGACGTCTATGGAACGATCACTCGAACTAGCGCTTACAAAAGTTGTAGATGGTGGAATATGGTTGGTAACGGTAGAAGTAAGAGGCGTACTATGAGATGCACTATATTTAAGTACAGTTGTTGTCGTCTGATCCATTTGGGATGTAGATGGGTTGATGCTGGCAGGCATTAAAGATGGAGCAGTATTGCCTATACTAGTAGTAGTAAGAGTAGCTCTGCTTGAAGAAGTGGTTGTATACAAGCAATCAGAAGGCACAGTATTAGGGTAAATAATAATTGTCCCATTCCCCTTATTCGCTACGGCAATATCAGGTAACCCATCTCCTGTAAAATCTGCCAAGGTTACAGAAAGAGGGCTATTTTCTGTTGGGTAGACTATTTGAGGGGAAAAAGTGCCATTTCCCTTATTTACAAGGAGAGATATAGTATTAGCATAATAATTGGTAATAACCATATCCGGTAGTCCGTCATTATTCAAATCTCCTACTGCAATGCCATCAGCTCCATTACCTACAGATATCGACATTGGTGTATCGAAAAGGCCGTTACCCCGATTTTTATATAATAAGACAACATAAGGATTCCTAGTAACCACAAGATCAGGATACTCAGTCCCTTCTACGTCGATTGCTGCAACACGTGCCGCATAAGTGCCTACGGGATAAGTTGCATTTATAATTAAGCTACCGTCACCTTGATTAAACAAAACTGTCATATTTTGAGAATTATAATTAACGGTTGCAACATCTTCATTTCCATCGTTATTCCAATCTCCTACTACTACACCATCAGGACCATTACCAACAGCATAGATTTGTTGAGATTCAAATTGCCCGGTGCCATTATTTACTAATATAGAAATAGTATTCGAACCTTGATTTGCCACAACTAGATCAGGAAGAGGTCCTTTTTTTATATATCCGGTTGCCATCGCAAAAGGAGAATTTTGTACAGAATAACTAATTGGAGCGGAGAATTGCTTATTTCCTTTTCCAAAATAAATTAAAATTTTCGAATCATCTGCAGTTAAAACTATATCTGTCAGGTTATCTCCATTAAGATCCTTAGCAAGGATATTACTTGTAGTTCCGGGATTACCATCTAAGCTATAAATAAAAGGAGCGCCGAAAGTTCCATTTCCGTTATTGTATATGATGTTAAATCCGGTAGAGCTTTCAGATGCAATATCCGGCAAAGAATCCTCATTAAAATCTCCTACAGCAATTCCACCACCTGTAGCGTCTATATTATACGATACGCCGGCAGCAAACTGCGGATCGCAGTTTACTGTAGTAGCGCTTGCCATGGAAAATAAGGGGATACGAGAACAAAGAGAACTCCATGTTTCAAAAGCGCGGCTTGCCACATTGATAATGGAACGAATAACAGGACCAACAAGATTTTCTCCTACGACAAAAAATAAACTTTTGGAATAAATGCGGACTTCATCATAGGGTAAAGGAGCTTGACAAATACCGGTTTGGGTAGAAAAGAGATTCAAATCATATGCTTGGTGAGAACACTCTGAATGTAATTCAGGAATCACCCTTAAACTCATACCATCAACCCCAGTTTTCAAAATTAAATAATGAGAATATAGCTGAGCCGCAAATTTAAAAGCAATAATTTTTTCTTTAATTTTAACTTTGGCGAAGTGGTGACATTACAACTTTGGTGTTACATAAAAATCAGCAATTCCCGTTAAATAAATTTTCGCAATGAGATAGACTGTTTTCCCAACTATTTTTTCGTAAAGGTGGGGAAAAAGATCATGGGCGTTCATTCCGTTGAAAAAAAGCAGCTTTCCGCTAAAGGAATGTTGGCAAAAAT